>JAYZEP010000001.1:0-172353 GCA_036337225.1 Thermodesulfobacteriota bacterium
TCGGCAGCTGTTAGGATATTATGGTAGGTTCCGTTATGGATTGATCTCCAACGGAATCTCATAAAGCTTGGGAATCCACCAAGATTTAGTTCCACAGCAAAAGTTGGGATAGCTAAACCTAAAGAGAAAACCAAAGCCAACACATATTTCATAATACGCATCCGTCCTTACCTCCTATTTGTAAAGATATCTAACAGTATTACATTTTTGTGCTGAAATCAAGGTATTTGTTAATTATTCTTTAAGAAATTTACTGTGCAAATTAGGTACTTTACACGCCTTTTTCCCTTGCTTCCTTACAAATCAAAGATTTTACCTGGATTCATTATATTTTTAGGGTCTATAGATGTTTTAAGAAGCCTCATAAGTGCGACTGAATCGCCATGTTCCATAGCCAAATACGCCTTTTTATTGAGGCCGATTCCGTGTTCTCCGGTGATTGTACCCCCTAACTCAAGGGATTTTTCGACTAATTTATCACTAAATTCCCTAATGATGCGAAAATCGTCTCTATTTTGAGGATCATAGAGAACCGTAACGTGAAAATTCCCATCTCCAACATGGCCTATAATTGGTGCTTTTAGATTAAATTTACCTATTTCCGATTCGGCAAATTTTATACATTCCGCAAGTTTTGTAATAGGGACGCACGCATCCGTAGTATAGACCCGTGAATTTGGCTTAAGTGCTTTTACAGACCAATAAACATCATGGCGTGCTTTCCAGAGCTTGTTTCTTTCTTCAAAATCTTTTGACCAACTAAATTTAAATCCATTATTATTAGTTTCACAAATATCTTTTGCATTTTCTATTGATTCAATATTGGAACTCTCACTCCCATGGAATTCAAAAAAAAGCGTCGGCTTTATTTCTAAACCGCTTAGTTGTGAATAATTGATACTTATTTCCATTTGTTCAGCATTTAACAATTCAATTCTTGCAACAGGAATGCCAAATTGAATAATTTCTTTTACAGAATTCACCGCCTCTTCGATATTATTAAAATGACAAATTCCACTTATGATACTTTCAGGTATAGGGCTAAGTCTTAATTGTACTTCGGTTATAATCCCGAGCGTACCTTCCGAACCGATAAATAATCCAGTTAGATTGTATCCAGCTGATGTTTTTTTTGATCTGCTTCCAGTAGTAATGATTTCACCATTAGGAAGAACAATTGTAAATCCTAAGACATTTGTCCTCATGGTTCCATATCTTACTGCCATTGTGCCCGAGGCTGAAGTTGAGCACATACCACCTATTGTTGCATCAGCTCCAGGGTCAATCGGAAAAAAAACTCCTTGATCTTTCAGGTATTGATTAAGTTGAATCCTTGTTACAGCGGCTTGTACTCGACAATCAAAATCGTCTTTATTGACTTCAAGGATATCATTAAAATTTTCCATGCTAATAGATATACCTTGAGTGTTACCAACAACTTGGCCTTCCAATGAGGTGCCCGCACCGAACGGCACCACAGGTATTTCGAACTCGGTACAGAGCCTGAGTATTTTTGATACTTCTTCCGTACTATTAGGAAAGGCGACACCAAAAGGCAATACCGGATCAAATATATCCTCGCCTTTCGCATAATTTGATCTAACACTCTCGGACAAAGAAAACCTGTCGTCAAGAAGAGACGAAAGCTTCTTGGTAAACTCCTTGTTCATACCTATTAGTATAAACAGTTAAGAAGAATATGGTTTACTATCCTTACTCTTTTTCTGTCGAGTCTCCACCCATCCAAGATGGTCTGTCGTCCCACTTTTGACTTACCCATGAACATCCTTGAATTGATGAAGCTAAAAAGATTGTAAGAATTAGAACTTTTGTAAATCTTTTCAAATAAATCCTCCGAAGCTTTTTTCATATGTTAATTCATAAAATAAGTTTTGCAAAGATTTTATAGACCGCACCCTAGCATACTAGACAACAAGTAGCATCTTCTATTAGAATTTAAGTTGCGCTTGAATTCTAAAAACTCTAGTTTGCTTATCGTCTTGTTTTGCGCCAGCAGAGCTTAGTCCTTGTTCCTCGTTGATATAGCCATAATCAGCATTGATTTTTAAATTATGGCCAACAAAATATTTTGAAATCATATATGTGTGTTCGGTAATTAAATCATTACTTTTATCCGATTGGTCTCTTTGACCATATCTATAGCCAGCCGACCAGCCGTCTATTATATGATAAGAACCCTGCAACCTAAGCCAATTGATCGATTCATCTCCCATCTTCAAAACACTTTCTGATCCTTTAAGAGTTGTATGCTCACCTTCTAAGTAAATCCCTTTGTATTTAAGAGCCGCATCATATGTCCAACCAGTGACATCCAATTGGGTCAGACCGTAGGAAACATTCCCATTATATGTCTTATATGCTTTCCAAAGATCTTGAAGTCTGTCGTCAAACTTTCCGCCGACATTCTCTGAAAAAGCTGCTGAACTATACGTAGTTTCAATCCCTTTCCATGAAAGATAGGCAGTCGATACTGTTAGTTGTAATTTATCAGTTTTTTTGAGATCTCCTTGGCTTTTTTTCATTGCACCAAAAGGATGAATCTCTAATCTAGTTACATAGACATTATCATTAACATCTAAATCTGAGGTATCTCGTTGTGTATTGCTACCAAGAGCAGTACCGAAATAAAAAGTTCCCGTAGCAAAATTTTTCAGATAACCATCAAGCCTCAATCCATTATCTCTCTCAAATGTAATCTGCTTTGAAGATCGATCAACAAATTCTAAACCGCTTGATGAGGTCTGTGCTTCGAGACTCCATGGTACCTTCATTTGACCATATGTCAGTTTGGCCAATGGTTCTTTTGCGTCACCAAACTTATATCCAATATAGGCATCCTCAATACCCATTCCGCTACTCGAACCAGCACAGCCACTACCATTTTTGTCGGAACACAATACATACTTGTAGAATATATTTGGGCTATAAACGTAGCCTTTGAGGTATACGTGAAATCGCCTTATTTGAGAATCTGCGCCTTCTCCAGTTGTACCATCGGTTGTGGACCCAGGGGACCCCTGTTTTTCCTGATTCCATTTCGTATAATCAAAGCGTGTTTGAATTCTAGCACCAAAATTCATTTTAAAAGCATCTCCACCTTTAAACTCAAGACCTTTGCCAGCTTTGTATTTTAATTTGATATCTTCAGAATCTGTAATTAAGTCAGTTGTTACATTGTTAATAATTACAGATGAAGAATCTTCATGTAAGTCTTTGCTAAATCCCGTTGGGAGAAAGATTAAAGAAAATAATAAAAAAAAGGGTAATAAGAACCTATTCATCTTGGCAAACCCGTATCGACCACTACGGTTCGTCTATGCTTATATTGCTCTAAACATTCTTGTTTGATTTCTTGCCCGTTGAGGCACTCGGGTCTAATTGCTGCACCATCTAAACATTCCTTTTTGACTCTCATGATAGTTACACATTCATGTTTAGTGTTTACATCTTTTGCTAATGGATTCTTCTTGGGTTTTTTGTACCTCTTTAAATTTGAGACAGTAGAACGTTGAAACATAGTCATATTATAATATGTACCTACTAATATTAATATCCATTTCCTTGTAAGAAAAGTACTCCGAAAACTATTAAAACTGAAATCCCGAGTCCAAGCAAAAGTCTTCCAAAATCTTTTGCAACAATAGGGAAAATGTATTTGAGTTTATAGTCTTTTCTGGTAGTTGACATTGCCAGTTCTCTGCCTGACAGAAGTCCGACAAATACCCATGTAGTTGACATTGGGAGATCGTTCAACTCTTTAAAGAAGAATAGAATTGTTGCATATATTACATCAATGATACTTGTAGAACGTAAATATCTGGAGCCAGTCTTGTTTAAAACAATTTTTTGTATTCTTCCGCCCCCACTGTAAAAGATAAAACCTAAGAAACAGATTCCTATAAGCACCACGCCTATTAAGAGGGGTAGTGATAATTGTCTAGGTAAATAGACCGCAATGTTGGCTAAGTCATGCTGCAACCAAGCAAACCACAGATATGCACTTGTAGTCCATTGGGCAACTCTCCAGTATTTTATATTCTCGGGTCTAACTTTATCTTCCTTTTCGTCGATAAAGGAACTTATGACAATCCAAATTAGGTAAGCCGATACTGCTGCAACACTGTATCCAACTACAGATTTAACAAGTACCTTTTCTAAAATAACCGAAGAAGCAAATACTGAGAATACCAAAAAAGTAGTAGAAACTGGTACGCCAAATCTAGTTAGAATAAGAAGGATTGCTGGAGCAACAGCATGGTACCACTGTGGCTCTATATAATCTATCCTTGTTAGTCGACCATAAGATATGTCGCCACCGTATGTAAGCCATCCATAGACTACCACGATTGAGAAGATAGAAGCACCGAAGAGCCATAAAATCTTCCAGTGTATCGATTCTCTATTGGAAGCTATAAAAGTTCCTAGAGTTTGAATACTATCATTCGCAATAACCGAGTATGAGGCAAGTAAAAACCCGGCTATGGCCCAAAAATTAACTATGTCCATTATGCACCCCTATGGATTCCGTAGATAAAATTTTACGGTAAAGAATTTTTTCTGGTGTGTAAAGAAGCAGTGAAACAATGTGGTTCTGAATTTTCAACGAAACAAAAGATAAACTAAAAAAAAAATATTACAATACTTTTTTTTAAAAAAATAATCCGTCTAATGAAGTTGTCTGACTGGAATTTTTTTATCCTCCGAAGCTAGATAAATTTCCATAGCTTCTGGTAAAAATTCTCTCAGCGCCTGTATTCTTTTTAGGGTTGGCGGGTGAGTACTAAGCCATTCAGGTGGTCTTGGTTTGTCCTTGTTGGTCTCATACATTATTTCCCAGAATTTGACTGCCTCTTCGGGATTATAACCAGCTTCTGCCATGTATATTAATCCAATTTGATCAGCTTCACTTTCGTGTGTTCTACTAAAGGGAAGAATGACACCAATCAATACAGTTGGGGCATATGCTTGAAATACCGCATACTGAACAGCTGGATCCTTGTCTCGCATAGCAACCTGAAGAGCAACCGCACCTATTTGAGCTAAAATCCCCAAGCTCATTCTTTCTCCACCATGTCTTGCAGTTGCATGTGCAATTTCATGTCCCATAACCGCCGCTATTTGAGCCTCGTTTTCCATGACATCAAGAATGCCTTCATAAAATGCAATCTTTCCACCAGGGAGACACCACGCATTGATAACATCTGACTCAATTACATTAAATTCCCAATCATAATTCTTTCCGGTTACTGGTGCAATTCTGGCACCTACTCGCTTTACAGAGTCCACATAAGCCTTATTGCTAGATAATTTATTTTCTTTTAATGCTTGATTATATGCAGTAAGGCCTAATTGTATCTCTTGATATTCAGACAAAAGAACCAGTTGGCTTCTGCCAGTTATAGGGGCTGTAGTGCAGGATATTAAGAAAAGAGGAACAAAGATAAAAAGTGCGAGTAGATTCCTTGTCATTTATTTTGAGAAGAGCTTTTTCATTCTTTCTATACCTTCGTGTATATCATCGTCAGATATAGCAAATGTAATTCTAGCAAACCCTTCGCCTTGAGTACCAAATGCTGTCCCAGCAACAACTGCAACTCCTGCTTCAACTACAAGCTTGTCAGTAAATTCTTGGGATGTAAGGCCAGTGCCAGAAATATCAGGGAAGCAATAAAATGAACCAGGAGGTGTAACACATTCTACCCCTGGAACCTCATTTAAACCTTTAACCATAAGGTCTCTCTTATGTTGTAACAGCTCTCTTTTTTCGATTGTCCAATCTTGTGGACCGCTAACAGCTTCAAAGGCTGCTCTCTGAATAAATGCCGCGACATTTGTAATTGAATCTTGTAAGAATATTGATAGTTTTGTAATTATTTCTTCATTTGCAACAGCAAAACCGATTCTCCATCCTGTCATTGCATAAGTCTTAGACCATGTATCAATAACTATACATCTATCCTTCATTTCTGGTATTGAAGATATTGTATTATGTTTTTTTCCATCATAAATTACTTGGCTAAAAATTTCATCTGTAATTACCAAAAGATCAGGATGCTTCAATACTATCTCTGCAATCTCTTCTGGATTTTCAACCAATTGGCCATTGGGCCTCTGAGGCGTGTTAATAATTAAAAGCTTAGTTTTGTCGGTAATCATCTTGTCAAGCTTGGCTATATCATATTGCCAGTCCCCTTTATTTAAAGGGGTATGTTGGATTTTAGCGTTTGCATATTTTGCCCAGACTTCATCTGGAGGGTAGCCAGGGTTTGGAAAGACAACCTCATCACCATCTTCCAGTATTGTAAGTAATGACATAGTTAAAGCATTTTTGGCTCCGGCGGTAATTATGACTTCATCTGGCGTCGTTCCGGGTCTTCTATCCTTCATAGTTTCAGTAGCAATATATTCCCTTAGTTCTGGCAAACCAGGTCCGGGATCATATCGTACATATCCCGCTTCTAAGGCATGTACAGTAGCATCGAGAATGTGTTGTGGGGTTTCGAAATCAGGTCCTTGATAGTCGCCTTTTTCGCAATGAATTATTTTTTTTCCAGTTTCTTTTTCAAGTTGCTTTGCAACTCGCATGCTAGCCCACTGTTTGGGTAACGTGAAATGTTTTGTACGCTTACTAAAGTTATACCCCATAGTACACCTCCGATTGCTCCCAGAACCTTGAAAAGAGTATGAAATATTTATATTTTTTGTCAAACAAAACAACAAATAGTGAAAAACGGAGCGGACTAAGCCCCGATAATAACTTGATTATTGCAATAATTAGTAGTTTCTTTATGATTAACTAGTTAAAAGAGGAGATGTTGGAATGAAAGGTGAAATCAGTCTAGATAAAAAAGTGAGGGCTATTGATGTTGAGCCCAATAGGCCTATATCGGATTTATTAGAAATAATGGAAAATACTGGTTTTCAAGGTAAAAATCTTGCGAAGGTAGTAACCGTATTAGAGCATATGTCTAAGGACCCTAATATTACCATTCTGTTTGGCTATGCTGGCTCCCTTTCCACCACAGGTCAATGGAAAATTATCAATTGGTTTTTGGAAAACAATCTTATAGACATACTTGTTCCCACTGGTGCAAATATTTCCGAAGATATCGTGGAAGCAATGGGTGGTTCCTACATTCAATATTCCCATAATAGTCCGGATGAGGAATTATTCAAAAAAGGCTACAACAGATATTACGACATTATAGGTAGCGAGAAAGAGTATTTAGATATGACAGAGCTAATAGCCGAGTTTATTCAAACACTGGATGATAAATATAATTACTCTTCTAGGGAGTTTCTTTATTTATTTGGACTCTGGCTCTCCGATAAAAAAATTGAATCAATAGTATCTGTCGCTGCAAAAAATAACGTCCCGATTTTTTGTCCGGCATTTCCTGATAGTCCATATGGGGACGCTGCTCTAATAGCAAACGCAAAAGGGTTTAGTCTTACAATAGATTCAATAAAGGACTACAGGGAATATATGTCGTTGGCTGAACATGTTGTTGATACGGGAGTTGTTTATATTGGTGGAGGAGTACCCAAGGACTGGATTCAACTAATTTCTGTAACTGCGGATTTACTTTATGAATCCAGAGAGGTCCCCAATCGTAAAGATGGTAAGAACAGGGACAATACGGGAGAACAAGAGTCCTATTATCCGCACAAGTATGCAGTCCAAATCACTACCGATTCTCCCCAATGGGGTGGTTTGTCAGGGTGTACATTTGAAGAAGCAGTTTCGTGGGGGAAAGAAGATCCTCATGGGGAGCTAGTACAATGTTACTGCGACGCATCAATAGCTCTTCCTATTGTATCGCACGCACTAGTAGAGAGATTGAAAGATTTTAAAAGAGAGCCAAAGAAATTAAACTCTATTTTTTAGGACATCGTCTAATTCTTTAAAAGAAATAATAGGATTTTTAGCACCAAACACAGAAGTTATAACCGCAACACCGCTAACACCAGTATCTAAAACGTCTTGTATATTGTTTGAATCAATGCCACCAATTGCAAAAATTGGAACATTCTTTATCTTGGATACAATCTTCTTCATCGAAGTAAACGAAGTGGCTTTTCTGTTTGGCTTAGTTTTCGTATAGTAAGGTGTACCAATAGCTAAATAATCTGCTCCTAGTTTGACAAACTTTTCGCATCTTTCCAGACTGCCATAACAAGAAACTCCTATTACCTTTTTTGGACCTAGTTTTTTTCTTGCTTCTTGAAAATCTATGTCATCTTCACCAATATGAACCCCATCAGCACCGCACTCCACGGCTACGTCAACATAATCGTTAAGGATGAATGTCACTTTATGTTTATCGGTGAGTATTTTAATTTGTTTTGATTTATATAAAATTTCCTCAAAAGAGTCAGTTTTAATTCTAAGCTGGAGAATGCTTGGTTTGAGTTCTAATAATGATTCAATAATTTCAAAATATCTATTTTGGTCTATGAGAGACTCGTCGGTAATGAGATATAAACCTTGTAAATTTTTTTTTCTCATCAAAGTATTTGTTTATCTATAGTCTGTATGATCTTATCAGTCGAGGCTTCCATTTCTATTGGGTGGTTTGAAAACTTATTTGAAATTCCCTCAAGACGCTCTAAATGATAGTTGATCTTGAAATCAACAAACTTTAATCCGTGTGCAGTTGAAATAATGACGACTTTCTCGTTTTTCTTTATTACTTTCTTATTAACCAACTTTTCAAAAGCAGTTACCGCCACGCCAGTATGAGGACAATTAAATGTTCCGGTCAGATCCACTTTTGCAGATGATGTAGCCAATTCGTCTTCACTTGCTTGCTCAACAATACCATCGAACATTTTTAAAATATTTATAGCCTTATTTACACTAACAGGATCCCCTATTTGAATTGCGCTTGCATGAGTTGTTTGGGCCACAACAGGCTCAAAACTTGAAAAGCCATTCATGTAGCTAACATATAAAGGATTTGCGTTCTCAGCTTGAGCACATACAAGTCGTGGTAGCTTTTTAATCAAACCTAAATCTCTTAACATCAAAAACCCTTTGCCTAATGCAGATATATTCCCCAAATTACCACCAGGTATGATTACCCAATCTGGAACATCCCAATCAAATTGTTGGCAGATTTCGATGCTTATTGTTTTTTGTCCTTCAATCCTCAAAGAATTTATTGAATTAGCAAGATATATATTCTGCCGAGTACAAACTTCTTGAACAATTTTCATGCACCCATCAAAATCGGTATCTAGCGATAATACTTTTGCACCATTTGCTAATGGCTGTACAAGCTGAGCAACGGATACTTTATTTTTAGGGAGGAATACAATCGATTTTAATCCTGCAGCAGCGCAATAAGCACTAAGAGCAGCGGATGTATCTCCCGTTGATGCACAGGCAACAGCTCTAATTTCTTTCCCATCTGCGATTAATTGCTTTACAGCTGATACAAGGACCGTCATGCCTAAATCCTTAAAGGAGCCAGTATGACTATCTCCGCACATCTTAATCCATACATCTTGCATACCAAGTTGTTTTCCATATTTCTCAGCCCAAAAAAGATTAGTGCCTCCTTCGTACATTGAAACAATATTTTGATCGTCAATAAAAGGAACCACCCATTCTTTTTTGCCCCATACTCCACTACCATAAGGCCATTGTTGCTTTCTGTATCGTGTAGCGAATAACTCCTTCCAATAGTCAGGTGTTTGCGTCTTAAGCGCCTCTAAATCATGTTCTACCTCTAAAAGACTTCCTGTGTTGGGACATCTATAAATAATCTCCCGTATATCGTATTGATGATTAGGGTTTTCAATACTTTGATACCAACAATTATATTCAGCCATTTCGCAATTCCTCTTTCATTATCTCATATGGTGGTGGAACATTCTCCCAAATTGAGAAACTTTCCGCTCCCTGATAAGCCAACATGTCCATCCCATTTATTGTCTTTGCCCCTTTTTGTCTTGCCGAACTTAATAGTTTTGTTTCTGGAGGAGTATAAATAATATCGTATACGTAATGTTTTTTTGAAAATATTTCTTCTGCGATTAAAAGAGGATCAGCATCCTTCATTCCTATTGGTGTGCAATTAACTATTAAATCACTATTGGAAGCATACTTGTCCACTTGAGGTGAGGAAATCAGGCTTGCCGAGGATTTGTAATTAAATTTTTCTAGATGACCTATGAGTGCTTTACCTTTTTCTTCGTCGATATCAAAAACTACCAGAGATTCAATTCCGCCCTGACAGAGCTTGGTCGCCACAGCCTTCGAAGCACCTCCCGCCCCCAAGATAATACACTTCTTATTTTTAGGATCGAATCCCAGATCGGAGAATAAGGATTTATGAAAACCTAATCCGTCGGTATTATCTCCGATTAGTTTTCCTTCTTTTGAGTATAGAGTATTGACCGAGCCAATTGTTGATGCTTCCTGAGTTAAGACGTCAACATATTTTACAACTTCTTCTTTGTATGGAATCGTTACGTTGGAACCAAAAATAGTTCCGGATCTAATCATTTCACAAACAGATTCAATTTCATTTATTTTTGCCTCTAGAGGAATATAGCAAGCATTAATACCTAGCTGTGTGAACGCGGCATTATGCATATCCGGAGATTTACTGTGTTTTACCGGATTTCCTAAAATTGTATAAACTTTTGTATCACCTTTAATCATTTCTACTTTCCTCTAAAAAAGTATCTCTTGCATATTGTACGTCCTTTTTAATATTCTCTATAAGTTCATCAACAGTATCAAACTTTTTTTCACTCCTGATTCGTTTTACAAATTGCACTTTGATTCTATCGCCATAAATTGAATCATTAAAATCAAGAATGTGAGACTCTATTAGCAAATTGCTTTTTCCAAAAGTTGGCCTAAAACCTATGTTTGTAATAGCTTCGAATCTTTTACCTTTGTGAGTTACATATGTTACATAGACTCCGTTTTGTGGCAAAAAATTCCAGGTGGTATTTAAATTGGCGGTAGGAAAGCCAATCTGCCTTCCTCTTTTTTCACCCTCTATAACTTCACCAGAAAGAAAGTAGTATCTACCCAGAAATCTATTCGCTTTTTCGATATCTCCGTTTGACAGCAAATTCTTAATGGACGTTGAGCTTATTTTCTCACCCGCACTCTCCACTATATCAATCGAATGGACTGTGTATTGGGATGAACCACACTTCCTGAGGGTCTCGATGTTGCCTGAG
Source organism: Thermodesulfobacteriota bacterium (assembly GCA_036337225.1). GTDB lineage: Bacteria > Desulfobacterota_D > UBA1144 > UBA1144 > UBA1144 > UBA1144. Next base: position 11,227 of record JAYZEP010000001.1, read on the forward strand.
GCTTTGAATCCAAACTTAAAATTGGTACCAACCACTATATTTGTGGGATTATGCCTTTTAATCAAAAACTGGTCTATGAAAATCTCTGGTTCTAATTTAGATATTTCTAAAGTAAATTCAATTTCATCAATCTCCTTTATACCAATTTGATCTAAAAGATCTATTTTAGCTTCATAAGGCAATAGCAAATCAATGGTTTTATCCAGAATTATTGTCTTAGGATGAGGTCTGAATGTTATAAGGGCTAATTGAGTTTTTGTATCCCGGGAAATTTTTTTTCCAAGATTAATCAATTTTTGATGGCCCAGATGGACACCATCAAAATTCCCAATAATAATTGTTTTATCTTTAGCGTTAGACATTAGTAAGGGGATATTAACATAACAAAATTAATATTTTCTCCAAAATGATGGTATCAAAAGAGCAATCATTGTAAAAAGCTCGAGTCTACCAAAAAGCATCAGAAAAGATAGTAGAATTTTAGACTGCCCTGAAAAAAATGAATAGTTCGAGGATGGATTGATTTGTTCAAATCCAGGCCCAACGTTTGTTATAGAAGAAATAGATGCCGAAAGAGCACTAAGAGATGTCACATTGCTTTCAAAAACAAGAAGCAATAAAGCTGAAATTACAATTATCAATACATATAGAAACAAGAAACTGAAGACACCTGATACAAGTTCGTCATCAAGGGCTTTCCCGTTGATTTTCACTGTCGATATTACATTTGGACTTATTCTTCTCTTAATTTCAATATAAATTCTTTTGAAAACAATCAGTACTCTCATAATTTTTATACCACCAGTCGTAGAACCCGAACAACCTCCCAGGACCATAACCGCTAAAAGAACTATTTTCGCATGATTAGACCACTCGTTAAAATTAAATGATGTAAACCCTGTTCCTGTGGAAAGAGAAAGTGCTTGAAAACTACCAAATCTAAAACAATCGGAGAGACTACTAAAATCATAGTACTTATAGAGAAGAAAAACGATAAAAGATATCAAGAATGTATTTAGTAATATGTAAGCCTTGAATTCTGAATTTTCAAGGATTTTCTTATAATTTCCTGTAATGAGAAAATAATATATAGCAAAACTGGTTCCGCTCAAGAAGATAAAAACAGCAATAATAACTTCAACGGTTACATTGTTTAGATATTGAATACTGATGGGGTAGCTCGAAAAACCCCCTGTTGAAACGGTGCTAAAGGTGTGAACAATTGAATCGTAAAGACTCATATCGCCCACAAAATATAAAAGAGATGCGAGAAGAAGTGTAAGCGCCATATATATATAGAACAGGATTAGACCGGTCTGGTAAATTCTTGGGGTCATTCTCTCTCTTTGTGGACCAGTTCCTTCTTGGTCACTGGCAATTTGCATAACACCGACAGATATTCTTGGGAAAACAATTAAAACTAAGAGGATGATACCGATACCACCCAGCCACTGGGTTAATGATCTCCAGGCAATGAGAAGCTTATGTTGCTCAACAACATCGGGAAATGGGGTAAGCACCGAGGCTCCCGTTGTCGTAATACCCGATACAGCCTCAAAGAAAGAATTAGTAAAGATATTGGCTTGGAATATCGGTTCGAAAGAGCTACTAATAAATCCATATAGATTGAGCGATGAAAAGATATACGGTAGAGATCCAAATACTCCGGCTAAAATCCACACTAATGAAGCTAAAAGAAAACCATCTTTTCTTGTTAAATCCTTACTCATAGCTTCCGGATTATGGGATATAGTTCGAAGACCGTATCCACATATTAAGGTCACCAATGATGATGCAAAAAAAGGGGCGGCTTGTAATAAATTGTCATTGTCAAAAAAGGCCTTATGTCCAGAATCTAGAAAAAAATAGAAAATTAGCGGGGCTAAAAGAAAAAGACCAAAATATATTACGAAATTACCGGTTAGATAAAAAGATTTTCTTAAATTCATTTCAATATTTTCGATTCTAAGTCTCGTTCAGCATTAGAATCAAGAGTTACGGCAATAACATAATCACCTTTTTTTACTAAACCATCTTCAGGGTTTGAAATATATAACGGCGAATCATCTCCTCTAATGACAAAAGCTAGGACTATGTTTTTAGAAATGCCTTCGATATCAATGTCTTCTTCGGGTCTAAATTCAAATATCTTCGTATTCTCATCAACAATAGTTTCATGTGATACATCTTTTCTGATAATGTAGGAATTTATTTCACCCGCCACGGTATATTTAGTATTAATTTCTCTTTCGGCACCAATACTATTGATTACGTTCTGATATTCAGATTTTGAATAGACTACGAGAGAGTTTTTTGCTTTTAGTTTGTTAGACAGCAATGCACTCAAAACGTTATTCTCATCATCATCTGTTAATGCTAAAAAATAATCGCAATCTTCGTTAACCCCCTGATCTTTCAAAAGCTCTTCGTTGGTTGATTCGCCCAATATTATTTGTACACCATCCAGTTCTTCGGACAACTCTCGGGCTCTAGATCGGTTTGACACCAACAATTTCACATTACATTTTCTTCTTACCAGTCTTTTTGCAACATTGGACGCTATATAGCTACCTCCGACTATAAATACATTTTTAAGTTCGGGGTCGTTTTTCGCAAAAAAGTTTTTCTCAAATTCTTCTTCAAATTCAGAAACAACGACAACTAAAACTATGTCATCTTTCTTTAGTCGAGTAGATGGGCCTTCGGCTCTAATAAAGTTTAATTTTTTTGATGATGGATCTTCCGTAGCAGCTAAAAATCTCCATTTATTGCTTCCGTTCTTATTTAAAGAATAAATCGACTTTCCTATCAAAGGGCTTGATTCATCAATCTTGATTTTTAAAAAGAGAATCCTTTTTTCAGCAATCTTATCGGTTTCCCAAGAGTAAGGAGTTTCAAATAAATTTATAATTTTTTCCGAGACAATATCTCCCGAATAGAAGGTTTTTATTTCTGGGCAACCTAATTTAACAGGGTAATCTTTGTATTTAGGGTCCTTAGAAACAACGATAGTTTGAAGTCCGGGAACTTGTTCAAAGAACACAGCGGTTAAGAAATTCAGCTTGTCGTCATTTGTACACGCAATGAAATAGCTAATTGATTGAAGGTCTAAATCTTTAAAGATGCTGAAATCTGCGGCATCTCCACTAACAGTTAAAATATCTAGCTTGCTGGTGCTTTTTATTTGATTAATCTTGTTAACATCTTTGTCAACTAATATTAAATTGTTTTGCTCACAGAGAGCTTCAGCAAGGTATGTACCCGTGGAACCCGCTCCTAAAATAATTATATTGTGAGGATTTTTAGTAACCATTTTACTAGCCTAAAGGCTATAAATTAATATAGACGAATATTGAGTCCCGCGAGAGCAGTAAAAAAGAATTCTTTGTGATCCATATCAAAACTATTATTTATATAAGCATGAACCCCGACGCTCACGTTATCCGATAGTATGTAGTCCAAACCTCCACCTGCAACAGTTAACACTGAGGAGCTATTATCATCACCATCATTTTTTTTATCATCAACCAATACGCCTAATCCAGCTTCAATTGAGGGAATAAGTCTAGGATCGGTACTGGGAAGAAGTTTCTTCACATTGCCAGTTATTGCGGCAAGTGTTTCATCATCTCCTTCTACATATTGACCAACAGGCCCTATGTATAAATCATCCTTATAAGGTATATCAAGACGAGTCGTTAAAGCCCACCCCCCAGGGCTTGCCGAAAAACCACCACCAATAGTAAACATTGGCGAAGGGCCATACGTTTTATTATATTCAAACTTCTCTTTAGTTTCTGAACCTGATTCGATTCTAGTTTGTGCTGGCTCATCGGAAGAATAGTCAGTTTCCTCAACTTCTTTGGCAGTAGAAAAAATAGAAAAGCTTAAGAATAGAATGCCGATAAAAATAAAAATTGTTTTAAATACATTCATATGTGTCTCGTTTTTCTGAGATTATGTAACTTAAAATCTTTAATGTCAAGTCGGCTTCAAGTCGTCTATGATTAAAACTATTCCGTAGTCACTGTTGTATGTATCTCGCTGGATTTTATAGATAACATCAATTCTGTCTCCAATGCTTACATGGCTTTTAAAACCAAACCAAACTCCTCGTTGTTTAGCACCTTGTTGTTCCATGATAATCTCTAGGTGCTTATGTCCCTTTTTGCCTTGAAACTCTTTTATGCTTTTTACAGTAGCTTCTCGTGTCATAAATACTGGAATTGGATTTTCTCTCCCAAAAGGTTCCATCCTCTTCAAATCATCAACGAAACTTAGTTGGATTTCATCGAACTCAATTTCCAAGTCAGCATCCACTGTGCTATTCGATTCATAGTCATAATTCTTTATCGAATCTTCAAATTGGTTATCAAAATTATCTAGTTCAGTAGAATTAATTGTTATTCCTGCAGCACCACTATGTCCACCATACTGAACCAAGTGTGATTCGCATCCCTTAAGGACATTGTAAAGATGTATGCCATTTTTTGTCCTCAGGCTCCCCTTTCCTAATCCATCTTCGTCAATCGAGATTATCACGGAAGGTCTACCAAACTCTTCTGAGATTTTTGAAGCTACAATTCCAATTACGCCAGAGTGCCAGTTCTTGGAATAAAGCACCAAAGAATGTTTGTTTGGATTGTCCCTTATAATGTCTTGTCCCATTTTCATTGCTTCTTTTAAGACTTCCTCTTGCTTCTTCTGTCTATCGGTATTGTTCCTTGCAAGAATTGCTATTAGTGAATCTATCTTATTTTGATCGTCTTCTACTAAAAGTCTGACAGCATCCGAAGCCCTTCCCACTCTTCCAGCCGCATTGATTTTTGGTGCGATTTGAAATGATACGTCCCTTACGGAATATTCTTTTTTACTTACTTTTTTCCCACTGTTTCGCAACAGGGACAATAACCCTTTCTTGTCCGTAATTGGTATTTCTTTTAGGCCATTATAGACAAGGATTCTATTTACACCTAGCAGTGGCATGCTATCAGCAATAGTACCTATAGCAACCAGGTCCAGATCTCTCTTTAAATTGGGTTCGTCAATGGATCCATTAAAATACTCTCTTTCCCTGAGTCTTTTTCTGATTCCCATCATCAAATTAAAAACTACCCCGACTGCACATATTTCCTTAAATGGATAAGCGCATCCTGGTTGCTTAGGATTGATAATTGATACAGCATCGGGAACAACTTCCGGTACAGAATGGTGGTCAGTGATGACAAAATCAACACTAACAATCTCAACGTTCTCGTTAGCTACCAGTTTAATTTTTTTACTTTCGCTGACTACCTGATTTTCGGAAATACCACAATCAGTGGAAATGATTAGCCTAACTCCTTGTAATGCAAGGTTTTTTATAGAATTAAAATTAATTCCATATCCTTCTTCAAGTCGTTCTGGATTATAAGAAACAACATTGGCCCCTACTCTTTTTAAAAAACTATACAAAATCGCAGTTGAAGTAATACCGTCACAATCAAAATCTCCATATACTGCTATATTTTCCGAACTTTCGATTGCCCGAATAATTCTTTGAACCCCATCCTCCATACCTTTTAACAAAAAAGGGTCCGGCAGATTGAGACTGCCATCATTTTTCTCTAGATAAGGGTGAAGAAATTGGTGGGCCTCTTCGTATGAGTCAATATTTCTATTTATTAGAAGCTTTGAAAGAAAATGCGAAATTTTTAACTCAGAAGATAGAAACTGAGCCTTTTCTACATCCGGACTTTTTGCACTCCAAGAATAATTCATTTCACAATGTTACTTTTGTATCTCATTCAAGGCATCTAAAGCCATTAAGTAACCGTGATGGCCAAAACCAGAGATAACACCAAGAGCTATTGAGGATACAAACGAGTGTTGTCTAAAATCTTCTCTATTGAATATATTCGATAAGTGCACTTCAATAAATTTGGCTTTCACTGATAGTAGGGCATCCCTAATCGCTATGCTCGTATGAGTAAAAGCAGCAGGATTGATAATAATAAAACGATCTTCTTCCGAACATTCTTGAATTTTCGATACGATTTTCCCTTCTTCATTGGACTGAAAGAAATCTATATCGATTTTCATTGTCTTAGCCTTTTCTAAAATAAGCTTGTTGATTTCATCTAGAGTTAACACGCCATAATAATCTTCTTCTCTGGTACCCAGCATATTAAGATTTGGCCCATTGATAACCAAGACTTTCATTATGGTCTAAGATTAAAACAAAATAAAAACATGTACAATAAAATTTATTTAAATATCATTCCTAGTTCTTTCAAGCCAGCAAGTTTTGCTAATCCAATATATGCAAATACCGATAGGAAGACTATAGATATAAAACTTATGGATGATCCAAAATCGAAGTAGGTCACTTTAACAAACTCAACCACCCATGAGCTAAGCAAGATGGACAATATCGAGATAGCAAGAATAATAATAAAATATTGAACAATATTCATTATATCAATCTCATGAAAATGTCTCCTTAATTTAATAGTTAATAATACAAATAGAACCAATGCCGAGATTGAGGATGCGAGAGCAAGACCAACAAAACCTAGATTTAAGAAGAAACCAAAGAAGTAGCAAAGAACACAGTTAATAATCAAATTGCTGCCAGCAAGCCAAACAGGTGTTTTTGTATCTTTAATGGCATAAAAAGCTTGTGTTACGACTCGTACTCCTGCTACGAATACCAGGCCAATAGAATATGCAAATAAAGCTTTAGCTGTCAGAGCAGCATCTGCATCTGTAAACTCTCCTCTCGAATACAAGATGGAACATATTGTGGTGCCCAAAAACATAAAGGCCACAGCGCAAGGAGTGGACAAGAATAACAAAAACTTAATTCTATCGTTAATTAACGTAGCAAATTCCTTGAATTTTTTGTTTAAATAAAGATTGGTAAAATCTGGTAAAGATGTGGTTGCGATTGACACAGCAAAAATTCCAAGTGGGAATTCAATCAATCTTTCAGCTAAATACAGGTAGGTGACAGAGCCTTTTTCCATAAAAGACGCAAATTGAGTATTGATTAAAATGTTCAAGTTGTATATCGCTAGCCCAAAAACTTGGGGGACAATAACTTTTATAATATTAGTTGTTCTCTCGTTGATTACATTAGTAAAGGTGAAGAAGTAGTTAAGGTTGTTTTTGAATATAAAAGGTAATTGAAAACCATATTGGAGCAATGCCCCGAAAAGTACCGCGTATGACAAAAGAAAAATATCTAACGAGAAAAAAATGTGCGAGATAATTAAGGTACAAATAATTCCTAAATTAAGCATGACAGGCGAGAATGCCGGTGCGTCAAACTTTTTTATTGAATTCAGAAGCCCCATATTGAGAGCAGAAAGTGATATCAAGAACAAGAATGGTGACATATTTTTTAACAATTGCGAAGAAACTTCGCTGGTTTGTTGATCAAATCCAAAGGCAAAAAGGGCAATAATCTCTTTCGAAAAAAAATAAAATATTAGAGTTACGAAAAGAAGTGCTAAGAAGATTATAGTAAAGATATCGCTTCGTATCTTCTTAAAAAGATTATTATCGTTTGATAAATTTAGTTCGGTAAAAAATGGAACTATTGTTGTACTTAGAGTTCCTTCAGCTAAAAGTCTTCTAAAGAGATTTGGAATTCTAAATGCTACGTAAAAAGCGTCGGTTTCAATATTAGCGCCAAAGAAAAACGCTATTAGCAAATCTCTGATATATCCAAAAATTCTACTTATAAACGTTAAAAGACCGACTCTAATTGAAGAAGAAAATTTTACTATGATCTTACTCCCTTTACCTTAGGGTTAAAAGTATATAAAATACTTCTTTGAAAATTATAAAGTATTCTCATGGAAAAAAATATAAATCATCTAGACGAAATCATCTGGCAGCTTGACTTAAAGGTCAACAATGACAGAGAATTTATAGCTCCATACCTGATCAAAGCGAATGATGACTATATAGTAGTTGATGTGGGGCCAACATGTGGCATTCCAGAACTAGAAAGGCAGCTCAAGGCACTAAATGTCAACAAAAACAATCTTAAGTATGTTTTTTTGACTCACATTCACTTAGATCATTCTGGAGGTTTGGGTACATTATTAAAAAACTTTCCTAATACTCAGGTGCTTGTTCATCGCAGAGGGGTTCCGCATTTAATCGATCCAGATAAAGTTCTTTGGCAATCTTCAGTAGATACGCTTGGTTGGGTCGCCGAAATGTATGAGAAACCCGAGCCAGTTAAAGAGGAATGCTTGATATCCCTTGAAGATAAAACTTTTGAAATAAAAGTAAACGATTTGGAGTTTAGCTGGGTCGAGACTCCAGGACATGCTAGTCATCACTTTAGCTTTATGCTGGAAAACAAAAAAATAATGTTCTGTGGTGATGCAGTGGGTATGTACATAAATTCATTGGACACTATGGTGCCAACAACTCCTGCCCCTTATAGAATGGAGTCAGGAATTGAATCTATAAAAGTAATGATGGAAAAAAAGCCCCTAAGTTTAGGCTTTGCGCATCATGCTTTGAGAGAAAACGCAATGGATCTAATGCAGCAACATATAGATCAGCTTGAGTCTTGGAAAGACTGCGTTAAAGAGTCATTATCAAAAGGGATTACAGAGGAAGAAGAGATTGCGAAAGAAATATCAAAAACTGACACACCTTCTGCAAAACTCTTTTCGCAAAGTACCCACCCGGGTCCATATGGCGGTCTAAGAAGAGCTTTGGTTAGCAGTATAACCGGCTTTAAGCATATAGTTGAGCAAGAAAATAGTCCTAAATAGTAAATTATAAAGTTACCGCTTTTAGCTTCACATGATTATTAATCTGTACTAAAATCTTTCTATTTGACTCCATAAGATCATCCGTGGTGTAGATTGTAATCTCCTTAGGGTTCAATCTGTTGGACCTTGGCCATCCTAAGTGCTGGTTCTGAGAATATAAAAATTGGAATAAAACGATATCTTTCTTATTTTCCAATTCCAATTTAATTGTAGACATAGATTTTATCCTAACCTATCTTCTTGACTTTATTAAGTTTTTTTCATACAATCAAACAATGGCGTAGTCTGTCATTTTTTGGCAGATTTTGGTGTATTGATGTTTAGAGGCCAGTATATACATAAGATTTCGTCAACCGGACGGGTTAGTCTACCCTCAAGATTTAGGGACATTCTAAAAGAAAAGTATGAAACCGCAACAATAATCATCTCGCTCTTTGATAAATGTGCCGTGGGATACCCTCTACCTGAATGGAAAGAATTAGAATCAAAAATATCCAAACTTCCGCAGTTCAAAAAAGACATTGTTGAGTTTGAAAGATATTTAATTGGTAGTGCAAACGAGTGTGAAATTGATACCGAGGGTAGAATTATGGTGCCAAGCCTTCTACGAAAAAGTATGAAAATAAAGGGATCGGTTGTCTTCGTCGGTATGTTATCAAGATTTGAAATCTGGTCTGAAAAAGAATGGGATTCGAACAATAAAACTAGTTTTAGTAAATTTCAAAAAAGTAGAGAGAGTATAAATGACATCTAGTTATCACTACACAGTTATGAGACAAGAGGTGATTGATAATTTAGATTCAAAAAATGCTAACACTTATGTAGATGCAACTTTGGGTATGGGAGGACACACCCTTGCAATAATGGAATCTCCTAAGAGGCCTAAAAAAATGATTTGCATAGATCTTGATGGGGAATCCTTAAATCATGCACAAACCAGGTTAAAACAGTATTCAAAAAGAATTCAATATATTCAGGGGAGCTTTGGGGATATAGACTCGTTAGTAAAAGAAAAAGTCGATGCAATAATAGTTGATCTTGGCATATCTAGTTACCAACTACTACATTCAAAAAGAGGTTTTAGTTTCAATGAAGATTCATCGTTAGATATGAGAATGAATCAAGATCAGAAATTGACCGCACACAAGATAATTAATTCGTATAATGCAAAAGAATTGTCAGAGTTAATAAAAAATTTTGGTGAAGAAAAGAACCACTTTAAAATTGCATCTGAAATAGTGCGACAAAGGAGCAAAGAAGAGATAAGGACATCGTTAGATCTCTCAAGGATAATTGAGAGAGTCAATAAGAACAAAACGCGCATAAATCCTTCTACAAGGACATTTCAAGCATTAAGAATTGCTGTAAATAACGAACTATCCACCCTGAAGGAGTTCTTGGAAAAATCTTTGAAAATTTTAAAAACGGGAGGGAGACTAATTGTAATCAGTTTTCACTCATTAGAAGATAGGCTAGTTAAGCAATTCTTTAAATATTCTGAGACAGAATGCATATGCCCCCCATCAATAATGATTTGTGAATGTACAAAAAAACAAACATTGAAAATTTTAACAAAAAAACCTTTGGTCCCGTCTAAAGAAGAAGTTTTGGATAACGCGAGATCCCGAAGCGCAAAGATGAGGATAGGAGTTGCGATTTGATTAACCTAGAGTCAATTACACTAATTCGAGATAAATCAAGACTGATAAATAGCATTAAGCGTTTTGGCCCTAGATTATTATCTGTATTTGTTTTAATAGGGTTGCTTCTTGTACTTGTTGCATTGAAGACCAATGTAACACGTGTTGGACTGGAGTTGGCAGATTTAAAAAAAGAGCGCGACACCCTAAACATGAAAAATCAAAAGCTAAAGACTGATAAATCGAAATTGCGGTCTCACGAGAGAATCAAGTTAATCGCTTTATCGCATGGAATGAAGTTCCCCGGCCAGCAAGATTTAATAAGGGCAAAAAATGACTAGGTTTATAAACCAACTTAAAGAAGATGACAATAAGTTTAAAAAAAGATCTAAGATAATAAAGCTTGGCCTTTATTTGTCCTTGTTGATAATATTTGGGAAAGTCTTCTATTTGCAAATAATTGACAACAAGAAGCCATTAAAATTTGCCAGACAGGAAGAAAAGCCACTTAACGTTGCTGGGCAGAGAGGTGAGATACGAGACTCAGACGGTACACCTCTGGCTGTCAGTGAACCAGCCCCATCTATTCATATCAATCCCAGAGAGATTAAGGACAAACCTTATTATATAAAACAACTTTCTAAAATTCTCGACATATCCAAAAAAACGCTGTCTAACAAATTAGCATCAAAAAAACAATTTGTTTACATAAAGAGACACGCAACTTTTGAAGAAGCAGAAAAAATAAAAAAATTAAACCTAACATTAAAGAAGCTGGGATATACACAATTAGGAATACAAATTGAGCAGAAAAGAGTATACCCGCAGCACCACCTGGCAGGACAGGTTTTAGGGCATACAAGCAAATATGATCTAATAGGGCTCGAGGGTATAGAAAAGCAATATAATCGATACTTAAAAGGAGAAGAAAAAACAATAAAAATTTATAAAGATGGGCGTGGAAAAACAATAACAAAAAATATTACGGAAAGTGATAAAGCGAAGAAAGGTTACAACCTAACTCTGACAATAAAAAGTAACTGGCAAATGATTTTAGAAGATGTGTTAGCCGCACAAGTTAAGAAGGCTAACGCACTTAATGGATATGGGGTAATAATGCATCCAAAGACAGGAGAAATTTATGCAATGGTATCCTACCCATTTTTTAATCCCAATAACTACTCTCATGAAAACCACAGTTACAAAAAGAACTTGCCTGTTTGGAAAACATTCGAACCCGGTTCGGTTATGAAAAGTGTTTTAGTTGCCTCCGCTTTAAATGAGCGTGTAATAGAAGAGCATTCCATACTCGATTGCGAAAACGGTGAGAGGAGAATTGGGAATCACACGATTCATGATATTAACAAAAGGGGGGAATCGAATATTACAGAAATTCTAGTATATTCAAGTAATATTTGTGCCTCAAAAATTGCGGACAAAATGCCGAATGAAACATACCACACTTATTTGACATCTAGATTTGGCTTCGGGAAGAAGACAAATATCGATATTCCTGGTGAAGCAAAAGGAAAAGTGCTACAACCAGGAAAATGGGGTGACATTGAACGTGCGAATATAGCATTTGGTCAAGGAATAGCGGTTTCTTCAATTCAACTTGCACAGGCTGTGTCAATTATAGCTAATGGTGGAAATTTTGTTGACCCGTATTTGGTAAAATCAATTGATAGCTCAGACGGTGAGAATATATGGAGAAAGAAATATAAAAGAGGGGATAGGGTCCTTCGGTATGAAACAAGTAAGAAAATGAGAAGGATGCTGCAAGTAGTAGTCGAGCGAGGTGCAAAAAAAGCCAGAATAAAAGGTGTTAGCGTATCAGGGAAGACAGGAACAGCTCAAAAGGTTATCAATGGAAAGTATAGCAAGAAAAATATTGTATCTATAATTGGCTTTCTTCCTTCAGAGAACCCGCAGCTCGTAGCAGTAATTACCATAGATGAACCGAAAGGCCAAAATGCATACGGAGGCATATGGGCTGCCCCGGTCTTTAGAGATGCTATGGAAAGAATTTGGTTAAACGAAGATAATATAGAAAAACTTGCGAGTAATGATAGTGTTCCTTCTTTTATCGGTATAGGAAAAAGAGAGGCACTAAGGATAGCTGAGGCAAAGAAGATAAAAATTAAAATTCATGGAAATGGTTTTGTACACAGACAAGATCCAGTAGCGGGAGAGAAGTACGAATCGAACGATGAAATTAGACTCTTCTTAGAGCCAGGCATCTGATGCTATGCAGCGTATATATAACAACCAAGTCTTCAGTAAGTTCAAAAAGATAAAAAATATTACCAGTAACTCAAAAGGGGTAAAAAAGGGTGATATTTTTTTTGCTATCAGTGGAGGCACTGATAATGGTAACTTGTATATCAAAGAAGCAATACTTAATGGGGCCATTGGTATTGTAAGTGAAAGCAAAGAGAGTCTGAGGGTTGCAGAAAAAAATGTACAAACTTTTTTGGTAAAAAATTCCAGAAACTCTTACTCGCATGCATGTGTAGAATTTTTCTCTAGACCTTCTTCGGACCTTCAAGTCTGTGGTATCACAGGGACGAATGGAAAGACCTCCATAGCACATTTATTAAAAGAAATTTGGAAGAAGCAAAATTCCGGTCTTATAGGAACTATAGAAACAAACTTTGCCGGGACAAAAGTCCCATCTTCACTAACTACGCCTGACAGCTACCAACTAAATAAATTTCTTAAAGAAATGAAAAAAAAGAAAGTAAAAAAAGTTTTTATTGAAGTTTCATCTCATGCATTGGACATGTCGAGAGTAGACTATATACAGTTTGACTCTTGTATTTTTACGAATCTGACCAGAGATCATCTGGATTTTCATAAAACTATGGGATCGTATTTTAATGCTAAAGCAAAATTATTTTTAGATAACTTATACAGTAGTCGTAAAAAAAACAAACTAGCAATTGTAAACTTAGATGACAAATGGGGTAGCAAATTAATTAAATTAATTGGTAAAAAAATTAATGTTGTGACCTACTCTCTTAAAGATAGAAAAGCAGATTTTTATTTAGAAAACATTGTCAAGAAAAATCAGAAATCGAATTTATTTATCAAGAGTGGCGATAAAGAGTACAAGGTAGAGACACTTTTGTTTGGCGACCATAATTTTCAAAATATTCTTGCAAGTTTCGCATACTCTATTATGAAAGGGTTAGATATAAAAGAGATACAAAAGAGAATTAAAAATTACACCGGGGCTCCGGGCAGGCTTCAAAGGGTTAAAAATACAGAGCTAGAAATATTTATTGACTATGCCCACACTCCCGACGCACTTAAAAAATCAATTATTTCTTTAAAAAAACATTTCTCTGATAAAAATATAGTTGTTCTTTTTGGATGTGGTGGCAATAGGGATGTTGGAAAGCGGGAGAAAATGGGTGGGGTTGCCGAAAAATTTGCAGACAAAATTGTCGTTACTTCCGATAATCCAAGGTTCGAAAATCCCAAAGTAATAATAGATCATATTTGCAAAGGCTTTAAGGCAGATAAAAAGAAACTAAAGAAAACCATAGTTAATAGAAAAGAGGCCATTAGTTGGTCAGTACGCAATATGAAGAGGAGCGAGGTATTATTAATTGCTGGAAAAGGGCATGAGAATTATCAAGCAATAAAGGGGATAAATTTTAAATTCTCTGATTATAACGAAGTTAAAAAATGTCTGAAGATAATAAATTAGCAAGCCTGTACTTTGAGGAGTTCATAAAGAATTACGAAGGGACTATAAGTATAAATCCAAGATTGAATCTGCATGAATTCAATTCCATCTCAACGGACACGAGAACAATAGAAAAGGGTAATTTATTTTTAGCTCTAGATGGAGAAAATTTTCATGGTAGTGCATTTATAGATATCGCAATTCAGAAAGGTGCAAGCTTTTTTGTGTCAGACAACAAAGCACAAGCAGGAAATGGGATTCTAGTTAAATCGTCTAATAAATTCCTAGAGGATTTCGCAGCTTTTATTCTTGAAAAGAGTAAGGATCTAAAAATTTTTGGTATTACCGGCACAAACGGTAAAACGTCAACAAAAGATTTATTAAAATTGATTTTATCCAAAAAATTTGAGGTTTTGGCAACCAAAGGGAACCTGAATAATTTAATTGGATTACCTTTGACAATTCTTAATCTAAAAAAAACTGATAAAGTATTAGTTCTTGAAATGGGAACAAATTCAAAGGGTGAGATACAGAGGTTGGCAAATATAGCAAGACCTGGTTTTGCAACAATTACTAATATTGGGAAAGGTCATACCGAAAAACTCGAAGACGAAAAGACTGTGTTTGAAGAAAAGAAGAACATAACAAAGTTTTTTAATCAAGAGTGTGTATTTGCGTTTAATTTGGACGATTATTTTTTAAAAAATTATTTTTCCGAAATCAATTGTAATAAAATTTCGTTTGGTATACAGGCAAATGCTGATGTAGTCGCCAAAAACATCGCGGACGATTTCTCTAGGTTCAATTTGTGCTTCTTGGATCAATTGGTAAGTGTTAATTTAAAAGCCCCAGGCATTAATAATATTTACAACTCTCTATGCTCCGCCTCTTTAGCACTGAAGGCAGGTTTAGAGTTAGATACCATCAGGGAAGGGATTGAAGAGTTTGATGGAATTAGTAACAGATTTAAAATAATCAAACTCGATAATGGCAATTTAATAATTAACGACACATATAATGCAAATCCAAATTCAATGTTAGCGGCGATAGAGATGACAAATAAAATTTTTCCCGGAAAAAAGAAGATTGCTATCCTAGGTGATATGCTCGAACTTGGTAAAATATCAAGAGAAGAGCATGTCAAAATTGGTGATGCAATAGTTAGGAATAATTTTGAAGAGCTTTATACGTTGGGTAAACATTCGGGAGATTATCGTGAAGGTATAGACAAGAAAATTAAGTACGTTAACATCCGTAACCACCAGGAGATTAAAGACTACATCAATTTAAGTTCTTTGGTTAATACGGTTATCCTAGTTAAAGGATCAAGGGGCATGAGAATGGAAGACATTTTCGACTCCCTAGATATTTAAATGCTATATTATTTGTTTCAAAATTTTTTAGATTCATATTCTTTTCTTAATATTTTCCAATACATAACCGTCAGATCTTTTCTAGCAGCTACCATTTCGTTTCTTATGGTTATATGCTTAACTCCCAAGTTTATAGGAGTCTTTAGTAGGAAAGATATCACAGAGAATATAAGTACCTATCTTGAATCATCTCATAAAAATAAGAGGGGGACTCCTAACATGGGTGGTATCTTAATAGGAGTAAGCGTAATTATTTCATGTCTTATTTGCGGCAATTTCTATTTACCTGGAACGGTCGTGAGTGTCTTCACGTTATGCTTAATTTGTTACGTAATATTTGCTTGTTCTGGATTTTTTGACGATTTTGCCAAGTTGAGAGAAGGAAAAGGAATATCGTTAGGTACGAAATTGTCAATTCAAGTTGTCACAACTTTAATATTAATAGCCCTTTTATATAAACTAAACCCTTCTTCGTCCATGAATAGGGAATTTTTTTTGGAAATAACGGATATTAGCTTTCCATTTATAAAGGGCATTATTGATTTAGGTCCTTTGTATTTTCTTTTATGCCTTCTTGTTATTGTAGGCTCAGCAAATGCCGTTAATATGACGGATGGTCTTGATGGTTTAGCGATAGGTTCCATCCTACCGGTATTGGCAGGACTCATTATTCTTACGTACGTTGCAGGACATTCGAATTACTCTTACTATCTTTATGTACCTTATGTTCGTCATGTCGGCGAGATTGTAATTTTTCTTTCTGCTATTTTAGGTGGCACACTTGCATTCTTATGGTTTAATTCAAATCCAGCTCAGATATTTATGGGGGATGTGGGATCCATACCGTTAGGAGCTAGCATTGGTCTTGTATCAATTTTAATCAAGCAGGAGCTACTTTTATTAATATTAGGAGGAGTTTTTGTCATAGAAGCACTATCGGTAATTATTCAAATAATATCTTTCAGATTATTCGGAAAGAGAATTTTTCTTATCGCCCCTCTCCATCATCATTTCGAGAAGCAAGGCGTTGTAGAATCAAAAATTGTAGTAAGGTTTTGGATTGTTTCAATTTTACTATCAGTATTCGCGATAATCACTTTAAAACTAAGATGAGATGAGAAAAAAAATCCTTATTTATGGAATGGGTGTAACGGGTATTGAGCTAGTAGAGTTTTGTAAAAAGAATAAAATTCCTTATATACCCTTTGACGATACGAAAAAACTAATTAATAAGTCTGAAAAAGTGTTAGGGCCTAAAGATGATTTTAAAAATTTACTGAAATACTGTAATGAAATAGTGGTCAGCCCGGGTATCGGACTAAGAAACAAAAATATTCAACTAGCAATTAAACGCAGAAAAAAAATAGTAAGTGAAATAGAATTCGCATCCAGATATATAACAAAACCTATTGTCGCAATAACAGGCACAAATGGTAAAACAACAACGACTTTATTAACATTTCAGCTTCTTAAAAGTGGTGGATACAAAGTTTTTCTTGGTGGGAACATAGGTCGTCCATTAATCACCAGTGTAGCTTTGCAGGGTCAATACGATCTAATACTTGTAGAAGTAAGTAGTTTTCAACTGCAATTCATACAATCCTCATTTAAAGCTTTTGTTTCAGCTTTTCTGAATATATCTGAAAATCATCTAGATCACCATTGGAATATGGATGAATATAGGAAATCCAAAATGAATATATTTAAGAATCAAGATGAAGATTGTTTTGCATTGTGTAGCAGAAATGTTTATAAGAAAATCTTAAATAGAAAAAAAGCGTCTTTCCTGGACCCCTTTGCCAACAGCAGCCTGCGTGTATCAAGAAACAAAATAAGAATTAAAAACAAAGACCATGTAGGCATTGATGACACAAAATTAATTGGCTCCCACAACTTAAGTAATATTGCATTTGGACTGAGTATTTTTTCAATATTCAAAAGCATCTCCTCGGACCAATTGAAAATTGTAAAAAATTTTTCTTCGCCAAGCCATAGACTGGAAATAATTAAAAAATACAGGGAAAGAATGGTTGTCAACGACTCTAAATCAACTTCTCCTCAAGCTACCGAAGCGGCGTTAAGAAGTCTTAAAAAAAATATTGTACTTATAATGGGTGGGAAAAACAAAGGACTAGATTACAACCTTTTAAAAGAGCAAGTGGACAAAAAAGTTATCAAACTAATACTTTTTGGTGAGAACAAATTTGAACTTGCAAAGTTTTTTAATAAATCAAAAAAAATTATAGCAGTAGACTTAGAAGATGCCGTAGAAGAAGGTTTAAAAAAATTCTACAAAGGTCAAACCCTACTCTTTAGTCCTGGCACATCTAGTTTCGATCAGTTTAATTCGTATTCCGATAGAGGAGAGCAATTCAAAGAATATGTTAAAAAATTATCTTAACAATAGGGATCCAAGAAAACTATTTACATTTTTAATCTTAGCCTTATCCATTTTTGGCATGATTATGGTTTTTAGCTCTAGCTCTGTCAGCTCTATGGAAATACATGCTGATGAATTTTATTTTCTCAAAAGACACATCTTTTTTCTTTGTGTAGGGCTACTAATATTTACTTTCTTCACAAAAATTGACACGGGCATTCTGGAAAAAAGATATAAAAATCTTTATATCATTGGAATTATTATGCTGGCCTTGGTTTTCGTCCCGGGACTAGGAAAGGAAGTTGGTGGTGGGACAAGATGGATCAACTTAGGGCCTTTATCTTTTCAGCCAATTGAGGTTTCAAAATATATGCTATTAATTTTTATTGCAAACCATCTGGCAAAAAAGAGTGAGAGAATTAAAGAATTCAAGATTGGTGTAGTCTCCGCAATTCTCCCATGCTTACCTTACGCTTTGCTTCTAATATTACAGCCTGATTTGGGCAATACGGTTCTTTTGCTCAGTACAATTTTTGCCATGATAATAATATCCGGCGCCAAACTATCCCACATAGTTTCCATCTTTATATTTTTATCCTCATTGTTTGCAAGTTTGATCTGGATTGCACCCTACAGAATGCAAAGATTATTGTCCTTTATGGACCCATTTGCAGATCCCACAAATTCTGGGTATCAGGTAGTCCAATCTTATGTGGCATTTGCAAAAGGGAAATTTTTTGGAGTTGGATTAGGCAATAGCTCTCAAAAGTTATTCAGCTTGCCTCACCAACATAATGATTTCATATTCGCTATTATCGCTGAGGAACTAGGGATGGTGGGGAGCTCCGTTGTAATTTGTCTTTTCGGGCTTTTAATTTACAGTGCTTTTAGAATGCTAGAAAGAGCAAAAGATATCTTTTCGAGAAATCTAATAGCGGGGATTATGATTATAACTTCTTTGCAAATCATAATAAATATTTCCGTTACCGTGGGGCTAATGCCACCAAAAGGGATCCCATTGCCATTTATAAGCTATGGTGGAAGTTCTCTGGTTTTTACATTACTTGCAATGGGATTAATTCTGGCTTTAGATAAGAAAAGAAAGTGAAAAGGATAATAATAGTATTGGGGGCCACTGGTGGTCATATATTTCCTGGAATCTCAATTGCTGATGCTTTAAGGAAAATGAATAAGGAAGTTGATATATTATTTGTCAACACTAGCAACTTAAATATTGGGCTCTCGGAACTAAAACTAAATCATAAATTGGTACAAATTGATTCTCTGGGTTTTAAGGGAAAATCAATTATGTTGAAAGCAAAATCGTTGTTCACATTGATTAAATCGATTATCCAATCAAATCAGCTCCTCAATGAGTTCAAAGCTGACGCAATAATTGGAACTGGTGGCTTTGTTTCGCTTCCCGTATGTTTAAGTGGATATTTGCGAGGCGTCAAAATATTTGCCATAGAAGGAAATTCAGTACCAGGGTTAGCCAATAGAGTAATTGCAAATTTCTGCAAAAATATTTTTATAAGTTTCGAGGAATCAATAAAATATTTTCCAAAGAAAAAATGTATAAAAACAGGGTACCCCACACGCGATTTTGGCATAACTACTTCTAAAAAGAAAACGTACGATTTATTAATTTTGGGTGGTAGCCAGGGGTCCAAAATTCTTAACTCTAAAATGTTATTTGCCGTTGAAAATATATTAGAAAAAGTCTCTGGAAATCTTACAAAAGGTAATGATACATTTTCTATCGTACATCAAACTGGCATTGAAGACCGAAAGAGTGTAGAAAATTCTTACGCAACCCTAAAAAAGAAACATCCCTTCCTAGAATTTGAAACATTTGAATTTATTACAAATCTCGAAGATTTTTATTCTAGCACTAGAGTTTTGGTATCTCGTGCTGGGGCAAGTACGATAAGTGAAAGCCTTAGATTTCCATTTTTTTCAATTCTTATTCCTATTAAGGATTCAACAAATAATCATCAACATTTGAATGCAGTAGAGCTATCCAACAAAAATCTCGCAGAAATCCATTTGGAAAGCCAAGAGAATTCTGTTCTTTGTAATAAAATTATTAATTTTCTTTATAATGATGAAATAGGTTCCGTTTATCTAAAATCAAAAGAAAAAATACTTAAAGATAAAAATCCAGCAGAACAAATATGTGACAAAATCTTGGAGACACTTTGAAGAGTAAGATAAATGCAATTCACTTTGTAGGAATTGGAGGTATTGGAATGAGTTCTCTCGCTCAATTTCTGTTGAATAAGGATTATATAGTCAGTGGCTCAGATATCTCAAGAAGTTCCCTAACAAAAAAATTAGCAAGGGGGGGATGTACAATTTTTACAAAACATGATTCAAAAAATATTGATAATCAAGATTTAATAATTTGCTCATCAGCTATAGATCAAGCAAACCCTGAGATAATCGAGGGGAAAAAGAAGAAGATCAAGGTTATGAAAAGAGGAGAGGCTCTGGGGCTTTTCACAAAAGAGAATAAGAATATATCAATTTCTGGGTCTCACGGAAAGAGTACAACAACCTCCATGGTTCATTTCTTACTCAATGAAGCAGGGCTTGACCCTACATTGTTTCTTGGAGCAGTGGATCGCAAGTTAAAATCTAACTTTTATTACGGCAACTCTTCACTTTGTGTTATTGAGGCAGACGAAAGTGATAATAGTTTAAATTATCTTAATTCATTTATTTCGGCGATAACTAATATTGACAACGACCATCTAGATTTTTACAAAACTAAAAAGAATCTCAATAACGCGTTTAAAAAATTTGCAACTTCAGCAAAGTCAAAATGTGTGATCAATAATGATTGCAAAGTACTAAGAAATTTAATAAAAAATATCACTTCCAAAAAAATAATAAAATTTGGGCAGCTTGATGCTAAATCGAATGATTATTCTTTTAAAATTTTAAAAGACGCAGAGAAATCAAGATTTGCAATATTTAAAAGAGGACATCTTGTTGGCTTCTTTGTGTCTGAATTGAGTGGTGAATACAATATTTACAATTCTGTGTGCTCAATAATCATCGCCTTGGAAATGGGTGTCAGTGCCGAGCAAATAAAAAAATCTCTGAGATTGTATACACCTCCATCAAGAAGATTTGAAACTATATTGAACACCAAGTCGCTGACAATCATAGATGACTATGCCCATCATCCTAGTGCTATTAAAGCAATTAGAGAAAGCCTAGAAGGGTCTTTTCAAAATAAAAATGTTATTTTAGTTTTTCAACCCCATAGAGTTTCAAGAACAAAAATTTTGTTCAAAGATTTCATTGAGGAGCTCTCATTGTGGAAAAATGTATACTTAGTTGATATATATTCAGCATTTGAAAAGACCAATAGTATTTTGGATTCAGTCCAGCTTTACAAAGAAATAAAAAAATCAAATAATAAAATTAAGTATTTTTCTAATAACGAGTTGTTGATAGATAGAATTCTTTCTGAATCAAGAAAAAAAGATAGTTTAATTATAACAATGGGGGCCGGAGATATAAGAGATGTCGGATCGAGTATCAAAAAAAGAATTGCAAATTCTTGAAGATTTTCTTAAGCAAAGAGAAATCTCATTCACTAAAGATTACAATATGGGAGATTATTCTTCGTGGAAAGTTGGTGCAACAACAAAGATTATAATTTTCCCGGACGATATTGATACATTCAAAGAATGTATTTCCAAGCTTAACAGGATAAATATTAATTTTTTTATTACTGGTAACGCAACCAATACCTTGTTTCTTAATTTATTGAGGACCGTCATAATTAGTACAAAAAAATTAAAGGCAATTGAATTCATTGCAGAGGGTGAACTTGTAGCTGATTGTGGCTGCCCATTAAATCTAATATTAAATAGATCGCTAGGTAAAGGCCTGGTAGGATTTGAGTTTTCTACAGGAATACCAGGTACCGTTGGTGGGGCGCTGATAACCAATGCCGGGGCAAATGGAGGATCAATATCAGATTGCCTGAAGTCAGTTTTCTTTCTTAAAGACGGTAAAGAAGTCGAAGTTCTAAAAGATCAAATTCAATTTGGCTACCGATGGAGCTCTATTAAGAAAAGTGACGTCATAA
Source organism: Thermodesulfobacteriota bacterium (assembly GCA_036337225.1). Taxonomy (GTDB): domain Bacteria; phylum Desulfobacterota_D; class UBA1144; order UBA1144; family UBA1144; genus UBA1144. The sequence continues at coordinate 33,202 of JAYZEP010000001.1, forward strand.
CAAGGGCGAAGTTTAAATTACATAAGGGCAATGTAGCTTCAACTAAGGCAAGGATTGCTGCATATATTAAACACAGAAACGAAACACAGCCAGTCCAACATCCAAGCGCCGGAAGTGTATTTATGAATAACGAAGAAGTTGCGGCAGGAAAACTTATAGAAGATCTAGGCCTTAAAGGGCTAACCGTTGGCGGAGCACAAGTATCCAATCTACATGCTAATTATATAATTAATACTGGAGGTGCTAGCGCCAATGATATTAGGGACTTGATTAACAAAATACAAAACGATTGTGAAATAAGGCGTGGTATCCATCTTAAGACCGAAGTAAGAATTATAGATGAATAGAATAAGAAGATTTTTTTTAGTCTTTATAGCTATAGCGGTAGGCCTTTATTTGTATTTTCCTGTTTTCTGCTTTGTGAAAGAAGTTGACGTAGAAGGGAATGTGCTTGTTAGCAAAGATGAGATTATTCAGACATCCGAACTACTAGGGAAGCTGTTTACTGTAATTAACAAGAAAGAAGTCGAAAAGAAATTATCATCAATTAAAATGCTCCAGAGTATAGAATTTAGACAAGAAGGTTTTGATAAGATCAAGATATATGTACAAGAAAAAAAGATTATAATGCTCGGGCATATTAGAAACAAGATTGGTCATATCGATTCTGAGAACAACTTTATTTTCGACCTAAGGGATTACGTAGGAGTAAATTTTCCCATTTTTAATTCCGACTCTACACAGAATATAGAATTTGGGGTAGAAATTTTAAACTTGCTAGTTGATGAGGGCATCTTTACCATCAAAGAAATATCTGAGATTACTTATAACGAGATAATAGGAGTTACTGTCTTTGTTACGGACAATTTAAAAATTTATTTTGGTAAAAATCAGCTCAAAATAAAAATAGAAAATCTCAAAAAAATTCTCGAGGATAGGGGGAGGAAAACAAAAAAACCCTGCTTCATCGATATAAGCAACATACGAAAGGGGATCGTGAATTACGAATGCAAACCATAAAAGGTGTTGTAAATTATAATCTTTAGGATTATAATGGCTAAAAATGGCTGAAAATAATATCATAGTCGGGCTAGACGTTGGAACAACAAAAATTATGTGCTTGGTTGCAGAGGTTTCCAGTTCTGGTGACGTCGAAATAATTGGCGTAAACGAGCAACCCTCAAAAGGTCTTCAAAGAGGAATTGTATTAAACATCGAAAGCACAGTTCAATCCATTAGACAAGCCATCGTAGACGCAGAGAAAATGGCAGGAACCGAAATAGCAAATGTCATTGTTGGAATTGCGGGAGGTCACATAAGAAGCATTAATGGACATGGAATGATTACGTTACGAAATCGTGAGGTTACCAAAAAAGATCTAGACAGGGTTATTGAGTCTGCCACTGCCGGAGCCCAACCCGCCGATAGAGAAGTAATACATGTAATGCCACAAGAGTTCATCGTTGATGGTGAAAGAAAAATAAAAGATCCGGTTGGGTTATATGGAGTTAAGTTGGAAGCAAAGATTCATATGGTAACCGCTCAAGTTACACAGGCGCAAAACCTTGTAAAATGTGTCCACCAAGCAGGTCTTGATGTCCAGTCCTTAGTATTAGAACAGGTAGCATCAAGTGAAGCCGTTCTAACTCCTGACGAAAGAGACGTAGGAGTCGTGCTCCTTGATTGCGGTGGAGGAACAACAGACATAGCGGTCTTTTGTGACGGGTCGATCAAATATACAAGCAACATAACTATCGGTGGCGACTTTCTTGATAATGATATTTCTTTTGGTTTAGGATCATCCAAAAAAGATGCAAAAGAAATAAAAGAAAGATATGGAATTGCTTCGGCTGATTTAGTAGATCAGGATGAAGATATTAGAATAGACAAAATCGCTGGTTCTGGAAGAAAGAAAGTCAGCAAGGTAGAGTTGGCCAATATAATAGAGCCACGGCTAGAAGAAATATTCACTATGGCCAGAAGAGAGATTATGAGATCAGGCTATTACGATATGCTTCCCGCAGGTTGTGTAATCACAGGGGGTTCGATGGCAATTGAAGGAGCTGACTATCTGGCTCAAAAAGTTCTCAATATGCCGGTCAGATTAGGAATTCCATCGCAAATCTCTGGTCTTGAAGATCTTGTCTCTACACCTGCATGTGCAACAGGCGTAGGCTTGTTGATATGGGGATCAAAGAATCAAGTAGAAGGAAAAAGCCAAAAAATCAGAATTAGAGAGGCTCAGGTCTTCAAAAGAGTAATGGCAACCATGAAAACGTGGTTTTCAGATCTTTTTTGATTAATCTTTTTTCTATCTTTTTTACAATCTTGTTATATAATTATACTAAATATGGTATGCTGTCTTCAAAGTGCTACTATATATAGTTGTAGTTAGAGGTGTCAATTATGCCAACTTTTGAGTTCTCGACCCCAGGTGGAGTTTCTAGTTCACAAAAAGATGATCTGTTTCAAAACTTAGGTGCAAAAATTAAAGTTGTTGGTATTGGTGGCGCTGGAGGAAATGCTGTCAATAGCATGATTGATGAGAATATTGGCGGGGTTGAATTTATAGCCATAAATTCTGATTTCCAAGATTTACAGCAATCCAAAGCACAGCGCATAATCCAAATAGGAAAAAATATTGCAAAAGGTCTTGGTGTTGGTGGAGACCCAGTTTTAGGTAGTGACTGCGCAAAAGCCGATCAGAATGATATTATGGAAGCGGTGCAAGGAGCCGACATGGTCTTTGTAACTGCGGGCATGGGTGGTGGTACCGGTACCGGCGCTTCGCCAGTGGTGGCAAAACTAGCAAGGGAATCCGGGGCACTTACAATAGCCATTGTTACCAAACCTTTTGAATTCGAAGCAGATAAGAGGTTGGTACAAGCTGACCAGGGGATTAAAGATTTAACTCAAGAGGTAGACTCTATCATTGTAATTCCTAATGATAAATTAAATGAGGTGCAACAAATAACTGGCATACTAGAATCATTTAAAGCTGCCGACAATGTCCTTGCAAGGGCTGTTAGAGGAATAGCGGATATAATTGTCGGATCAGGTTTTATAAATGTCGACTTTGCTGATGTGAAAAAAATAATGCAGGAGAGTGGCGGCAAGGCTCTTATGGGTACAGGTGATGGGGAAGGAACTTCAAGGGCAGTTGAAGCTGCTGAGAACGCAATTACTAGTCCGCTTCTCGAAGACATATCTATCGATGGAAGCACCGGTATACTGATTAACGTTACCGCTTCGAGTAATTTCACAATAGATGAACTCAATGAAGCCTGCAACCATATAAAAGCTAAGGCAAGTTCAGATGTCGAACTTATTTTTGGTCTAGTTATCGACGAGACCATGGGAGAAAAAGTAAGAATTACTGTAATTGCTACTGGTATCGATGGTAGTATGAAACGCCCAGTTCGAGAAGAAGTATCAGCCGAAGAAGTTGAGGAAGACAAACACCAGGTAAGTTTTAATCTGGAAAGTGCTATTGATAACGAAACTTTATCTGATGAGAATGCATCGAATGGAAATGGTGACGGTAACGATCTCGATGATCTTCATCCTTTAGGGGACGACGAACATTTTGAAATCCCCGCTTTCATCAGAAAACCTAAAAAATAAATCATTCTTCAATATAAATTACTGAGGCATCTTTCCAGAAGGATTCTAGTTGAAAATATGCTCTGGTTTCTCTGTGAAATATGTGAATCAAAATATTTCCTACATCAAGGACAACCCAGTCCCCGTCCCTTAAGCCTTCCACCTTGACTCGTATACCTAGCTCATCTTTTAATTTTTTTGATATAGAATCGGCCAAGGCTCTCACCCCCCTTTGAGAGTTCGTGTGGGCAAGAACAAAATATTCGGCAACAGAAGATACTCTTTGCATATCAAGAATAGTTATATCTTCTGCTTTTCTCTCAACTAATTCAAAGTAAATAGTCTCAACAATATTTAATGTATTCATGAGATATACAACTTGTTATCAAAGATGTATTCAAAGATGCCTACGGGTAAGAACTTTTTTACCTCATTGTATTTCTTTTCCATGAACATGGTCTTTATTTCAGTAGAAGATATCGCTATTTTCTTCTTTAAATTGTAAAGAATAATCATCTTTGCCGAAGGGTTTTTTAGAAAAATCTTTTCTTGGTAAGTCTTTGATTTATAGAAGCTTCTATTCTCTAAGAGCCATTTATTAATATCAGTCATATAAGGAGTTCTTATGGGGACAACGATATTAACCAACTCTTTTATTGCCTCTGGTTGATGCCAGGTTTCAAAATGTAAGAATTGGTCACTTCCTAGAATAAAAAAAAGCTTTTCATTATCTTTATATCTCTTTTTTATTTTGTTGAGTGTATCAAGAGAATAATGGATATTCTCCGGATTTCTTTCGAAGTCAATTATTTCGTAATTAAAAGATTTGTGAATTGCAATATCAATCATAGCACTCACAGACTCGAAACTAATCTGTCCACCCTCTTTATAGTGCGAATTTGCATTTGGTACAATCAACATCTTATCAATATCGAGGCCCTTTCGAACTTCGTCCATCATCGATAGGTGTCCAACGTGTATTGGGTTGAAGATTCCCCCTATAATGCCTATTCTCATACTATTTGATTCTCAACATCAGGCATCTTCCTACCCGTTTTATCTTCATTTCATTATTTTTATTAATTAAAAACTGATTCCTTAGATTATGAGTTAAAGATAGCCCTGCCTCTCCTAAAAACTTGGGAGAGTAATAAATTATTAGCTCATCCCATAGTTTGGATTCCAAAAATCCGGAAAAAACTTTTCCTCCCCCTTCTACAAGCACTCTTTGTATACCTAGGGAAGATAATTTTTTTAAAATCTTTTTTAGATCTAATACTTCCAATGTGACAATTTCACAACCTGCCTTTACCAATGCTTTAAACTTTTTTGAAGCTGGAGAAATTTTGGTAAAAATAATTGGGCGATTTCCGCGGATTACGACCTTGCTCGTCAATGGAGTTCGTAAACGAGAATCCAGAACAATTGGCCGTGGTTGTTGAAAGATGTTTTTTTTACTACCTCTATAATTAAGTTGGGGATTGTCCCGTATTATAGTATTGACACCAACGAGAACTGCGTCGAATTCTTTTCGTAATCCATTAGCATGTTTGCGCTGAAGATGATCTCCTATGTCGTCATTATCGTCTCTAATGTTATAAATCTTTCCATCCATTGATGCACAAATTTTTAGGGTTACAAAAGGTCTTTTTTTCGTAATTAAAGTAACAAAGCCTTTATTTAGCTCTTTACTTTCTACTTCGTGAGCACCAACCTCCGTTTTTATTTTATTCCTTTTTAATAACTTTATACCTCGTCCATTAACCCTAGGATTGGGGTCCTTCATTGAAATTACAACTTTTTTAATACCTTTCTTCGCAATAAGTTGAGCGCAGGGGGGTGTCTTTTTTTTCAAATGACAACAAGGCTCAAAGTTGACAAACATTGTCGAATTAACTACGGAGAATCCTCGCTCCTCAGCATTGTTAATTGCATTTACTTCTGCATGAGGTCCGCCAAATTTCTCATGAAAACCTTTTCCTATAATTTTATTGTTTTTTACTATAACTGCACCGACCATTGGATTAGAGCCAGTTTTATTCAATCCCTTTTTGGCAAGCCGTAAAGCTGTTTTCATGAAATCAGTCTTTTTCATCACTATTGCAAATCGAACAAGGCTTTAGAAAAATTATCTGGAACAAAAGGGACCAAATCTTCTAAATTCTCCCCGATACCTATTAGTTTAATTGGTAAGTCATAATCATAGGAGGCTGATATAGCAAAGCCTGCCTTCGATGTACTGTCTAGTTTTGTAATAATAATCCCAGTCAAATCGATACTTTGTTTAAATTTTTCTATTTGGCTTAATGCATTCTGACCTGACGTCCCATCAAGAACGAGTAAATTTTCTATGGGTGGCTTTCCAATTTGTTTATGAATAACTTTCTCTATTTTTGAAAGTTCCATCATTAAATCATTATTCGTACCAAGTCTGCCGGCAGTATCAACAATAATAACGTCTATATTCTTTTTTCTGGCATCTTCTATCGCCGAATAAACAACACTGCTAGGATCCTTATTGTCATTCGAAAAAAATTCAGCCCCAACTCTTTGTGCCCACACCTCTAGTTGAGCAATAGCAGCTGCTCTAAAAGTATCCGCCGCTACAATCATAACTTTTTTTCCAATTTCTGAAACAATCAGATTCGCCAATTTCCCAATAGTTGTTGTTTTTCCACTTCCATTAACTCCACTGATGACAAAAATTGAAATACCACTAGACTCGAAATTGATATTCAAATCTTCCCTATTTAGCATAAGAGATATTTCTTTCTGCAGGACACCTAAGAAGAATGTTTTATTGATTTCTTTATCCGTTTCCTGACTTTTTAAATCTTCTTTAAACTTTTCTATTATTCTCTCAGAAGAATTAAAACTCACATCCGACAAAATCAGGGTCTCGTGCAATTCATCCAAAGTTCTATCGTCAATGGTAACTTTAACCTTTCCGCTATCATTTGTTGTAACCTTGTAAGAATCTCCTTTAAATACTTGTGTAATCGACTCGGTTATAGATTCTCGGGTTTTGACTAACTTATCTTTTACGAAAGAAAAGAGGGATTTAGCCTTCTTAAACATATGATTTTATTCTGTCATCATTTAATTTAATTATCAATAATATTAATTTTTTAATTAGTCTTTATTGATTTATAATTAAGTCTATCTTTAATGAAAAATGATTTTGTTCACTTACACCTGCATTCCCAATATTCACTCCTTGATGGAGCAATAAAATTCGAAGGACTTTTTGAGGAAGTAGCAAAACAGGGAATGTCCGCAGTAGCACTAACGGATCACGGAAATTTGTTTGGTGCATATGAATTCTATAAGAAGGCAAAAGAGAGCAATATTAAGCCAATAATCGGTTGTGAAGTGTATATAACACAAGACCTTAACAAGAAAACTCCCCATAACAACAAGACACACCACTTAACAGTTCTTACCGCAAATATGGAAGGGTATGAAAATCTTTGCTCGCTGGTCTCTACTGGATATTTAAAAGGGTTTTATAGAAAACCAAGGATAGACAAGGGAATCCTCTTCGAAAAAAATAGTGGCTTAATTGTCTTAAGTGGCTGCTTGAACAGTGAAGTTTGTCATAATATTTTAAAAGGCAGAAAAGAAGAGGCAATAAGGATAGCAAGTGAGTATAAGGACATATTTGGGGATAGGTACTTTCTAGAGATTCAAGGGACCCGTCTCAAAGAACAAGATAGGGTTAATTCTGTGTTGAAAGAAATGAGCTCAAAACTTAATATACCACTCGTGGCAACAAACGACTGTCACTATTTAACTAAGAATGATTTCGATTCTCACGATGCTCTACTTTGTATACAGACAAACTCTTTAGTTAAAGACGAGAAAAGGTTTCGTTTCAATGGAAACGAATTCTATCTGAAATCTAGGGATGAAATGGTAGATGCAATTGGCAATAGTCAAGAAGCGTTAGAGAATACGTTACTAATAGCCGAAAGATGCAATGTTGATTTAAATCGAACTGACTATCGACTTCCCAAGGTAAGCGCAGAAGATAATATGAATCTTGATGGAATAGTCGAGATGGTATATGCATCATTAGATAGAAAAATTCGAGATAAGATTATTTCCCCAACGGAAATGGAGTTATATAAAGAGCGAATATCTCATGAACTATCAATAATAGACAACATGGGCTTCCAGGGATATTTTTTAGTTGTATCTGATTTCATAAGATATGCAAAAGAAAAAAGAATTCCTGTAGGGCCAGGAAGGGGAAGCGCCGCGGGAAGTCTTGTCGCATATTTACTAGATATTACCGAGGTAGATCCAATCAAACATGATTTGATTTTTGAAAGGTTTTTAAATCCTGAAAGAGTCAGTATGCCGGATATAGATATAGATTTTTGTGGTGATGGAAGAGATGACGTAATAAAATATGTAACAGAGAAATATGGCGAAGATAAAGTAGCACAAATTGGTACTTTTGGTACGATGTCATCTAAAGCAGTAATAAAAGATGTTGGTCGAGTTCTTGGTTTTAGCTTCGCAGATGTTGACAGATTAACAAAGCTAATACCTTCGTTCCGGGGCAAGGTATATAAGCTTGACGAATGCTACAAAAAGGTTAAAGAGTTTAGACAATTGGTAGAATCTACCGATCAGTTTACGGAGCTTTATCATCTGGGTGTCAAACTAGAAAACTCAGTAAGACATTCATCCACACACGCCGCTGGGGTTGTTATCTCAGACGAGTCGCTTGATAAAATGATACCCCTATTTAGAGGATCAAAAAACGAAACGGTAACACAATATGACATGACAGCCATAGAAGAACTAGGATTTGTAAAATTTGATTTCTTAGGTTTAAAAACTCTTACGGTAATAAAAATTGCAAAAGAATTTATCAAGAGTAAGAACCCAAGTATCGAAGAGGAAATGAGGTTTGCCAACCTAAATGACCCAAAGGTCTACAAGATGCTGTCAAGGGGGCTAACTAGGGGGATATTTCAAATTGAATCTAGCGGTATGAAAGACGTGCTAAAAAATTTAAAGGCTGACAAATTTGAAGATATAGTTGCTTTGCTAGCTTTATATAGACCTGGCCCTTTAGATAGTGGCATGGTTGATGAATATATCCTCAGAAAAAATAGGAAGAAAAAAACGGACTACCCAACACCTCAACTAGAAGAAATCCTGCAAGAAACTCACGGACTTTTTGTATACCAGGAACAAATAATGAAAACCGCGTCAGTGCTTGCAAATTTCTCTTTGGGAGAAGCAGATCTTTTGAGGAGAGCAATGGGAAAGAAAAAAACGTCTGAAATGTTAGCTCAAAGAGAGAGATTCCTTTCGGGGGCAGAATCAAATAATTTTTCCTCAAAAATTGCTCATGAAATTTTTGATACCATGGAAAAATTTGCAGAATATTCCTTTAACAAAAGTCATAGTACTGCCTATGCCATAATAACCTTTCAAACGGCATTTCTAAAAACATATTATCCATGTGAATTTATGGCAGCACTTATGACCACAGAGATAAATACATCGGATAAAATTGTTTCAAATATAAGCGAATGCAAAGAAATGGGTATCGAGATATTATCACCCGACATCAATGAGAGTGGGTCGGGTTTTACACCAATCGATAAATCTATACGGTTTGGACTAAGTGCAATTAAGAATTTAGGTACCAATATCGTTAACAACATTATAAAATCACGAGATGGTTCAAATAAATTTTTGAATATTTTTGAATTTTTGTCATTAATGGATTCCAGAAAGATGAACAAGAAAAGCCTTGAGAGCTTGATTAAGTCAGGGGGGCTAGATTGTTTTAGCTACAATAGGGCTACTCTGTACAATAATATGGAATTATTGCTCAGCTATGTAGGTCGTAATAATAAAGATAAAGACGTAAGCCAAGAGCCTTTGTTTGAATTAAACGAAGTTATCGTAGAACCTCCTTTGGAAGAATCAACAGAATGGCTGCCTCACGATTTGAGCAAATACGAGATAGAGACCCTTGGGTATCCAGTAAAAATTAATCCGCTAGACATGTGTCAACATAAATTATCACAAATAAATTACAAGACAATATCCAACATCAAACTTCAAGATGAAAAGACCGCGGTTACAATAGCAGCTTTTATCTCATCTATTAGTATCAAAACTTCGAAGAGGAACTCAAAGAAGTATGCCACAATTAATCTTGAAGACTCATCTGATGTACTAGAGGCAATTATATTTAATGATGAATTTGAAAAATATGAATCCAGATTAATTGTAGGCATGCCTCTCTTGTTAACAGGGATGGTTGAAAGAACAGATGAGGCTACTAAATTAATTATTAATTCTTTTAATGAAACAGACGCAGTACAAATTATTAATGATTTACCAGTACCAATTAAAATTAGTCTTAAAAATGATATTTCATTAAAACAAGCGGACAACCTTAAGGCAATTTTTAATAAATATCCGGGCAAAAGCCCTATCCATATATCCTTCAGGGAGAGCGGGTTAAAGGCAACAATATCAGTGAACGATTTTAAAGTCGACAACTGTAAAGAGCTACATGAAGAAATCTCAAGAACTGTTGGTAACAACTAAGTACTATTTCTTATTAATTTTGTTTATGACATTCTTCACTTTCTGAGGGTTGCTGGTGGAGATAAAAATTTCTTGGTTCGAATTTCCAGACGTAGCATTTAACTTACAACCAACTAGTATTTCTCCTAGTCCTTGGTAGATCTCTCTTCCATATGTAACTTTTAAGTTTTCTCCTTTTCCTTTTCCAACCTTTATTGCCCCAGGGGTTATCAAATTAACACAATCGATTGGCTCTATAAATTTTTCCAAAAAACTATCCAGATTTTTAATCCTAGAATGTTGTTGTTTGATTTTACCTTTTCTGTGTTTCTTTATCGCCATTTAATAGTACATCCTACGGGTAGAGTGTCGTGTGGGGAACACTCACCCCTACAAGCCAGAACATCTTCAAGGTACTTAGTCGTAACCCCGGACTCATCGTTCCAATTATCATCTAATTTGCCTTTATAAATTAACATTCTTTCATGATTAAAAACAAAAAAGTGTGGGGTATGGGTGGCACCAAACGCCGAGGCAACAGCCTGATCTTCGTCTCTTAAGTAGGTAAAATTATATTTCATCTCTTTATACCTGTATTTCATTTTGTCGAAATTATCCTCAGGATATCGAACATCATCATTCGAGTTGATGCCAACAAAAATACAGGTTTCAGAATATTGTTGCTGCAAATTGATAATTCGTGTTTCGTATGCATGTACATAAGGGCAGTGATTACAGGTAAAAAAAACAACTAGCTTTTTATCTAAGTCCACATCTCTAGAATCAAAGTATTTATCATCAGTCGACTTTAATCTAAAATCAATTAGCTTTTCTTTTAATTCCATTATACTTCTTCCAAATCAAATACGGAGACTCGTTTTTTAACACCAGAATCAAAAAGAACCGTAATAAAATCACCTATATCATCATGAATATCATCAACGACAACAACTCCTTCTCCAAACCTGTAGTGAGATACTTTATTTTGTAAATTATCATCTTCCTCGAGACATCCACTGTCAATAATCTGCACATTTTTATTGTCCTCAATTTCGTCTATAAACTGAGATTGCTGGCAATAAATAGGTGCTCCAAACTCGTTCCTCTCTCGACGGTGAGAAATGTGCAATTTCTTCATTGCTCTTGTAAAAGCTACATAGCATAATCTTCTTTCCTCTTCTATTGAAGATTCTCCCATATCTAGGGATCGAGAGTGAGGAAATACGCCATCCTCCATTCCTAGAATAAAAACACATGGGAACTCTAAACCTTTTGCCAAATGAACAGTCATGAGTGAAACCTTTCCTTCTTTGCTATCAAGATCATCTATGGCTGATGAAATAGAGAGCGTATTAAGAAAATCATTTACTGTAGGGTTCTCTGTATTTTGTTCATATTCAGAAACCAAATTTAAGAATTCAGAAATATTTTCAATTTTATCCTCGTTATCTTTCGATATATAATCAAAAAATTCTATATTGATTAAAAATTTCTGAATAGATTCAGAAATAGGCATCTCATTTTCTATATCAGAAAGGGCATCCTTCAAGGCTTGGGAAAGTTTAGCAAGATTTGAAGTAACTTTTTTTGGAAACAGATTGTTGTTACTACAATCAGCAATCAAACTTATAAAATCAACATTAGATTCAACCTTTAGTAATTTTAAAGTCTTCAGTGTTTTTGCACCTATTCCTCGTGTTGGTACATTGATTATTCTATCAAAAGATATCGCGTCATAGGGATTAATAAGAAGCCTTAAAAAACATATAATATCTTTTATTTCTGCCCTATCATAAAAACTAATATTCCCAAAAATTTTATACTGAATTTTGTTTTGCCTTAAAACATCCTCCAAAATTCTCGATTGAGCATTGGTTCTGTAGAAAATTGCAATTTCATTCAAATTAAATTCATTATCTTTTCTATATGTCGAAATCTGACTAGCTACATAATTAGCTTCTTCGCGATTGTCGAACTGTCTCACAACATCAATCCTTGATCCGTTAGAGTTATGTGTGAACAATTCCTTGTCCTTCCTCTCTTTGTTAAAAGAAATCAATTGATTAGCAACATCTAATATTTCTGGTGTAGACCTGTAATTTTCTTCTAATTTAAAAAATTGTGTATCTGGATACAGTGTTTCGAATTCAAGAATATTCTTAATTGATGCGCCCCTCCAGCCATAAATACATTGGTCTTCATCTCCAACCACAAATAAATTCTTATGAGAGCCTGCGAGAACGTTTAAGAGTTTAAATTGCATTTCGTTAGTATCTTGGTATTCGTCAACTAAAATATATTTGAAACTTTTTTGTAAATGCTTCTTGACCCTCTCATTGCTAGAAACTAGCTCATAAAAGTTTAAAATTAAATCGTCAAAGTCCATAGCATTATTCTCCACAAGTGAAGACTGATAGCCGTATATAATCTTTTTCTGATTGTCATCTTCGAATTCCCACTTTGTTTCCCACTCATCCTGAATATAGTTATTTTTCAATCTACTTACCAAACCTAATAGATGGCCAGTGTTGTACGAATTTATATCTAAATCTAATTTTTTAATCGTATTCTTTAAAATTTTAACCTGGTCATTCCGGTCATAGATAATAAAATTTTTCTTATAATTTGGAGATAGTTCCTTTATAAAGATGTTTAAAACTCTGTTTGATATCGAATGAAACGTTCCCACCCAGTTCCCAGACCAAGGAAATTGGAAGCCTTTCCCTAATAATGAAACAAGTCTTGACTTCATTTCAGTTGCTGCCTTATTTGTAAAGGTAAGAGCAAGGATTTCGTTAGGGGCAGCCTTACCAGATTTTATTAAATTATATATTCTGTAGGTTAAAACCCTCGTTTTTCCCGAGCCTGCGCCTGCTGAAACTAAAGCTGGGCCAGCTGTATGCTGTACTGCTTTAAGCTGTTCACCATTAAGCCTATTTTTATCTAAAGTGCGTGATTTTCTATTGATAATAGTTATTAGTTTATATTATTTTCTTGACAAAGCAGGTATCATGTTTATCTTCTTGATAATTAACTGATTATGTATTAACGAGGTGTTTGGAGGGTATTTATGAGTATTAAGCCTTTATATGACAGGATTTTGGTTAAGATTAGCAGTCCTGAAGAAAAAACCGAAGGGGGAATTATTATTCCCGGCGGTTCCGAAGATAAGCCTCAACAAGGCAAAGTCGTTGCCGTAGGCAAAGGGAAATTGCTTAGTGACGGAAAAACTAAGCCTCTCGATGTGAAAAAAGGTGACGTAGTTGTATTTAATAAGTATGGTGGCATGGAGCTTTCTCTGGGAGATGGTGAATATATCTTTCTAAAACAAGACGAAGTTCTAGGAATCATTGAATAACTTTAGGAGGTTATATATAAAATGAGTGCAAAAGAAATTAAATTTGGAAGGGCAGCGCAGTCTGTGGTTAAAGATGGGGTAGACAAATTAGCTGATGCTGTTAAAGCAACCCTAGGCCCTAGAGGAAGAAATGTTTTGATCGAGAAAACCTTCGGAGCTCCCGTGGTTACAAAAGATGGCGTAACCGTTGCTAAAGAAATTGAGCTGGAAGATAAATTCGAGAACATGGGTGCTCAAATGGTTAAGGAAGTTGCTTCAAAGACAAATGATGTTGCTGGAGATGGTACTACAACCGCTACGGTTTTAGCACAGGCAATTTATCGTGAAGGCATAAAGCTTACAGCAGCTGGGCATGACCCAATGAAGCTGAAGCGAGGTATTGATAAGTCAGTTACCGCCGTTGTCGAAGAAATTAGAAAAATGGCCAAGCCCGTAAAAGGCAAAGAAGAAATTTCATCTGTCGCAACTGTTTCGGCTAATGGAGAAGAAGAAATAGGCCAGATAATTTCTGATGCAATGGAGAAAGTAGGTAAAGATGGTGTCATTACCGTTGAAGAAGGACGAAGCCTAGATACCACATTAGATATAGTAGAAGGTATGCAGTTCGATAGAGGTTATCTAAGTCCTTATTTGGTTACAGAACCCGAAAGAATGACAGTAGAATTAGAAGATCCTTATATCTTTATGTATGAAAAGAAAATTGCAAATATGAAAGATTTAGTTCCATTGCTGGAAGAAGTTGCAAAAACTGGCAAACCCGTACTTATTATGGCAGAAGATGTTGAAGGCGAGGCTCTGGCAACGTTAGTTGTTAACAAAATGAGAGGAACCTTGAAGGTGGCTGCCGTGAAAGCGCCAGGTTTTGGTGATCGTAGAGGAGACATGCTTGCGGACATAGCTGTATTAACTGGAGGTACGGTAATTGTCGAAGAAGCTGGCATGAAGCTTGAATCCGCGACTTTACAACATTGTGGGTCAGCAAAAAGAGTTGTAATCGACAAAGATAATACAACTATCGTTGGAGGTAGCGGTAAGAAATCCGAGATTACTTCCAGAATCAATCAAATAAAAGCGCAGATTGGAGACGCATCAGGAGAATACGACAGAGAAAAACTTCAAGAAAGGCTAGCCAAATTAGCTGGTGGAGTGTCTGTAATTAATGTCGGTGCTGCTACAGAAGCAGAAATGAAAGAAAAGAAGGCTAGAGTCGAAGATGCTTTAAATGCTACACGTGCAGCTGTTGACGAAGGTATTGTACCAGGAGGTGGCGTTGCCCTTGTAAGAGCAATTAATGGTCTTTCGAAGTTTTCAACTGGCGACAGCGAGGAAGAGGCGGGAGTCAATATTATCAAAAGAGTTCTTGAGGAACCTATTAGAGAAATTGCACAAAACGCTGGAGCCGACGGTTCAATTGTCGTTGAAAAAGTTAAAGAGTCTAAAGGAGCTTATGGATTTAATGCTGCTACACTTGACTATTGTGACTTATTGGCAGCTGGTATCGTAGATCCGGCTAAAGTTGTACGATCAGCAATCCAAAATGCTGGCAGTGTATCTGCTCTACTATTAACTACAGAAGCTCTCATCGTTGAGAAACCTCAAAGTGAGGATTCTGGTGGAGCTGGTGGAGCTGGTGGAATGCCAGGGGGCCCCATGGGAGGACATCCCGGAATGGGCATGATGTAAAAACAAGAACAATTATTGCTGGCGTAATTCGCACCAGTAATAAAATGAGTTTAAAAAAGGGGCTTTATGCCCCTTTTTTTTTACTCCCTAGAACATCTAGAACTTTAGAATGATATTCATATTCAAGACTATACAAATTAGATAGGGTTTTTTTTAAATTCACTAAATCTTTTCTGTTTTTTTTATCTGAAATCTGCTTCATAAGTAGGGCACTTTTTTCCCATAACTTCGCAATATTGTGCATCTGATTAGAAAGTTTCAACTTATTGATTTTGCTTGACTCAGATTCTGCAAATTTGAGGAACTCTTCGTAGATATATCTGAAACCTCCACCCTGAGATCCCCTCTTGGCTATAACTTGATAAGCAAATCTGAATACTAATTGTGAATCTTTTAAATCAATCCATTTATCTAAATTTTCTATCCACTCTAATAGAGTGAATAGCGAACTAGTGCCTCGTGGAGACGATTGTCCTTTTACGTAATTTTGCGAATTTAAACATATAGAATTCTCAATTTTTTTATTTAAATTTTTAAATGGTTCGAACTTCTCCACGACAAACCAGTTATAAGATAAAGGATAAGGCTCAGCACGAGAAGACCTTGCTTTGTCCATATCTGAGAATGAAACTGTTTGAATTTCTTTAAAGTTTGTGTCAGAAACAAAAAAGATTTTCTTTTTTTCGTCAAACCCTATGCAAACTACCACATGTCCAGGGAAATGGATTTTAGAATGGTAATATTCCAGATAAAACAAATCCGTTTGCAGGAAAACCGGGAGGTCTAGTTTGAGATTTTTTTTTAGTTCGTTATGAGCCTCTCTTGAATTTGTTTCTAGCTTCCAGGAATATATGTCTTCTTCATTATTAAAGAAGTTAGGTTCCATGTTGGGTGCGCGTAAATGTATAACTTCAGATGGTTGCGAATTATTGAGTCTGGAGTAGAAAAAACCCATTCCACATCCTAGACCAAAACAGACTTCCTCCTTGTAATCAACACCAAAATAGTTAATTACATTCCTAATCGCTACAGATCCACAATGGATACCAGTAATATTATTCCAATCTAAGATATGCAAACCGTGCCTGCCAATAAATTTAATTTCTCCGATACATAATTCCTTATAATAGCTAAATTCTTCTCCGAATCTGCTTCGAATCTAATAGTTAAAGCAGGCTGAGTATTGGATGCTCGAACCAATGCCCATCCTGAAGAATTTTCCAATCGTATTCCATCTACGGTAATAAGGTTATACGAATGGGGATTGTCATCTTTGATGCTTTCTATCAGTTTCCTAATAATTACAAATTTTTCATTTTCAGGGAACTCTAGTCTAATCTCCGGGGTTGAATACATTTTTGGTATACCTCTCAACATGCTGCTTATAGAATTGTTTTGCTTGGAGACTATCTCGATTAATCTTAATGCCGCGTACAATGCATCGTCATATCCGTGATGCTTATCTGAAAAGAACATGTGGCCACTCAACTCTCCGGCAAGAGGGGCGTTCTCTTCTTTAATTTTTCTTTTAATATTTGAATGTCCAGTCTTCCACATAATGGGCACACCTCCACTTTTTTTAATATCATCAAATAGGTTTTTAGAACACTTAACTTCTCCTATAATTTTTGCGCCAGGATTTTCTTTAATAACAGATCGAGCCAAAAGGAGTAATATCATATCCGAATATATCAAGACTCCATTTTCGTCTACGACACCTAGCCTATCCGCATCTCCATCAAAAGCGATACCAAGATCTAGCTTCTTGCTTTTAACAAGGGCTACAAGATCACGTAAGTTTTCTTCCACCGAGGGGTCCGGGTGGTGATTGGGGAAATTACCATCTGGTTCAGGAAAAAGTTCAAATACTTTGCATCCCACTGAAGTCAAGATATCCTTGGCGAAAATTCCCACAGGAGTATTGGCACAATCTACTCCGACTCTGAGTTCTCGAGCAATTTTTATATTTTTAATTATGTCATCTTTATATTTTTTATGGATATCAAAATCAATTATTTTGCCTTTTTTCTTTGAGATTATAAAATTTTTTTCCCTAATTCTAACTTGGAGCTCTTGAATTTCTGTAGATGAAAGAACGTCCTTGCCAATAGCTGCCTTAAAACCATTGTAGTCTGGGGGATTATGGCTTGCAGTAATCATAATCCCTCCATCAACATCTAATCCGTACAACGAGAAATAAAGAACTGGGCTAGTAATTAAACCCAGATTGACAACATTGACTCCCGTTTTTATTATTCCTTTCGATAAAGCATCAAAGATTCTATTTGAACTTTTCCTGCAGTCTCTTCCAATAGATATTTTTTCAAGTCCGTGATCAATAATTGTTGACCCAAAAGCTAGACCAATCATCTCTACTACCTCATCGGTCAGATCTTCATCCGCTATGCCTCTTATATCATATTCTCTAAATATTGAATTATTTACAGTACACATATTTAAATAAACTTTGACAAAGGTTTTTAGTAATAATATATTGAATTTACATGATTTCTTTAAATTTAGAAAATTTTAAAAAGCACTTAAAAAATGCGAACTTAGTTCCAGTTTTTAAGGAAATCGATTTAGATTACGACAATCCCTTATCAATATTGCAAAAAATTAATAAGAATAAATACTGTTTTTTGCTGGAAAGCTCTAATGGACCGGAAAAATGGTCTAGATTCAGTTTTATGGGATTCAATCCAAAAATGATTATTAGTTCTCATGGGGAGAAAATCAATATAATACATAATGGAAATAAAGAGGTGCGAGAAAACGGAAATCCGTTTAAAAAACTACAGGAAATAATGGCTGAGTTTAAACCGGCTAAAGTTAAAAATCTCCCAAGGTTTTATGGGGGCCTAGTGGGGTTCTTTTCTTACGAGATAATAAGACAAATCGAGAATATTCCGAAATCCAAATCTCATGATATAAAATTCCCTGATTGTTGTTTTATGTTGACTGACTCGGTTGTTATTTTTGATAACATTACCAAATCTGCCAAAATTGTTATCAATATCCATATCAAAGATAAAAAAGCATATAAGCAATATTACGATGCGGCCTTAAAAGATATTGATAGGATTGAAAAATTATTAAAATCCTCCATTGCTAATCCATACAAAGAAAAGCCCTTCACAAAGGATGCACAATATAACATTAAGTCCAATTTTAAGCAGAGTGACTTTCTTGAATCGGTAAAAAAAATAAAAAAATATGTAAAACAAGGTGACGTAATTCAAACTGTTATATCACAAAGATGGAGTATGATTTATAAAGACGATCCAATTAAACTCTATAGGGGCTTACGATCCTTAAACCCATCTCCATATATGTTCTACATAAAAATGAACAAGTCTTACATAATAGGAGCATCCCCCGAAGTTCTTGTTAGACTTGAGGACCACAAAGTCGAATCTAGGCCAATAGCAGGGACAAGACCCAGGGGAAGCAACGAAGTAGAAGATGAAAAGTATGTAAAAGATCTATTGTCCGACCCTAAAGAGCTGGCCGAACACATTATGCTAGTTGATTTAGCAAGAAACGATATAAGTAAAGTTTGCAGGTTTGGCAGTGTAGAGGTTAGTGAGATGATGGCAATTGAAAAGTACTCCCATGTTATGCATATAGTTTCCCACGTTGTAGGAAATCTAAAAAAAGGGAAAGATTCTTTTGACGTTTTTAAAGCTTGTTTTCCGGCTGGTACGTTATCGGGTGCACCCAAGATTAGGGCAATGGAGATAATCAACGAGCTTGAACCTAATTCCAGGGGTCCTTACGGAGGGTCTGTTGGTTATTTTGGTTTTTCAGGGAATATGGACATGAGCATAACTATTAGGTCTTTTTATTTAGAAGGTAGTACTTTATATTTTCAAGCTGGTGCCGGTATCGTGGCAGACTCAAAGCCGGTTAATGAATTCCACGAGACCAAGAACAAAGCAAGTGCTATGGTTAACGCAATAAAAAAAAGCAGGGATAGAGTTTAGCATGAAAAAGAAGGCTCTAATGATAGATAATTACGATTCCTTTACCTATAACCTGGTCCACTATATAGAAGAGCTAAGGGCAAAAGTTATTGTAAAGAGAAATGATGAAATCAAAATAGAACAGGTCAAACAAATTAATCCCGATATTATATTTATCTCACCTGGCCCATGCACCCCCAAAGAGGCAGGCATTTCGGTTGATTTAGTAAAACAGCTTGCAGGTAAAATACCGATTTTTGGAGTTTGTTTAGGCCACCAGTCAATAGCCTATGCGTTTGGTGCAAAAATCGTAAAAGCAAAGTCGTTACTCCACGGTAAAACATCCGATATCCATCATAACAAACAAGGTATTTACAAAGGCCTCCCGAATCCTTTTAAGGCAACTAGATATCATTCCCTAATCGTCGACGAAAAAACCTTACCGAGTGCTTTTATAGTTACTTCAAGAGCTCACGATGGAACAATAATGGGAATAAAGCATAAAAATCTGGATTTGGAGGGAGTGCAATTTCACCCAGAGTCCATCCTTACTAAAGAAGGAAAGGGTTTGATAAAAAATATTCTTAAGAAATAGTCGTGACTAAGATAGAAATAGAAAATTTTATTGGCCTTGCCTTAGTTCAGGCTAAGAAAGCGTTGCGCATAGGGGAAGTACCAATAGGCTCAGTGATAGTCAATAAGCATAAAGAAGTTGTCGGGGTAGGATACAATAAAACAGAGAAGCTATCTGACCCTACTGCCCACGCTGAAATAATTGCAATCAAATCTGCGGCAAAGAAACTAGGAGACTGGAGGCTAGATGGGCATGTTATATTTAGCACGATTCAACCTTGTGAAATGTGCATGGGGGCAATTATTGAAGCAAGAATGGAAGAGATTTATTATGGGTCAACAAATACTAAGAAAAAAAATGAGACAAAGCTTGTTAAATCTCAACTAATAAAACACGCTGAGTGTACTAATTTATTAAAAGAATTCTTTCAAGATTTAAGATAGAGTTGTATCCATCTTTTTAGGGAAAATTGTTATTTTTTTCAAATGACCGGATTCTTTAGTTTTATAAGTCACTTCACTATTTTCCTCAATAATTAAATAACAAATTCTTCTCTCGTAGGAATTCATTGGATTCAAGCTTAGCGGTCGATTAATAGAGATAACTTTGTCCACTAAGGATCTGACTTTATCTCTTAGTTGATTATCTTTTTTCTCTTTATAGGAGTTAATATCAATCGAAACCAGCACGCTCTGTGAATTTTGCTTGCTTGCAATTCTGGAAAGCAAAAACTCTAAATTTTTAATCATCTCTCCATTTTTACCAATAAGAAAACCCAAATTAGATTGACTATCCATCTTCAGCAAAATATTTCTATCTTTAAGTTCCGAATCAATTTTATATTCGTCAACGAAATGATTAACAACTTGCTCGAATATATCTCTAGTTCTTCCTACATCAATAGGAGGATGTTCGCTATCAACGGAAGCACCCTCCGGTGGCTCGCTTGTTTTGGCATCACCAGTAACCAATTGTTCGTTTTTAACTTTAATAACGGCTTTTCTTCCACCAATTCCAAATACCCCGGATGACCCTTCTTCCACAACATCAAACTCCAATTCTTCTCTAGTAATTCCAAGCGTCTTACATGCTTCGATAGCTGCGTCGGTTACGGTTTTTCCTTCAAATTCTCTCTCTATAGACATAATTTATGCTCCTTGCATTTTATTAAATTTATTATTTATATATAGCTGCTGAAAAATAGAAATTATATTGCTCACGGTCCAGTAAAGAATTAATCCCGATGGTAGCCCCCAAAACATTACGGTAAACATAATTGGCATGTATTGAAAAACCTTGGTTTGGAACTCATCAGCACCTGGGTTAGGGGGAGTAAGTTTTTGCGTTAAAAACCATGAAACACCCATTAAAAGCGGTAGAATTCTAAACGGAATACCAGTTCCCGGGATATCAAATAGATTTTCGGGAGATGATAAGTCCGCTATCCAAAGAAAGTTCGAATGTCTTAGGTCTAAAGAATAGAGTAATACATTGTAAAGTGCTACAAATACAGGGAGTTGGACTAGCATGGGTAAGCATCCACTGAGGCTTGAAAGTGGGTTCATACCTTCCTTCGAATAAACTTTCATCGTCTCGGTGTTCTGAGCCGCCTTGTCGTCTTTGTATTTTTCTTTAATTGCATCTATCTGTGGCTTGATAATTGCCATCTTGGCCTGCATTTTTTTCATAGACATCATGCTCTTAACTGTAAGCGGCAAAAATAGTATTCTTATAAGAACCGTGACGACAATAATTGATATTCCATAATTATTTATAAATTTGTTGCAGATTTTTAAAACTTTTTCAAGGGGTACGGCTAACCATTCGAACCACCCGAGATCTTGAGCCTTTTTGAAATCTCGTCCAAATTCGGATAGCATCTTTGGATCTTTTGGTCCTAGGAAAATTGTTGACGAAATTGAGTATTGTGCTCCTGGCGCAAGACTAACTGTTCGATAGCTTAAGAGTGATCTCATATGGTTCTTTGAGCTTTTACTGTACTTAAGTGTTTTTTGTCCTTCCAAATCAAGTAGAGAAAGTGACAAGAAGTATTTTTTAGCAAATCCATACCAACCAATATCATCGATTATTTTTTCTGCCTCCGATGGGTTCGAATCCACAACTTCCATATCGTCTCCAGCGTAATAATCAAAAACCAATCTTTCTTTTGCATTAAGTTCACCGACCGACTCTTCAAAAACTCTAAAAATTAAGTTTTTATTGGAATTGTTCGTTACAATAATTGTTTGATCAATCGCATGAGATTTGGCCTCGAATAAATAATTTTTTTCTAGTTTAAGACCTCCGATTTTGGAAACCAGTAGAATTTGATCACCATTTTTAGATATCGCCATATTGCTTTTATTAGAGGAAAATTGTATCTCTTCAGGGGTTTCCATATCTTTTACTTTGATTATGGTATTAGACATAAACTCCTGACCATGAAGGAGCTTAATAGTGGATGTGGATTCCGCATCTTCAAAATAGGTTCGCAAATTAACATCCAGGATCTTACCGCCGGTTGTAGAGATTTTGCCTTCCAGTAATGGAGTCGAAAATCTAACGTAAGTTTCTCTGCCTATTTTTTTCTCATTTACTATATCATCATCAGAAACTATATAAGGGTCTTCATTCACAGAAAATTCTTTATTAACTTTTTGCTTGGGGACGTTCTCATTATCTTTGTTGCCAGTGATAAGAAAGTTGCTGGCGATAATAACAACAAACGACAGTACTAGGAAAATAACGTAATTTCTACTCAACTTCTTCCCCTGGCAGGAACTTCGTCTTTTCCTCCTTCAAAAAAAGGATTACATTTTAGAAGCCGTATTAAAGCGAACTTTAAACCCTTGAGCGGACCATGTAGGTTGATTGCCTCTAAGGCATACTGTGAACAGGTTGGGTGATATCTACAAGACGGGGGAAGCATTCTAGAGAGAGAGTGTTTATAGATTTTTATGAGTACTATTAAAATTAACTGGGCTAGTTTTTTCATCTGGTAATTTGCTTTCTTGCTATTAAAAGCTCTTTGCGCATCCTGTTGAAGTCTAAATCTAAAATCTTTTCGTTCGCTAAAAAGATAATCTCCTTATCTTTCAAGCCTTTAAAGTCTAACCTAAAAACCTCTTTAAGTCTCCGTCTATACCTGTTCCTTACTACAGCTAAATTGCTAACTTTTTTAGATATTATAACACCTGGTTTCGAGCTTGAAATATTTTTATTCTGAACAACAACGAGTTCTACACCCTTGACCTTAATCCTTGTACCGATTCTTAGATTTTTTTTAAAATTAATCCTATATTTCTTAGGAAAATATTTGGATGGATTCATTTAGAGTACCGTGAAACTGTTAGAGCCGTCCTGCCTTTTGCTCTTCGTAGTGCCAAAACTCTCCTTCCGGCCTTGGTTCCTCGTCTTGATCTAAAGCCATGAGTTCTAACTCTCTTTTTTTCACTAGGCTGATAGGTTCTTTTCATAAAGGCTTAAAGTTACCACTAAATGTCTAAAAATCAACATATTACTGGACATCGCTTTCCTGAATTTCATGCGGGTTATGGGCATCAACCATACATTTTTCAGAAATCTCATCCCATTTTTGTTGATACACCTTGAGACACGAGCGTGCCGCGTCATAATCTCCTTCTTTAACAAATTTAATAAATAGCCACAGGTCTTGAACAGAATTTTCATTCTTGAGAGTAAGTTGGTGAATCATTCTATTTAATTCCGCGTAGTTGAGAACTAGCATACTATCGTCTGGAAGAGAGGAAATCCAAAATGAAATTTCCGCGGTACTAAAGGCTATCTGCTTAAGTGCTGCTCCGAGATCTTTAGGAATATGATCATTGTCAAGATTCTCTAGTATCATTTTAATTTCTTCTAGCCTATTTTTAGAGCTACGAGAATCGGTGCTATAAAAAATACCATCCGGATGGATTGCCCCATCACCCGCATGTGAATAAGACAATCTTTTTTCGTCGCCAGAAAAAAGGAGGAACCACTCGGTGGGGATAGAATTATCGTGTTCTAAAATATTTTTATCAGAATCACCACCTAGTAGTGAAACATAATATTTACCATTGTCATGCTTCGTGAAGAGACAATCTTTAATTTGACTGATTTCTCTTTCAAGATATTTCGATAAAGATTCTCTATATTCTTCATATTCTCTGCCATAAAAGACACCTTGTGATGATGCGGGTCCATCCCAATAAAGTTCATGAAATTTAATATATTTTTCCCAGTACGATTTATCTTCGTTAATATTCTCAAGGCTATGATAGAGGAGCAGTGCTGCTTTTTTAGGCATAAATCAATGTACCAGGAAAAAATCTTTTTACTAGGCCATATCCGGGACTGGTCCATCGGGCACTTGGTCTTCAGGACTAAGTAGCATGTCGTCCATTGTTCCTCCCGGACTTAGCATTGGATAAACCATTTCGGTAGGATCAACCATAACCTCCATAAGCACGACACCCTTAGTTGACAAACCTTCTTTGAAAGATCCCTCTAAATCCACTGGAGAATCAATTTTAAAGGCTTTTGCTCCATACGATTGAGCAAGTTTTACATAATCAGGATTTAGTTCAAACTTGCAACATGAGTAATTACCGTCAAAAAAAAGAGTTTGCCACTGCCTAACCATCCCATGATGCCCGTTGTTTATTAAAATTATTTTCAAATCTAAATCGTTTGCTACCGCAGTAGAGAACTCCTGCATATTCATCTGGAAACTTCCATCTCCACATATAGCAACAACTCTTTCGTTCGGCCTCCCAAGCTTAGCACCTATGGCAGCAGGAAATCCGAAGCCCATAGTACCGAGACCTCCGGATGTTATTTGATTTCTTGGGTGTTTAAATCGATAATACTGTGCTACCCACATTTGATGTTGGCCGACATCAGTCACGATAACATCTCTTCCATCGGTTATTTTCGATATTACATCAATAGCATAACTAGTCTTTATCTTTGCGCCTTGTTGGACAGCAACTGTTGGGTTTTGGTCTTCCCATTGGTTAATTTGGTCAAACCAGTTCTCCCTTTCGATTTTATCAGGTTTAAAGTCCGATGGGATTAAGGAGTCAATTTGTTGAATTACCGTTTTAGCATCTCCTACGATAGGACAATGTACCTTTATATTCTTATTAAGTGTTGTGGGGTCAATATCTATATGGATAACATGTGCATCGGGGGCAAATTTATCAAACACTCCACCGGTGGATCTATCATCAAATCTAGCACCAATGGCTATAACTAAATCACTATGGTGGACAGCCATATTGGCAAAATAGGAACCATGCATTCCAATCCAACTAACCCTCATTGGATCATCAGGAGGATAACCTCCAAGGCCCATCAAAGTAAGAGTGACAGGTATCTTTAGTCTTGTTGCGAATTGCTGTAAGGCTTTTGTGGCACCCGAAATTACAATCCCTCCCCCGCCAAAAACAATAGGTCTTTTTGAATTCATAATTAATTTAACGGCTCTCTTAACATCCTTCAGGGGTCCTTTAGTAGGAACTTTATACCCACTAACCTTTTTTATTTCTGGAAAATCAAATTTGCATTCCGCATTTAAAACATCTTTTGAAATGTCGACAAGTATAGTTCCTGGTCTTCCCGAGGTAGCCAGGTACAAAGCCTCCCTAACAGTTCTAGAAAGATCAGAAGTGTGTTCAACTAAAAAGTTGTGCTTAGTGCAAGATCTAGAGAGTCCGATATGATCAATATGATCAAAGACATTTGTTAAATGGGTATTCTCATTAAAATGACAGATAAACACAACTAACGGAGAAGAATCCATATTGGCAGTTTGCAAACCAGTAATAGTGCTCGTCGCACTAGTGTCCGAGTCACAGATAACCACTCCAACTTTCCCAGTTGCTCTTGCATAACCATCCGCAATATGAGTTGCTCCTTGCTCATTTCCAGAAATAATTTTTTTTAAGAATTTAGACTTAGAAAATTTTTTTTTGTAAATCTCGTCAGCAGTCTGTCCAAAACGACTTAAAGGAGTAAAAAGATACTCCACTTGTTCCTTCTCTAAGGTTTTAAAGAAAATTTCGTTGCCCTGCATTTTGTAATTCTAAATTAATTATCAATAAATTGAAACTTAATATTCTCCATTGACCGTTTATAATTTTTAATTAATATCATACTAATGTCCCCTATCGTTATTCAAAACTGCACGTGTGATAAGAAAAGAAAGATTTACGTAAGTATCACAAGAGAAGCCTACTTTAATCAGAGACTTGCTAAGGAGGAATGGCAGCTAGAATATTCCAAGAAGGTAAAAGAAGAAAAATATAGGTTCTATAAAGAAAATGTTATTTCGTCTGGGGATCAATGGGTAGAGTATGACGACAAACCAATAAAATGCGAGAAATGTGGAAAACTTGTCCACATATAAAAAAAGAGAGGTACCGTTAAATACCTCTCAGAGTGTTCACGGGATGTTTCCATCCGCCATACGCTCTTAAATTGTAGCATATAAAAGTTTTTAATTTCAACAATTTTTTAACATTTTTTTGTCAGACACCCTTTGAGATTGTTATCTTGGGATGATTTTTTCTCCACCTGAGATTATTAAGGGCATTAATAAAGGCTTTTGCGCTTGCAATAATAACGTCGGTACTAGATCCTTTTCCTCGTGCAAAAAAACCGTCATCCTTAATTGTTACACTAACTTCACCTTGTGCATCCATACCACCGGTTATCGAAGATACGGAATATGAGTCGAGGGTAGGATAAACACCTACTGCTTTGGAGATCGCTTTAAATACAGAATCAATAGGCCCATCGCCAGATTCTTCGACCTTATTCTCTGACCCATCAATTATTATGTTTACCATGGCCTGCGGTTTATGGTCAGTTCCGGACGAACATTCTAAAGAGCCTAGTTTATAAAAATCTCCCGATCTCACAAATTCCTCGTTAATTAAGGCCTCAATGTCTTCATCAAAAACATACTTTTTTTTATCACAAAGTTCTTTAAATTTAAGAAAGGCGACTTCAAAGTCTTCATCGGATAATTTATATCCGAACTCTGTTAGCCTGTCTTTAAATGCATGCCTACCAGAATGCTTACCAAGAACAATATGGTTGGAGGGTATGCCAACATCGGATGGATTCATAATTTCGTATGTCACACTCTCTTTTAATACACCATCTTGGTGAATACCGGCTTCATGGGCGAAAGCGTTTGCGCCAACTATGGCCTTATTGGGCTGTACAAAGACCCCAGTAACACTACTTACAAGCTTGCTAGTTGGATAAATCTGGGTTGTTTTAATTGTTGTCTCAAAAGGATTGCGATCATTTCTAACTTTTAAAGCCATAACAATTTCTTCAAGAGAAGCGTTACCTGCTCTCTCCCCCAAACCGTTGATTGTACATTCGACTTGTCTCGCACCTTCATTGATTGCGGCAAGAGAGTTTGCCACAGCCAGTCCAAGATCATTGTGGCAATGTATACTGATAGCAACATTGTTTATCGGATCGACTTTTTCTCTAAGACTTCTAATTATCTTTGCAAATTCAGATGGAACAGTGTATCCAACTGTATCAGGAATGTTAATAGTTGTTGCTCCGGATTGAATAGCTATGTTAATCGCCCTACATAGAAAATCAATGTCAGTTCTAGTTGCATCTTCACAAGAAAATTCAACATTACTTGTATATTTTGCTGAATGTCGAACTGCCTGGCCTATAATTTCCAAGACTTCTTCTTGAGTCTTTTTTAATTTATGTTTCAAATGAATATCCGACGTTGCAATAAAAGTATGAATTCTGGGATTCTCCCCTTCTTTTATTGCTTCCCAAGCTCTATCGATATCTTGAAAGTTGGCCCGACTCAAACCTGCAATCTCACAGTTTCGTACCTCTTGGGCTATCAGCTTAACTGAATTAAAATCGCCTTCAGATGCAATAGGAAATCCGGCTTCAATAATATTCACCCCAAGTTTCTCAAGTTGAAGGGCAACTTTTAGTTTTTCTTCAACATTCATACTACATCCAGGAGCCTGTTCGCCATCTCGTAGGGTGGTATCAAAAATTTGTACAACATTACTCATAGAATAAAAAAAATATAAGTTAACCTAAGTTTTTGTCAATTTTGGGGAACAACAAGTCGAGTTTGTTTAAAGTCGAGTCATCAGATAAAAACTTTATATTCCTTAATGATTCATAATCAAGACTTTTTTCGTCAACAAAACAAGATAAGGACTGTAGAACCTTTATAGACGTTAGGGGCATAACAGGGTAAGTCATAGTAGCAACAATCCGAATAGTTTCCAGCATTAATCGCAAAATCGTGGACAATCTTTCTGTCTGATTTTCTTTTGCAAGAGACCAGGGCTTCAAAGTGTCAATGTATTTATTGCTAATTGAGACAAGTTCGACTACAGACCCGAGTGCCTTGCTAAACTCGACATTAACAAAATGATTCTTATATTCCTCGGTGATATGGATGATTTTTTCTTGTATAACTTTTTCGCTTTCGAGCAATGGGCCATATTGAGGTATTTTACTATCAAAATTTTTAATGGTCATTGTATAAACTCTATTTATTAGGTTTCCAATATTGTTTGCAAGCTCAGAATTTATTCGGGAAATAACCGCATCTCTAGAGAAATCTCCATCATTGCCAAAAGGAACTTCGCGTAATAAAAAATACCTAAAGGGGTCGAGTCCAAACTCATTAATAATATCTATCGGATCAACTACGTTCCCAATTGACTTCGACATCTTTTCTTTCTCAACGGTCCACCATCCGTGTGCAACTATTTGCTTGGGAGGCTGCATTCCCACCGCCATTAAAAAGGCGGGCCAGTATATAGCATGAAACCTAAGAATATCTTTTCCTACAATATGGTAAGTCGCCGGCCAATACTTATTCAATCTTTCCGATGAATTATCAGGATATCCTAATGCGGTAATATAATTAACTAGAGCATCTAGCCACACATACATTACATGTCCTTCGTGTTGTGGCACACTTACTCCCCAATCAAAACTTGTTCGTGATACAGATAAATCTCGCAACCCATTTTGAACAAACTTTATAACTTCGTTGAACCTGGACTGAGGATATACAAAGCCCGGGTTTTGAGAATAGAAATCAAGCAAAGGTTGTTGCCACTTTGACAATCTGAAAAAATAGCTGGCTTCTTCAACCCAATCAACAGATGATCCAGTCGGCGCTTTTCCTTCTACTAATTCATTTTCTTGGTAATAAGCTTCATCCCTAACCGAATACCACCCTGAATACTTATCAAGATAAATCTCATCTTTTTCACTTAAGGAAGTCCAAAAATGTCTTGCTCCGTTCTTGTGCTGTTCGGATGTAGTTCGTATAAAATCATTGTTAGTTAACATTAGAGTATTTGTGAGTTCTTGAAAATTCTTACTCATTTTATCTACAAATGCCTGCGTATCAATGTCCTTTGCTTTAGCTGACTGTTGGATTTTGAGACCATGTTCATCCGTCCCTGTTAGAAAAAAAACGTCCCGTCCCAGGATTTTATAAAATCTTGCAAGCGAGTCACATGCAATGCTAGTATATGCATGCCCAACATGAGGCTTGTCATTAACATAGTAAATTGGGGTAGTTATATAGACTCTTTCATTCATTCAATTAAACCGCTTTTAATTCTGCAAGATTCGTATCCAGAATAAAATCAAAAAGAATTTCCTCCATCCCCATCCTAAAATTAAAATTGGACCATCTCAAATCAGAAGCAAGGCTCGTCATTTTTGAGATAAGTTCAATTATGGACATACTTGGGATGTTTTTAAGTGTATTTATATTAAAAATGGAGGTCTGTTTAAAATTATTCAGGTGCTTTAACTTTAGAGCATAACTCAAAATCCCTATCACAAGATCGACGAAGAATAACTGGTTAAAATCTTTTTTTGTTATTTCGTCTATTTTGTCGGAGACTAAATCTACGTTCGCTGGGTCTCTTTTAAGAATCATAGACACGAATTCAATCATTTCTTGCAAATTGTCTTGGGAGTAGAATTCAATATTATTTATTGAGCCGTTCAGCAAGAAAATGGATAAATCCAATAGTTCCGCTTCTTCGAACTTATCTTCTATAGATTGCAGTAAAAACTCTACGGGGAGTAATTGAAAATTGACATTTATACATCGAGATCGAATCGTAGGAAGAAGTAGGTCTGGTGTTGGGGAGAGTAAGAAGAAAAATAGATATTCTGGTGGCTCTTCTAATATTTTAAGCAGCTTATTTTGTGCCACCAGGTTTATCGTCTCGGCCTTTGGAATAACAATTATCTTTTTTGTAGATTCAAAAGGGGGATGCAGAACCCACTTTTCTATTTTTTCAATGTCTTCCACTAATATTTTGTCCTTCTCGTTAGATAAACAAAGGAAATCTGGGTGGATATTTTTGTCTATCTTGTGGGGATTTGATAGTATTTGAGCACTTACAAAAAAAGCAAAATCCTTTTTACCAATTCCTTTCGGTCCAGCAAATAAATATGAACCAGATGTATCTTGAAGTGTTAAAAATTCGAAGAAGGGTTTCTTAGACGCTAAATGAAACTCAATAATTTTTTTATTAATCATCTTTTTAAAAGCCGTGAGAATATACTATAGTTATCTGAAAGGATTGTTTTAATTTTATTATGGACAACATCCGGGCCATCTTCTCCATATACCACATAAACTCTGTTTGATGATTGTTTTGCAATCTCCAGATAAGCCTTTCTTACTCTAGAATGAAAATCGAATGACTCATCATCTATTTTATTTCTTCCAGGCCGTTCAACAATCCTGCTTAATGCCGTATTAACTGAAATGTCCAACAAAAAAGTTATGTTTGGGTAAAGTCCTAAGGCGGAATTAATTGCCGCTTGTTTTACAAACTCTGGGCTAAGTTCCCGTCCATAGCCCTGGTATGCAATAGTAGAGTCATAGAACCTATCACAAAGAACTATTTTCCCTTGGTTGAGCATTGGTCTAAGAAAGTCTTTAACATGCTGGGCACGATCAGCACAAAATAGAGACAATTCCGCAAATCTCTCCAAGTCTAAATCCGGATTTTCGAGAATTATCCTCCTTATAAGCTTACCTATGGCGCCCCAACCCGGCTCCCTGGTAATCTCTACATCAAAATGAGACTTTTCTAGAGCTTGGGAAAGAAGCTCGATTTGGGTCGATTTTCCTGATCCTTCAATGCCTTCAAAAGTTATGAACAATATTTTTCCTATTTCGACACTAGTTTTAATAATGCCTCTAGTTCATTATAATCTAATTTTTCAATTTTACCTGGAGGTAATTTTCCAAGATTTATAGGTCCTACAGAAATTCTTTTAAGCTTTTTTACTTGCTTCCCGAAAAACTTAAAAAAATGTTTTACTATATGGTTTCTTCCTTCATGTATTTCAATTTCTAATAGACTATCATTGTTTTGAGCCTTTCTTAATACAAGCCTTTCGGGTACTAAGAGGCCTTCTTTCATTTTTGCCCCCTTCCTCATTTTTGAAATTATAGACTGCGTAACTCTCCCTTCTATATAAGCTAAGTAGTTCTTTTTCACGTTGAAGCTTGGGTGAGCAATATGATGAGCCATTACCCCGTCGTTAGTAAACAAAAGCAATCCTTCCGTGTCATAATCAAGTCTTCCTATGGGAAAGAGTTTGGTTGTGGATGTAGGCAGCAGTTCAAGAATGGTTTTTTTGTTTTCGTTCTTAGACATAGAAGTAAGGTAAAACCTGGGCTTGTTCATCTTGTAATATTCGTATTGCTGCGGTTTGATTACCCTATCTTCACATTCAATTTTATCAGTATTGGTATCAACAATAGTAGCCAGGGAGGTTATAACATCCCCGTTAACCTTAACCTTTGAACTTTTTATTAAATCCTCAGATTTCCTTCTAGAAGCTACCCCGGAAACAGACAAATATCTGTTGAGTCTAATCTTCATGTTGCTTAAATTTTGACGGATATCCGTCACAATTTATGAGAAGGTAACAGGCGGTCACTATTTTCTTATGAATGAAGCTCATTCACAGGGCCCCTATTCTTTCTTTCCAAATTTTTCTGCCGTTTCCATTGAAATTCCAGCGTGTGCCCAACAAGCCCCAGCGCTCATAACCATGGCAACATTGATTGCTTCAGTTATTTCTTCCTTGGTAACACCTTCTTTGATACCATCTCTCACACAACTTCTAATACACCATGGACATTTTGCTATAAGTGCGCATGCAAGCCCCATTAAGCCTTTTTTTAGCTTTTTTGAAAGATGGCCATCCTCGTAAACCATTTCATGAAACGCAGAAAATTTTTCATGTGTTTCTCCACTTAATTGGTGAAATTCTTGAATTTGAGGAGTTATGTTCTTGCTAATAAAGTAGCCTTCAGTGACATCTTTTTTTTCTTTCATTAAATCGTAGTTTTCAAAAGCAATACTACCAAATGCATAAGGTTGGCCCATAGCTAATCTCATTGCAATAAAAACAGCCTCAGCAATCTGTTCATCTGTTGCTCCTTGAGCTTTAGATGACTTAGTCCTTGCTCTTATGCAATATGGGCACCCAGTAATGTGAGCACAGGCCATAGCTATAAGCTGCTTGTCTTTGTTGCTAATTGCCCCATCCTTGAAAACCTCGTCATGATACCCCATCCATGCACCGCTCAACTCCGGTACAAGATTTTTAAGCTTAACCATGTATTCGGATATATTATCTTTGTATATACTTTCACTCATTACAATCTCCTAAATTGGTGATATAGATATTATAGTATGAATAGAGATGAACTTATACAGCAATTTTTGTCAAAGAATGATCTTGGAAACCGCCTGCTAGTTCCAGTTGAGAACGATGCATCATTTAGAAGATATTTTCGTATAAAAGATAAGGGTTTAATTGTAATGGATGCACCATCAGAACTAGGGGAATCTATTGAATCATTCATTAATATCGATAGTATTTTGTTGGAGCTTGGTTTAAACGCTCCAAAGATCTACGCCGCTGATCATAACCATGGCTTCTTGTTGTTAGAAGATTTTGGCCACACTACATTTAAGTATCTAATGTTGCAACGCTCTATGGGCCGACCTTACAGGATGGGAGATCGCCTATACAAAAAGGCGATTTCTGTGATATTACATATCAAATCAAAATGGTCTAACAATATTGAATTAGGTAAAAATCTTCCTCGATACTCTATCGAGGAGCTACTTAAAGAGGCGAGACTTTTTATAGATTGGTATTTAATTAAACACAAGCAAATGCATGTTCGGGCTGAGGATATTGAAGAATTCGAATCAATAATCTCAAGCCTATTCAAGCTTGTTTCCCCTGGTTTTGATACTCTTGTTTTACGAGATTATCATGTGGATAATCTATTTTTTCTAAAGGGGAGAGGGGGAGGCTTTAAGAATATAGGGCTAATTGATTTCCAAGATGCCTTAATAGGTTCCGCAACCTATGATCTGGTTTCTTTAATCGAGGATGTTAGATGGCCAATTGACCGAGTGCCGTACAAAAATAAAAACCTCAGAAACGACCTTTTTGATTTTTTTGTCTCCCATGGAGAATTGGACGAAGAGCAGGTTGTTAATGAGGCAGGATTTTTTTCTGTACAAAGAAATCTTAAAATTCTTGGAATATTCTGCAGACTGAAATATAGGGATGGCAAAGGATCTTATATTAATTATTTAAATAATGCAAAGAAAATTCTAGCTGTACATTTAAGTAATCCCCTAATGAAAGATTTAAACAAATGGGTTAGAAAATTTGATTCTGAGATAGTACAAAGAAGTTAATAATTAATATTTTTAATTAATTTGTCCAAATTTGCACTTTTTACCGAGATTCCAATTGAGTTCTCTTGGTATCTTTTTAATCTGAGTGGAGAATTAACATTAATTCCGTGTATATGGAAAATGGTTCCTTCGGATTGGAATATGGGCAGCCTTGCTCTAATAAACCTGGGAATTTTATTGTCGATAAAGATATCTTGTAATTTTTTCGAAGACTTCATTCCTTTCAGTTTCATTCTATCTCCATCCTGAAAGTTTCTAACATTAATGGGAAATTTCATTTTTGATAGATCAAAAAAGATATATTCATTCCCCCTTTCAAAATTGTTCTTTTGAATTTTAATTTCCAAGTCTTCATTTGCCCATTTCCCTTCAGAGGGAATGTTTAGATTAAAGTTAGTGTTAGTAGAAATTTTGGTTTTTATAAAAAGAAAATTATAGCCTTTCTCCACTTTTATATTGCCGGCTAAAAACAATTCTCCCGAGGCGCTAGGAGAGTTAATCAATTTAACTATGTCTTTTATATTCTTGTAGCCAATAAAGTCTCTTGACCCCAACTTCTTCGAAAGAAATCTGAATAGAACTTCTTCCGCTTCAAATTCACTTAAGGCCAACAAGCTATCAATCAAAATAACAAATTCATGTTCCGAGACTTCTTTAACTAGAGAGGATCCAATTGCTTTTATATGAGATTCCAGATAGCTGTTTTGCTTTCCAATAAGCTCAATAGTGTTAGAGATAGTGGAATTCAAATTTGGATTAAATTTTTCTAGAATTGGTATCAGATTTCTTCTGATATTGTTTCTTGTGTACTTATCCCAAGTGTTCGTCTCATCTTCTACCCATTGAATGCCTTCTGACACTAAAAACTCAATTATCTCGCTTTTGCTAACGTGCAGAAAAGGCCTGAGGTACAACCCTTCATCGACCTTCATACTTTGAAGTCCTTTCAATGAGGATCCTCGTAGGAGGCGCATAAAAAAAGTTTCAACCTGATCGTTCGAATGGTGGGCAAGTAAAATCTTCTTTGATTTTGTTTCCTCTTGTATTTTTTTAAGAAATTTTCTACGGAACAGTCGAGAAGTCTCTTCGACCCCTTTTTTTAAATATACAGATGCTCGCGAAATATCAAATTTTTTTACATAGAATGGGATTTTCTTTTTATTACATAAATCTTCTACAAATTTTTCATCTTTATCCGACTCTGTGCCCCTTAAACAGTGATTAAAGTGGCAGACTGAGATAGACAAATTAAGAGGTGAGCGAATAAGTAAATGTAGTAGTGCCGTAGAGTCTCCCCCGCCTGAAACACCCACTACAATCTTGTCCTTTTTTTTTAAATATTTCTCCAGTTCAGAATTTAAACTGGTCAATAGATTCCGCCTCATTGAGAGAAAGTCCTCCTGAAACTATCAGCTTAAAAGCATCGTCTGCAGATATATCTAACTGCTTAATCTCGTTTTTTTCAAAAAACACAAGAAAACCCGATGTAGGATTAGGTGAGGTTGGAACAAAAACAGGAATCTTGTCTAGCTCCTTTGAATCGACAGGTTGAGTAGCAAATCCCAAACAATACGATCCTTTCCTGGGATATTCAACTAGTACGACTTGTTGATGTTGTCCCCCTTCGGCAAAAACTATTTTGGAAATCTGTTTAGTTGTAGAAAAAATTGAGTTTGCTAGTGGGATTTTTGATATAGTTTTTTCGCCAATTTTTAATAAAAATTTCCCCAGTAAATTCTTTGTTGCTAAGCCCAATAAGGTAATAAAAATAATAAAACAACAAAGGGCAACTAGAAACAGTATGGTTTCAGCAAGAACTGGAGAGATGTATATTGGTAATTTTACAAATCTTGCAGGAGTAAGATCGACAAATGAGTTTAACCAGGTTCCAATTTCCATCACCAGGTAAATTGTGATAATAAATGGTATAAGAATCGCTAAGCCTGAAAGAAAATTCGATTTAATAAAATTTATCAATATTCTCATAGTATTTATTCGGACGATTCGTTAATTTTTTTCCTAAGTGCTTTGCTAGGACGAAAAACGATAGCCTTCCTTGGTGAAATTTGAATTCGTTCACCTGTAGTCGGGTTCCTCCCTGGTCTAGACTCTCTATTTTGTATTTTTAACGAGCCAAACTTCGGAAGCTTGACATCCTTACCAGCAGCTAGATTTTCAATGATAATATCAAAAAATTTATCAACTATCCTTCCGGACTCTTTAAAATTAAGACCAAGTGTTTTATGTAAGATGGTTGTCAAGTCTTTTCTTGTCATTTTTACTCCCTAATTTCCGCTGCAACCTCTTTTTTTAGATTAACTATAACCTTATCAAGTATAGACGAGACCTCGCCGTCCTGCAGTGTTCTATCGTTTGCACCAAAAACTACAGATAAGGATAGGCTTTTCTTGCTATCCCCCAGTTTTGGATCATGAAACAAATCAAACACAAAAGTGTCTTTAATGATTGGCGAAGTGAGGGAAGTTATTACCTCAATCACTTGCTGAGACTGCACATTCTTATCGATAATTATCGACAGGTCTCTTTGAATAAAGGGGAAGGTTCCAAATGGATGCATTGTTGTTACACTTTTCTCTAATTTGGCAATTTGGTCAACAAAAATGCTGGCTAAAACTAGCCCCTTCTCAATTCCATATTGCCCCGAAACTTCTGGGTGCAAATCTCCTATGTATCCAACTAGAGAATCTTGAAAATAAATCATGGAAGATTTACCAGGGTGGAGAATATTGCTGTAATCGGCAGACAAATGCGGATCGAAGGTAATTTTTCGAATATCTAATCTTAGTCCGGCAAATAGTTTTAGCAATGAGTTTTTTAAATCAAAAAAATCCTCTTTTGATTTTTTCCAAAGAGGGTTTGAAGATTCGTGAGAAGAAACTACACCAATTTCCATTTGCTGTCTGTGGCTTGAGCCATCTTTAATAAAAACATTTCCTATCTCAAAAAATTTAAATATTTCGGAATTACGATTAAGATTATATACCGCGCTTTTTAATAGAGACGGAATCAGGCTGGTCCTCAAAAACTTGGCATCTTGCGAGTGTGGATTCATAATTGCGAGTTTGTTTAGACCCGGGAAAGCAATTTCATCATCCGTAAAACTGTAGTTTATTGCTTCAGAAAAACCCTCGAGCGAAAAGACCTCTCTCGCCTTGGATGAGATGTCCCTTAGATCTGGAGACGGATTCAATATTTTTTCTCTTAAAGGGATTTTTGGAAATGTCGCAGGTATCGAATCTAGTCCAACAATTCTTGCAACTTCTTCAATAAGATCGTAGTCGTTAACTAAGTCAAATCTGTAACTAGGAGGTCTAAATCTGGCGACATTCTTATCAGGAAGTCGTTCGATAGATAAGGAAGCTAGAATGGGTGCAACTTCTTCGTCATGTAGCTGCAGACCTAGTGTTTGAGAGACTTTATTTAAATCCAGCTCTATAACTCGGCTATCTTCTAGTGTGGGGTTAGTGTCTATATATTCTTTAATTATTTTTCCTCCACAAATTGATACTACCAACTCGGCAGCAAAAATTAGTGCATTTCTTACCAAGTATTCCGATACTCTTCTTTCAAATCTATAAGACGATTCGGTAGATATATTAAGAGACTTAGAGCTTGAACGGACGGTGGATGGATTAAAAGAAGCACATTCCAATAAAACATTCTTTGTCTTATTGGCAACGCTAGCTCTCTCGCCACCAATAATACCTGCCAACGCTATGGGCCCTTTGGCATCTGCAATTGTTAAATGCCCCTTGGGGTCGCGAACATTGCCATCCAAAGTTTTAAAAGCAGTATCAACATCGTTAGAAATTCGAATAACATTTCCATCAATTTCATCAAAATCAAAAATATGTATAGGGTGCCCGGTTAGAAACATAAACAAATTACTTAAATCAACAACATTGTTTATAGAGTTGGTGTTCAATTTAGACAAAAGATCTTTTATCCAAAAAGGGGATTCGCCAATTGCGATGTTCTCTATCTTAATTAAAGAATAGCGGATGGCATCCTCAGAGCCGATATCAACCGACAGCTCACTAATCTTCTCTGCCAATTTATATTGTTTGTCATCTACATTTAATAGCTTGTCAGAAAAAGGTAACTTCAAAATAGCTGAAAGTTCTCTAGCTATTCCATAGAAGCTTAAGCAATCCCCCCTATTGGGAGTTATTGATACGTCCATTACATAGTCTTCCAGTTCACTATTGTCACAAAGCTTTGAACCAATTTTTAATTCAGAAGGCAGTATAAAGATTCCGTCACTCAAAGAATTATTCACACCCAGCTCACCTAGTGAGCACAGCATTCCAAAAGACTGGGCGCCGCGTATTTTAGCCTCTTTTATTTTTAAGCCTTCAGGGTGATTATCCGATTTGTTAAGCTTGGTACCGATCATTGCCAGTGGTACCATATCGTCTACATTGAGATTATCAGCGCCACAAACTATTTGAAGGGATTCTTTGCCATTATCAACCTTGCACACCGTTAATTTGTCAGCATCAGGATGTCTATCAATTGATATTATTTTGGCAACCACAATTTTTTCATCTATATTCTTAAAATCGTAGTGAACAATATCCTCAACTTCGAGTCCAGCCATTGTAAGGGCTTTGCTTGTCTTCTCAATATCAAGCTTAGTTGATAAAATTTTTCCTAGTTTGTTTAACGAAATAAACATCGTGTGCCTAACTCTCCCATTATACTACATTTTTTTTTCGGCTTTCTCATCTTTTTGATCTTAGTTGTCAATAAAGATATTAACATACTGTGGAAAATTGTTGATAACCGGGTGTTGGCGTCCTCTAAGTACCTGAGATTATTGAAGAATTTACTGCATACCTTATTTGCCAATACAAAATTTTGAAAATAAGGCATCGTAAATATCCTCATTTGATATTTCACCCGTTATTTTTCCAACATTATTCAAGAAGTCTCGAATTTCAATGGATACGATCTCCATAGGGGCGTGGTCATTAAATAAGGCTGAGGCTTTTTCAAGATTAGATATCGCATCTTTAAGGTGATTAACCTGCCTTTCCGTCGTCAATAAAGCCTCGTTGGACCCTAGAAAATCATTGATTTTGCCGAATCTCAACAATTTATTCGTTAATAGCCCTATATTAGTTTGATTTTTGGCAGAAACTCTTATATGGTCGATATTTTCCTTATCAAGACGCTTTTCGATTCCCCATTGCTTATCCGGTGGGTACAAATCGGATTTATTTAGAACATACAGGGTTTTTTCACGTGGAACAAAACTGAACATTCTATCAGTAAAGCTAAAATCAACATTTTTATCTATAACAATCAAAACAAGATCCGAATAAAATATCTTCTCTTTAGCCTTGGTAATCCCAATATTTTCAACCGCATCTGTAGTAACTCGAATACCAGCCGTGTCGGAGAAGATGACCTTTGTGCCATTGATAAAAATTTCTGAATCAACAATATCTCTTGTTGTCCCGGGTGTATCTGTAACAATAGCCTTCTCCTCCTCAATCAAAGAATTTAAAAGCGTGGACTTCCCGACATTAGGCTCACCTAAGATTAAAACACGTAAGCCATCTACAATAAGCTTCCCTAGGCCGTATGTCCTTAGGAGTGAGCTCGATTCCGCAATTATACCAGCAAATTCTTTTAAGATTATCTTGGTATCAACTTCAGGGATTTCCTCTTCTGGAAAATCAACCCGGGCTTCAATCTCTGCTAAAAGATTAACACCTAACTCCCTAAGATTATTGAATTTTTTTGTTACAGCGCCAGAAATGTTATTCGTAGAACAGGTTGCAGCGGCCTCAGATTGAGAAGTAATTAAAGAAGAAATAGCCTCTGCTTTTAATAAATCTATTTTACCATTGATAAAAGATCGGTAAGTAAATTCTCCCGGTTCTGCCACTCGTGCTTCTCCATGATCTACAATGCTTTTTAGTACCATATTGGGCACAATAGGGCCTCCATGTGTGTGAAACTCGACAACATCCTGACCGGTCAACGAATTAGGCGACTCAAAGAACACGCACATGCATTCATCAATCACCCTTCCCCCGTATTCTATATTTCCAACGTAGGTTTTTCTATGTTCTAGAAAACCATTGGAAGATCGTGATTTAAATAAATCTGTGGCAATTTTTCTGGAGGCGGGTCCTGCTATCCTGATAACCGAGACCGACCCCACCCCAGAAGGTGTACAAATCGCACAAATAGTATCATCAAGCAGCTCTAGTTTTTTTTTCATTTCATTCTCTAAGTTAAATATATTTTGGTGTTGCCAAAAACTCAAATAAAACTAAAGTTTTTTTTTTGCGATATAGGGGGCACTCTGCTATAATAATTGGGTTTAAATTACCTAATAAATGCTCCTTGTGGGGGAAGAACCAATGAGTTTATGCTTTGACTTTTCAGAAGAACAAAATATGATGCGCGATGCCATTAGAACATTTTGTAAAGATGAAGTCGAGCCCCTTGTTGAAGAAGCAGAAAAACAAGAATCGTTCCCTGTGCAGTTATACCCAAAAATGGCCGAAATGGGCTTACTTGGGATATGTTTCGATGAAAAATATGGGGGCCTAGGCCTAGACAAGGTTACAGAGTGCATACTCGCAGAGGAGTTAGGAAGAACGTGTGCCGGGATAGCAAAAGGCGTTAATGCCCATGTTGACTTAGCATGCTTACCCCTCTCGAAATTTGGAAGTGAAGAGCAAAAGGAAAAGTATCTGACCCCTTCGATTGCCGGTGAAATTATTGGAGCTTTGGCAATTACAGAACCAAATGCCGGTTCCGATGCAAGGGCAATCAAGACAAGTGCTACCAAAGAGAAAGGCAAATGGATTTTAAATGGCACTAAAACCTGGATTACCAACGGTGTAATTTGCAACTATGTGGTTGTTGCAGCATACACCAACAAAGAAGACAGAAAAAACGGTATAAGTATATTTATAGTTGATAAAGACACCCCAGGATTTCAAGTTTCAAGAAAGATTGAGAAATTAGGCCATAGATCATCAGATGTTGCTGAATTAGTTTTCGAGAATTGTGAATTGTCGGAGGACGCGCTTCTCGGTGGAGAGGAAGGAAAGTTTCAAGCATTAATGGAAACCTTAATAGCGGCAAGGATTTCTCATGGAGTAAAAAGTGTCGGGCTTGCAACAGCAGCCTTTGAATACGCTCTAGCTTACTCAAAAGAAAGAGAGGCATTTGGAAGAACAATTACAAAATTCCAAGGAATAAGCTTTAAGTTGGCTCAAATGGCAACCAAGATTGAAACCGCAAGGCTTTTAGGTTACAAGGCTGCTTGGCTTTACGATCAAGGTAGGCCTTGTGTAAAGGAAGCGTCAATGGCTAAGCTTTACTCGGCTGAAGTGGTCCAATGGTGTGCAACTGAGGGTATTCAAGTCCTAGGTGGTTATGGCTATGCAACTGAGTACTCCGCCGAAAGATTTTATAGAGATGCTAAGCTAGCCTCTATCACCGAAGGTACATCGGAGATTCAGCATGTTATTATTGCTAAAGAACTTGGAATTTAAGTTATTTTTGTTAAGCTAAAAAAGGAAAGTCAAGGAGATTCATAATGAGTACGCAAATACCAAATATTGATGATACAAGAGAATTACTCAAGAAAAATCAAATCGGCATTGTAGGTGTCGGTGAAACCGAGCAGGGGAAGATTCCTGGAAAAAGTTCTTTCCATTTTCTATCTGAAGCATCCAAGCTAGCAATAGAAGATGCAGGTATTCAAAAATCTGATGTAGACGGGGTCATAACCGCTTTCTCCTTAGTTGAAGAAACCTTTATGCACTGTACAACATTTGCAGATTATATAGGGATAAACCCCAAGTATTTTGAGTCGGTTGCAATAGGTGGGGCTACTGCTGTCTGGATGACGGCCGCGGCCGCAATGGCAATCAACTCTGGCCAAGCCGAAGTTATTTTGTGTGTAAGGGGCGACAATACTCTTTCTGGTATATCGTCGGCGGGAATGATTGCGCTAATTAGAGAAATGTGTCATGGAGAATTTGAGTATCCGTTCGGCCTAACAACGCCGGGAGGCTATGCCCTGATGGCACAGAGATATCTCTATGAGTCCAAGGGCAAAAGAGAGCACCTACACTCAGTAGCTGTAACAATGAGACAGCACGCACAACTAAAAGAGAACGCTATGAACAAAGATGATTTAAGCCTAGATGACATTGTAAACACCAGACTGTTAGCGTCGCCTTTAACCAAATATGACTGCTCGATTGTATCTGACGGCGGTGCCGCATTTATTGTTACAACAAATGCAAAAGCAAAGGAGTTGGGATTAAAACAAGACCCGATTTATCTACATGGAATGGGCCAGGGCTTTTCTCACCAATACCTAACCTCGTGTGCCGACCTAGATCAAATATATGGAGCAATTGAGACATCTGGTCAAAAAGCATTTGAAACTGCAGGTATGACAAATAAAGATGTAGACATAACGTTTCTTTATGATTGTTTCACAATTACAACACTGCTGGAGCTAGAAGGCCTCGGTATTGTTCCTAGAGGACAGGCAGGTGCAGTGGCTCTTGAGGGAAGACTTCATAAAGATGCGGACATTCCTTTAAATACACACGGAGGACTGCTTTCTCAAGCCCACTTGGGCGCTATGCACCACGTTGTTGAAGCTGTCTTACAATTAAGAGGAGAGGCAGGTAAGCGGCAAGTTAAAAATCCAAATACAGCCTTGGTTCACGGGAACGGTGGTATCGTATCAGCCCATAGTACTATTCTTTTAGGAAACGAGCCCCTAAGTTAAAAATCATTTGTAATTAGGAGATAAAAATGTCAGAAGAAAAAACAGAATATCAAAAACCCCTACCAGATTTTAGACCTGAAACTAAACCTTTTTGGGATGGAACAAAGGAACACAAGCTGTTGCTGCCAAAGTGCAAAGAAACAGGACAGGTCTTCTTTTACCCTAGGGCAATTAGTCCATTTCCTGGATCAGTTAACATGGACTTTGACTGGGTTGAGTCCACTGGCAAAGGTAAAGTCTGGACCTACTCTGTGCATTACATGGGGCCAACAAGGGCGTATAAAGGCGAGACTTACGTGGTGGCACTAATTGATCTTGATGATGGCGTCAAGATAATGTCAAATGTCGTGGGATGTGATCCTGAAAGCGTGACAATAGGAATGGAAGTCGAAGTTGTTTTTGAAGACGCAACCGAAGAGGTTACATTTGCAAAGTTTAAACCAGTATAGTAGGGAGCAAAAAAATGGATGACAAATTATTTTACGAAGACGTAGCCGAAGGCACAGAGCATGAGTCAAGCGGTAGAACAATAACAGAGGCAGATGTGGTTAACTTTGCTGGTCTCTCGGCGGACTTTAACAACATGCATATTGACGAAGAGTTTGCAAAGAATACCGTTTTCGGCACTAGGGTTGCGCATGGCATGTGTGTACTTTCAATTGCAACAGGGCTTTGGTTTACTATGCCGCGATTGGCTACAGTTGCATTTATGGGCCTGCAAGACTGGAGGTTTTCGGGAGCGGTCAAACCTGGCGATACAGTAAAGATAAATCGTAAGCTTGTTGAGAAAAAGGAACACAAAAGGCCCAATATGGGCTTCTTGAACTGGGAGGTTAACGTGGTTAATCAGTCTGGTGATGTGGTACAAAAGGGCATTTGGGTCATTCTTGTGCAAAGAAAAGACTCTTAATTAGGCCTATTTTTATAAAAAATCTAGCAATGTAGGATACTTAGATATCTCTACTCCTCATGTTTTTCTAAAAAAGTGTTGACATTACTTAAGTAAGTGTATTAAAATCGTAGTAACCTTACAAAAGGAGGTATTGGTATATGCTAGGATATGTACTTTTACTAGTAGGTTTCGTATTCTTTTTGAATGGCATGACTCTGTTAGGTAAAACCGGCGGAAAAGAAGTTGGTATGCTTAACGGTGCTGTTGCTGTTCTGATCCTTGTTGCAGCATTTACTGGAGCTGGACTTGGTCCAGACGGTGCGGCTAGTACTGCGCTGGTTTCAGTTTTTGCTTTGATCTATATCATCGCATTTGGTGTGTTTACACTTGGGCATGATGGCAAGGGCCTTGGTTGGTATTGTCTTTTTGCTACCATAGTTTTTCTATGGTACGGACAATTCTTCATTGGCATTGGAGCAATGGAGCTAGGCCTGTTCAACATCGCTTGGGCAGTTCTTACT
Organism: Thermodesulfobacteriota bacterium; assembly: GCA_036337225.1. GTDB lineage: Bacteria > Desulfobacterota_D > UBA1144 > UBA1144 > UBA1144 > UBA1144. The sequence goes on from JAYZEP010000001.1 coordinate 76,958, forward strand.
TTAGTTGCATTTTTAGTTCTTGCACAAGGTAAAGCTCTTGGAACCCTATTGGCATATTTATTTATTGCAGAATCATTTATAACTCTATTGATTCCTGGAATGAACATGCTTACAAAAGGGGTCCTTTTTTAAGAGAAAGGAAACTTATTTAAATTTATTTAAAGGGTCGGTTGTTCAATCGGCCCTTTTTTTTAGGGGGCTAACCACTCGCTGGATTGCAGCTCTCCATTGAATAGGACAAAGCGGCACCTTGTGTGTCCCTCGTAGTTAAGCTCAAGATAATCAACCTCTTTAGCCTTGCTGGTAATCAGGCCAAATACGTTCAATCCAAGGTTCTCATCTTTTAGATCAAGCATGGTGTTCGAAAAAGGCTCTTGAATTATGGTAGAGGGTGAAAAAGGAGAAAAATAACACCTCTTGCTAACATCTTGAGACTCCAACCACACCTCCTCCGTAATCGCCTGACCCTCTATTACGGTGGATTCTGCAGCAATTCGTACTTGGATTTTCTTTTCCTTATTGTAGAACAAAAGATGTGTGTTGGGATTTCGTTTAATCTCCAGGCATTTATTCGATCTTAAATCAGCATTAGAACGTAAGGAAAAACTTTCTGTATCCACGTCCCTCAGTACCAAAATTCGTGACTCAGGTACCGTAGCGTCACCGGAGCCAATTGTTGAAAGGAAGCAAAGGTGGAACGGGTGCCTTCTGTCAACAGCGCCTTCTTTAAGCTCTTCCCATATAAATCTGAAGATATTTGTTAATTGCGGGCTACTTCTTTCCATACCATTGAGGGAGTGAGTCGCCGGTGAATATGCTGATATTTTTTATTCTTAAGTACTCGTCTAACCCTTCTAGGCCTAACTCTTTCCCGACACCGCTTTGTTTAAAACCACCATATGGTGTTTCTGGGATAATGCCGCCATATGTATTAATCCATAGATAGCCGGAGTCAATCTCTTTTGCTACCCTTATTGCTCTAGAAATATCTTGTGTCCATATACCGCCGGCCAGACCATAGCTTGTATCGTTTGCCAAACTAATAGCCTCGCTTTCCTCCTCGAAAGGAATAATCGCTACAACAGGGCCAAAAACTTCCTCTTTAAATAAAATATTGTCCCTGGAACTAATCTCAATAAGCGTAGGGAGAAAATAGTGGCCTTGCAACTTCTTATTTGGCTCCCCTCCCAACAGTACTTTTCCACCTTCATTAACACCAGCATCAACATATTTTGAAACCCTATCGAAATGGTCTTTTGAAATAAGGGCTCCAATCTCAGTTTCTTCTTTTGATGGATCTCCTTGAACAATCGTTGAAATTCTTTCAGTAAATTTCTTCTTAAATGTCTTATAAATTTTTTTATGTACAAGCAGCCTCGTTACGGCAGTACAATTCTCCCCTTGGTTGAAAAAACCCCCACGTAGATTTGCCTCCAGGCAAGACTCGATATTGGCGTCGTCGAAAACTATATTGGGAGCTTTCCCTCCCAACTCCAAAGATAGCCGAGGAAGGTTCTGAGTACTGTTTTTTACTATTAGCTTCCCAACGGCCGTTGAACCGGTAAATGAAATTTTTGAAATAAGATCATTCTTAATAAGAGCATCTCCGGCTTCTTCTCCTTTGCCAGGACATACATTAATGACACCACTTGGAAGTCCACACTCTTCACAAATTTTTGCTAGCTCAAGGGTTCCATGCGGTGTAAGCTCTGACGGCTTAATTACCATGGTGCATCCTGAAGCAAGAGCAGGGGCTATTTTCCAAGAGGCCAAGAGCATAGGGAAGTTCCAAGGCAGTATCTGTGCAATAACCCCCACAGGCTCTTTAATGGTCAAAGAAATAAGATCGTTGTTTAATGTTTGTGAGCTACCATGAATCTTCGATGCAAGCCCTGCGTAATATTCAAAAGTCCTAGCCACTCCCGCTATTTCAACAAGGGTGCTTTCTTTAATTGGTTTTCCGGTCTCTTCAGAGTTGATAGAGCCTAAGTAGGTGGAACGGTTCCGTATTGTTTCCGCTATTTTAAATAATATATTTCCTCTAATATTTCCTGGGGTCTTAGACCAAACGTCAAAAGCTCGGTGTGCAGACTGGCAAGCCCAATCAATCTCATCTTTTGAAACTAACGAGACCTTCTCAAGTGGCTCAAGGGTTCCAGGGTTTTCTCTGACATAAGAATTTTTCGCCTTTACAAGTTCACCATTTATAAGGGCAAGAGATTCGCGCATTGAATTAATCTATCATGAAATGGGGTTTTAAGAAAGATAGGGCTCTTCCGAAAAAGAGCCCTAAAATTACCAGTTGCTATTAAGCACCTGGATACATTGGCACCATGAATCTGTGTCTCATTGTATATTTGAAAGGTGTTGAGAATAATAGTGGATCGAAATCCTTTGCAGGATCTCTTTCAACGGTTCTTTCCCATACAATCGACGCTGGTGGAATGATTAAGTTAAATGTAAACGAAATCAAACCGTGAACAGTCACGTTACCTAATTGACCTCCCATGAAGTCAAAAGGTGTACCAGCTAGATACCATGCTCTTACATCTTCACCAGTTGCAGTTCTTACAGAACTTGGATCCAATTGGAATCTGTGTCCTGTTCCAAACTGTGGTGGTAACTCGGAACCAAGATAAGTAACTTGGTGTCTACTACGTGTTACGTCTGGATAAGTTGTAATTCTGTAGTTCAATCTACCCCAATCTGTTTTACCGTAGAATGTTGGTTTATGGGGAGTTGGCTTGTCTGAATAACGACCGTTTGCTGAGTGGAACACATAACCTCTTCTTTCCATTAACATGTTGAAGTAGTTATCGTTTGTTCCATGTTCAAAAGCTGCGATATAAGCGGCTTTTTTAGGGAACCCGAATGGTTCTCTACCAGCAAAAATTGGTGAGTCGTTTGAAAGGTACATATATGGATAATATCCACCTTTCCATACCTGACCGTCTTGGCCTTTAACTGTCGAAGAGGCAGTTACGCCAAACTCCATGTATGGTCCAAGCATTGTATTTCTGTGTATAACGTACCAGAATTCAAGGATTGGATCATGAAGTTGAACGGGTTCAGGAATGATAGCATTTAAGTTAGCTTCGTCAGCTTCAACAACATAAGCCATCCAACGGCTTTCTGTATAAGTCAAAGGGACAATATCATAGTCAAAAACAGGATCGGCAACACCCTGAGAGATAATGTGAATTCTATCTCTATCAAGTGGTAGTGGTGGGACTTCACCTTCTTCTAACCATGGATAGCTATATTCATTTGCATGTTTTCCCATGTTTATTTCCTCCTAAATTAATTAACGTTCCTTACGCACCTTGGTGAATTGGGAACTGTTGTCTTAAACCATACTGATATGGTGTTGCGTACCCTCTGTAACTTGCTGGTCTTTCATAAGTTTCAGTCCAGCAGACTTCAGGAACTGGGATGATAAGGTCGAAAGTGAATGAAATTAAACCTTTAATTTCGTTTACTTTTACCTCTGCACCCATGTTGTCAAATGGAGTTGCTTGTGCGAACCAATCAATGGCGTCGCCAGAAGCAGTCCTTGTGAACTCAGGTTTAACTTGGAATCTGTGTCCTTCGATGTTAAATGCGGCTGGAAGTTTAGATGGTAGATAAGTTAGCTGCCATTCTGAACTTGCCACGTCAGGACGTGTGTCAACCTTCATGTTGAATTTACCCCAGTCAGTTTTTCCATAGAAATATGGTGGTTTGACATCGGCATCATCATATTTACCTTGCTGTGCAGTTAAAAGGTAACCGTTTCTTGACATTGAAAAGCCAAAATAGTCGTTTCCTTTTTCGCCGCCATGCTCAGTGATTCTGATGTAGGACATTTTTTTAGGGAACCCTAAAACACGACCCGCATCAACAGGTGCATCACCTGTTAGATACATATATGGATAGTAACCAGCTTTCCATGTATTACCTTTTGAATCAGTGTGAGTTGCAGAGATTGTTACTCCAAACTCAAGATATGGACCAAGCATTGTGTTAACGTGGTTTACATACCAATACTCAACAAGTTCTGCGTCTTCACCGTCCCATACTGTTAATGGTGGGTTTGGACATAGTCTTTGTCGTGTTTCGGCAGGCACATCGATAACAAAAGCGTTCCATCGTGAATCAGAATACGTCAAAGGAAGAACGTCAATATCCCATAGAGGATCAGCAGGGTTGCCGATAATCCATGTATTGATGTCTCTTTCCATTGGCGATGCTGGAATTTCGTCTGGCTGTAACTGCCAGTACTTTGTGTCTACATTTTGATGACTTGGCATCGTTAGAGACCTCCTTTAGTGAATTTGCGTATTTAGGTAGATTAATAGTGGAGGAACCCACTTGTAGTCCCTACACCCCGTTATTAATATTAAATCAAATATGCATAGAATAGTCAATCACTTTTTTGTTAAAAACTGGTTAATTTTCCTAGTGTTTTGCAAGATTTGGTCTTGGCCAGGCCCTCTCCTCGCTTCAAGGAGGCAAAGGACGCTCTTGGGCCTCATAACCCCAATCTTTCTTCTAATAATTTTGCAACCAAAACGGCCCTTTCGTTGATTAGCAATGTTGATCTTGAGTCAAATGGGGTGTCCATTAAGTCAATTATTACAAGCTCTGAACCTGTTTTAAGGGCAACGTCAGGTAGGCTATTTGCTGGAGAGACCTGTAACGACGATCCGATAACAACCATAAGGCTAGTATCTTTACATTTGTCTACAGAAGAGTCCCAAGGGGTCTTTGGTAAGGCTTCACCAAAAAATACAGCTGTGGGCTTTATCAGTCCTTGGCAGGGTTGCCCTTCAAAGTCTTCGCAAATAGGGGGATTTTCGCCTTGCTGAACTCTGCGAATAATATCATCCATTGGATAAATTTGACCGCACTGTAAACACGAGGTTCTCCTGATAGATCCATGTAGCTCATGGACGATGGAGCTTCCGGCTTCCAGATGGAGTCCGTCAACGTTCTGGGTTATAACTCCCTTTGTTAAACCTTCTTTTTCTAGTTTTGCCAAAAGAGTATGGGCCTTATTAGGTTTTGCAGATGCTCTAATTGGGTACATCTCAAGAGCATAGTTGTAGTACTGGGTTGGGTCTCTTAAAAATCCGGGTATGGACACTATAGAGGAATCATACTTGTCCCACAATCCAGACCCAGGGGTCCGATAGTCAGGGATTCCTGAGTCGGTACTAATTCCAGCACCAGAAAAGACGATAGCATTTCTATGGCGCAGAAGCATGTCGGCAAGTTGTTCAACTTGTTTCTCTAAGCTCATTTGGAAACACTTGGGAGAGTTTTGTTTAAAACCCTCCCAAAAAGAAAAATCTTAACCGTTTTCGTCAGTTCTAGTTGGTAGACCCATAGCTTCAGCAGCTTTGTTTACATCTGCAAGTCTTTGCGGTGTAAGTGCTGATGGTTCTCCCATCATACCTAGTGCTTCTAACTCTGCATCAACAGCTGGATCTGCAACCGCAGGAACACCACATTTTTCTTTGTAAATGATGTCTCCATATGGCGATCTTGGTCTCCATCCCATGGACTCAACTGTTTCCCCTGGGTAGCCAATAGCCATTGCCCAAACAAACTGCATAGTGTCTCTAAAACCTAAGACTTCAGCAATTTTTGGTCCTTGTCCAGCATAACAGCAGCTTCCTAAACCTAAGGCTGTAGCCATTAACTGGGCAGACGCCATAGCCATTCCAGTTTCACATGAAAGAAGATAGGCAACTATCTCTGGTGGAAACGTTGTTAGTCTTGGCAATGTTGTATTTTCAATATTGTCCATACTCCAACCATGGCTTGGGTTAACACCACCCATTTTGAAAAGAGCTGGTAGCCCAATAGGTAGTCCGTTGTACCACAAGTCTCTATCAAGAGCAAAAACTAGGCTCACTGGAGCCATTTTTGCCATTGGGATGTTAAATGCTGAAACAATCTCAGTGAACTTGTCTTTTGTCTCCTGAGCTTCAACAATAGTAACTGTTATACAGTTAGCATTACCCATGTGCGAAGCATTTCTAGCAGCTTGACATATAGCTTGTGTTTTTTCAGGCTCAACCGGTCTATCCTTATCATAAAATCGACAAGAACGTCTTTCGCCTAAAACTTTAATAAAATCTACGCTTTGATAATTTAAAGGCATTATTTTCCCCTCCTGTTTTGATAAAATTATTTAAAGCAACTTATTAATAGTACAGGTTTTGGTATTTTTTTGCAATAAGTTTAAACAAGCTTAAAATGGAGCTAAAACTAGAAAAATCCTTATTTTACTTAACTACTTTAAACTTGTAAGAATAGATATCGCTACCATCCTTTGCCTTTCTAACGACCCCAATAATTGTTTCTACCTCTGCCTCTAGCTCCAAGTCGCTCTCTAAATCATCCGCCTCTATCTGGGCCATGACTCGTACTTTCTGCTCGGGAAAGTCGATAAGGCCCAGGCCAAAAGGCACTGGAAAATCGGGAAGGCTTCTTCGTACTATAGTAAAAGAATGCAAAACCCCTCTTCTTGGAAGAAGTGTATGTTCAATATCGTCTTTAAAGCTGACTGGGTCAGCTAAGTATGGAGGGAAGGTCCAGTTCCCGGATGATTTAGACTTACCTGCCACCAGCCTTGGTTCAGGGTCTTCGGTAAAAAAATCTGCGTGTAGAACTTTTCTCTCTTCAGATTCGCTCATAACAATCTCCTGGTGTGAATATAATTTATTTGCCCAGTATGCTTACGACACAAGTAATACCGTCCATAGCAGGTTGGGCGCCTCCCATGGTCTCAACTAGCCCGATTTTCGGGTCAGGCACTTGGTACCCTGTTGCCTCTCCTCTGAGCTGATTAACTATTTCAACCGTTTGCAAAATCCCAGTTGCTCCAACGGGATGGCCTCTAGATAAAAGCCCTCCACTTGGGTTAATTGCAATATCGCCATCGTAATTAGACCTTTCTTCTTCTATAAGCTTTGACCCTTCACCTTTCTTAACGAACCCTAATGCTTCTGCCACTATAATCTCGGCAATTGCAAAGGCGTCGTGTATCTCTGCAATGTCCATATCCTCAGGTCCAAGGCCAGCTTGTTCATAAGCCATAGACGAGGTTCGTTGTACGTTTTCCGAAGGATCGCACGTCAAACCAGTGGCTGACGAATAGCCTCCTGATTGAGCAGCAATTCCAAGAACCTTAATCGGCATCCTGTTTTTGTCTCGTTTAATTTTATTTAGCATATCACCAGAGACTAGGACAGCCGCTGCCGAAGAGTCTCCCACGGGACAACACATACTTCGCGTTAAAGGGTCGGCTATCATAGGGTCGCCCAGTACCGCCTCAACCGTAGTTTCTTTTCTAAATTGTGCTATGGGATTTTGAGAGGCATGCTTTCTACTTTTTACGACCACCTTTGCCAAAGTCTCGGCGGAAATTCCATACTCTTCTATATATCTTTTGGCTCTCATTGCATACAATCCGGGCATGCTCATACCTAAAGCCACTTCAATGTCATCTTCTTCTAGGGGTAGGGGTCCTCCTGACATAATCTTGCTTAAATTCTCTACGCCCCAGGCCAAAGCAAGGTTGTTTTGTCCATAAGCTATAGATCTCCAGGCTTCCCAAAAAGACAAAGTACCACTTCCGCAAGCTCCTTCAATATTGACAACTGGCTGACCAACTAGGCCAAGGTCTTTTAATGTTCTTTGTCCTACTCCCATACCCTGATAAACGTGTCCACAGAACCCTATTTCAATATCTCTTGGATATATTCCAGCGTCTGTGATTGCCGCCCATATCGCTTCTCTTCCGAGAACATGGGCCGCTTTCGTAGGAAACTTGCCACATGGGTGTTGTCCTACTCCAATAATATAAACATCTCTTAAATCAGCCATTTTCATCGCCCCCTTTGCGCATTAGTTATAATAAAGCTAGAAGAAAAATTGTAAATTGAAAAACTTAAAAAGGCAAACATCCACTCTAGTCCCAGCCAAGTGTTTCATCTAATGCATTTTTAATAATAGGAAAAATCTTGTGTGTTCTAGTGGGCTTAATTAGGTTGTCGATATTAACAACCTCAATGATCCCTTTTGCCGCATTTGTAATAAATATGGCCTCAGGGAACAGAACGGACCCAAGCTCATAGTTTCCCTCTACAATTTTTATTCCTTTCTTCTTGCATGTTGCAATTACCAGCCCTCTTGTTATTCCCGGAAGTATTCCGCAAGACAAAGACGGGGTAAATATGCTTGAGCCTTTTATCCAAAATATATTTCCCGAGGTAGTTTCTAAGATTAAATCCTTGTGGTCAAGAAACAGGGCATCGTCAAAGCCTTCTTTTATTGCTTTTCTCCTCTCAACTATAGAACTAAGATAATTGGTTGTTTTGTGTCTAGCTAAAACATGAGAATTGCTTTTTTTTGTTTGTGCTATAGCCAGTGAAATTTCATCATTATTTGAGTCGTCTTCTTTTATTGAAACCATAACCACGACCCCGTTTGACTTCCCAAAATAAGACCCATCGCCCGAGCTTAGCAAAACAATTTTCACTGTTAAGTCCTTGGTTTTGTGTTGTTTGACAAATTTCTCGACTAGGCTTTGTATGTACGCATCTCCCGGGTATTTAAGTGAAAGGAAGTTCGCTGAATGTCGAAGGCGTTCAAGGTGTCTATCAAAAAAAACTGGCAATTTGTTTTTATATCTAAAAGTTTCGAACACGCCTTCGCCAAACAGCATGGATCTGTTTGTGGTTGATACGTCTACTCGCTCTTGGTCGAAATAAATTGATTCTTTCATTGTTTTCGTAACGCCGCTTTAAATGCCCTCGCTTTTAGTATAGTCTCGGAATTTTCCTTCTTTGGGTTGGAATCCCAAACAATGCCCGCACCGGCAAAGAACTTTGAATTCTTTTTCTCAATTTTAGAAATTCTTATACCTACGGAAAAACAAAAATCACCGTTAGGCTCAAAAATCCCAATGGCCCCACAATATGGTCCTCTATAATGTTTTTCTATTTTTTTAATAATCTCAAGCGCCCTAGACTTTGGAGCCCCGGTTACTGACCCCGGAGGCATGACGGATGTAAAGATTTTTTCATTACTAACAGAACTCTTTAGGGTGCCTTCGATTTCTGATTCTAGTTGGTACAAAGTTGAGTACTTCTTCTTCCTGAATAATTTTTTTGATACCACAGATCCAGTCTTGCAAATCCTTGATAGGTCGTTCCTCATTAAGTCTACTATCATTAAATTTTCTGCTAGTTCTTTTTTGTCATAATTAATGCTTCCTCCATCCTTGCGGGTGGAAGAGGAGGTTCCCTTTATGGGCTTCGTTCTTATCTTGTTTGAAAATTTTTCCATGAAAAGCTCCATCGACCCACTTATTATCGTATGGTCCGGAAACTCTAGATAAGAGGCGTAATCTACTGGTTGTTGGGAATAATATTGCGTAAATAACCTATAAGGATTGTCCGGTGTATTAAAGTTAAATTCTCGAGTTAGATTTATTTGATAAATATCTCCTTCTTGGATGTACCTCCTGGCTCTAGCAACTCCGCTCACGAACTTTTCGTCAGACTGAATCTTGTCCAACGTGGTTCGCTTGTTAAAAGCACTGGTGCTGGGAACCTTTTTTCCTAATGTTTTTTTGTCATAAATATTAAAAATAGCTTTATAGTGTGGCTTTTTAATCTTTGTTTCCAAAAATTCAAAAGAGAAGTATCCGCACAGATAATGCCCCTTTTTTAGAATATCGTCCAACGCTTTTACGAAGGATTTTTTTTTAATTAATCTTTTTTTGTTCTTATAGAGAAGCTCTATTCCATCTTCGTTTTCATAGATGCATCCCACGGGGTTAGAAAATTTTATGTCAAATCTTTTGGTTTTTTTAAGTTTCCAGCTGGCGTTTCTAGACTTCAGATGCGTGGTCATCGTTTCCTGGTTCGGGTGAATCTGTAGTAAGTTTTTCAAAGTTGGAGTTGTTAACCGGCAAATCGATAGAATCTTTCAATATTTCCGCAACATCTTTGATTTTAATTGTCTCGTTCCCATAATATTTTGCAGCATCCTCGAACATAGTAGTGCAAAATGGGCAGGCTGCTGCAACCGTTTCTACTCCGTGATTTTGGATTTCATCAAAGCGGTTCCAGTTCACTCTCGGAGCTTCTTCCTCCATCCAAACCTTTCCTCCACCCGCTCCACAACAAAAACTGTTTTCCCTGCTCCTGTCTAACTCTTTTATTTCTAGCCCTGGGATTGCGGTTAGTATTTCTCTCGGCTCATCAAAAACCCTGTTGTGTCTGCCTAGGTAACAGGGATCATGGTAAGTAATTTCTTCGTTGATATTTTTTGTGGGAGACAGCTTTCCTTGTTTTACCAAATCGTTTAAAAATTCTGAGTGGCTCACAACCTCGACGTCTGAACCAAAATCGGGGTACTCGTTTTTAAGCGTATTAAAGCAATGTGGGCAGTTAGCTATAACCTTTTTTACATTGAAGGCCTTCATGTTCTCCACGTTAGTCATGGCCAATTCTTGATAGAGGGCTTCTTCCCCAAGTCGTCTAGCAGGGTCGCCCGTGCAGGTTTCGTTAGGGCCCATAATTGCGAAACTAACTCCCGCCTTTTTTAACAGTTGTACAATTGTTGAGGCAACTTCTTGGCCTCTTGGATCGTAAGCACCAAAGCAGCCCGTCCAAAAAATTACATCAAAGTCTTCAGCGTTGTCTCCCGCCCCGTTTCCAAGAACTGGGACCTCTTCCTCTTTGGCCCAGGGCGTTCTGTCGGTTGACTCAAAGCCCCAAGGGTTTCCATGGCTTTGCAGTTTTTGAAGAGTCCGTACCGCCGAACCAGTAAGTTGTCCCTCCATAGTAAGATAGCGTCTCATGTCAAGAATTTTACCCATTTGATCAATCAGAAGTGGGCAGACTTCAACGCAGGCGCTACATGTTGTACAAGCGTAGAGCTCTTCCGATGTTACCCAGTTTTTATCAGCTAAATAGTCGGTTTTCATTTCTTCTTTGCCCATGTTTTCAGAAGCAAAATGTCTTATTTTAATTACAATATCTCTTGGCGATAGCGATTTGTCGGTTTCCCACGCCGGGCAATTGTCGGTACACCTACCACATTCGGTACAAGTATATGCATCTAGCACGTCTTTCCAGCTAAAGTCCTCAAATTTTGCAGAGCCGAAGTGCTCTATATCGTCGGGAACATTTTCAAAATCTAGCTTGGTCATTTTCCCTCTAGGCTCTAGATTTTGAAAAAAAATATTTGGCACAACGGTGAGGACATGGCTGTGTTTTGAATAAGGCAAGTAGTTTAAAAATGCAAGCAGGAGACAAACATGGAACCACCAAAAAAACTCTGAAGTAAATGCTGCTGTTGTTACGTTTACGTTTGAAAGAAAAAATGAAGCCCAAACAGATGAAATCGGGAGCCAAAACTGTGGTTCTGCGCCTAGTGCAATTTTTGAGGCCCTGAAACCAAAATCGGTTACCATAAGGCCAAAAATGAGCCCCAAGATTACCGCCGCGTCAATGCTGTTAACCTCTCGTCGTTTGCCGCTTGGAATAACGGTTCTATTAAGAACACCCATAACGAGCGCAATAATAACTAAAAACTGAACAACGTCTAATATTAGCAGAAAAATCCCTTGGGCGTTGCCCCCTAAAAAAGCGAACATTTCAAATCCCGGCACAAATCCCGTAACTAGCACTTCCAGAGATCCAAACCCGATTATTATAAAGCCCCAGAAAAGCATAAAGTGCTCAATCCCGGCCCATGTATAGTTCTTTAAAATTCTTTTTTGTCCAAATACGTAAATTAGAATTCCTTTTAGGCGTTCCAAAACACGGTCCGTTCTAAAAGAAGGCCTTTTGGCAGAAAACATTATTTTTAAAAAACCAAATACGTTGCGCAACAGAAACGCAATCGCAAAAATAATCAAAAAGGATAAAATTGCTGCTTTCATTAAAGTCTCAACTGCCAGAGTTAGACCGGTCAGGCTAGTAATAATAGTAATTTGCTGTAATTAAAAATCAAGGCTTGCGTCGCTTGGGCTTAATTGTATTAATGGTTTTTGACTTGGCATTTTTGCTTAGAGCAGTCTCTAGCTCGGTAAGGTATTTTTTAAAAATCTTAATATTCTCCAACAAATTGTTCTTATTAGAAAGAAATATTTCTGACCAAAGGCTTTTCGAGCTTGACGATATTCTTGAATAGTCTTTGTAGCTATCACCACCATAGTTGCTTACGGTTTTCGATGACAACTTTTCGGCTACTATTTTGTTCAGACCAAAAGACAATACATGAGGAAAGTGGCTTAAGTATGAAAAAATTTTATCATGCTCTTTTGGAGAAACCGTAAAAACTTTGCACCCAAGCTTTTTCCAGATTCGCCCCACTGTTTTTGGTGCGCTTTTTGATCCTACAGCTCCGGACACAAGGAATGGCCTATCTCGGAAAAGATTGGGGTCTGAGTTGTCAAACCCGCTCTTTTCGGTGCCAGCAATAGGATGTCCCCCAACAAAACTAATATCTCTCGGCAAAGAGCTCTTGGCTTTTTTTAAAATTGCCTCTTTTGTGCTTCCTACGTCTGTAATTATAGCGCCTTTTTTTAGACCAAGCTTAGATAGCTGCATAAAAACTTGGGGTATTTGCTCTACGCTAACACAAACAAAAACTATATCGCTGCTCTTCGTCGTTTTGCTGTTAAGAGAACTAGTAAGTCCCGTAAAGGCTCGTGTCTTTTTGGCTTTTGCCAAAGTTGTTTTGTTTTTGTCTACCCCTATTATCTGTATTTGTTTTTTAAAAACTTTTTTAAGCGCCCGCGCCAAGGAGCCGCCTATGTGGCCCAGGCCGACAATGGTGAAAGTTAAAAAGGGAGGTTTTCGCATCATTTATATAATCTCTTTTAACGAGTTGATAAATATTTTATTTTCTTCCTCCGTTCCAATCGTAACCCTTAAGTGGTTCTCTAGTCCATAGTTGTCTACGGGTCTAGTTATTACACCTCGCTTCAAAAGCTCTTCGTAAATAATTCTTCCCTCAGATTTAAACTCCAAAAGAAGAAAGTTTGCATATGAAGGATAAGACTTTATGGGGATTTTGTTTAGTTCTGATTTTAAATAAACCATACCGCTTTGATTTAGCTCGACGCTTTTTCTCACATGTTCTTGATCGTTTAGCGCCTCAATGGCCGCTGCTTGCGCCAAAGAGTTTACATTGAACGGCTCCCTGGAGCGGTTTAAAAAATCGATAATTGTTTTGTTTCCTATTCCGTAACCAATTCGTAATCCTGCTAGACCGTATGCCTTAGAGAAAGTTTTTAATATAACAAGATTGCTATTTTCTCGAATCTCGTTCGACGAAACAAGACGATCTTCGGGCTTCATGTATTGATAATAGGCTTCGTCAATCACAATCAAAATATTCTTTGGCACTTCCTGGATAAACCTCCTAAGGTCGTTCGTAGGAATTTTTGTACCGGTGGGGTTGTTTGGGTTCGCAATAAAAATTACCTTTGTACGGGTTGTAATTTTGCTCAAGATGTCGTTTAAATCATGTGTCATTTCCGGCATTTTGCTTCTAACGATGTTTGCCTGAGACAAGGTGGTCACTATTGGGTAAACAATAAAACAATATTCCCCCATGATTGCCTCGTCCTCTCTGTCTAGGTAAGTGTGGGCTATAAGCTCAAGGACCTCGTTGGATCCATTTCCAATTATTAACTCGTTAGGCAAGACGTCTTCATGGGCAGATATTTGCCTCTTTAAATAAAAACAACTTCCATCTGGATAAAGGGCTACGTGGTTGACAAGGCTTTTAATCTTTTCTGTTACTTTCTTTGAAGGGCCGAGGGGGTTTTCGTTGGAGGCGAGCTTCACAACTCGCTCAACCCCCAGTTCTCTTTGTAGCTCTTCGATGGGCTTTCCCGGGACATAAACAGGGAGTTTTTTTGTTTGGGCCGTTGGGCGAATCATATACTAAAAAGCTCCGAGTATTTTAAAATAAGAAGTTGTTTTTTTAAGTTTCTCTATGCATTTTGCAGCCTCTTTGTGTTTTCCGCGAACCGCAAAATCTATGAAGAACAAGTAGTCCCACTGCAATCTTCTTGATGGCCTAGATTGAATCTTTGTTAGGTTTATTTTTGCATTTCTAAAAGGCTGTAAACACTCATATAAGGTCCCTGGCTTGTGGTCTAAGGAAAAAGCGATGGAGACTTTGCTGCACGAAGACAAGGAAGGGTTGGTGTTGTTTTTGGTTGGCTCTTTTTTTATTAGAATAAAAATTGTCGTGTTGTTTTTGTCGTCCTGTATGTTCTTTTTTAATAAATTCAGAGAATAAAGTTTGGCACAACCACTTGGTGCTATTGCCGCACTGTTCTTTTGTTTGGCCGCTATAACGGCCGCACTAGAGGTGCTGCTGGACTCGACAATTTGCACACCAGGAAGGTTTCTTTGTACCCACAGCCTGCTTTGTGCTAGGGCTTGTGGGTGAGAGTATAACCTGTGTATTTTTTTTATGTTTTTTTCTTTTGAAAGAAGGCAGTGTTCTATGTTGTGAGAAGCCTCGTCCCATATTACAACACTTGTGTCTGTTAGCCTATCTAGTGTTTCACCAATTGGACCCTCTAGTGAATTTTCTATCGGCACAACGCCAAGATCTGCCTCTTCTCTCTCTACTGAAACAAATACGTCAGAAATGGAGCTTTGAGGTAAGAGGTTTTTTGGTTCGCCAAAAATCCTAGTTGTTGCTTCGGCCGTGTTGCTTCCGTCGGGACCAAGGTATGAAATCCTTAGTGGTTGTTGGACCTCTCTGCATGCAGAAAGTATGTTTTTGTATATTTTTTCCAGGCCTCCTGGGTCAATTGGGCCTTGGTTTGTGGATTTAAGTCTTTTTAAAATCTCCCTCTCTCTTTTTGGATCAAAAACCACATTGCCCTTAAGTTTTGTTGTTTGTTGGGCAATTTGGGCTCTTTTTAGTAAAAGCTTAAGTATGTGATCGTCTGTTAAGTCTATATCTCTTCTGAGTTGAGCTAATGTCTTTTTTTTGTGGTTTATTTTTGGCATTTTTATACTCTCATTGGCATAACAATTGCTAATTGTTGGTGCTTGTTGTTTTTGTTTGAATAAATACAAACAGGGCTAATTTCATCATTAACACAAATAAACACCTTTTCTTCACTAAAAGTGCTTAGGGCGTCTATTAAATATTTAACATTAAACCCAACCTCTATGTTTTTTTCTGCCCCAGCGGTGTGTATTGTTTCCACCGTTTCTCCTTCGTCAGAAGTTGATTTAATCTCAAGCCCATCTTTAGTTATAAATATCCTTGCTCCTTTTGTTTTTTCTGATAAAACAACAGAAACCCTTTGGAGTGATTCAAGAAGTTGTTTTTTTTCTACCTCAAAAGTGTTTGAGAAGTTGTTTGGAATTACTCGTTTATATTCTGGAAACTCAACACCAACAAGTCTTGATAAAATTGATGTTTGCCCATTGTCACATATAAAAAAACTTTTAGTGTAGCCGACAGATACAACCCCAGTGTCTTTTATAAACCTTTTTAGTTCTTGGGCGGCTTTTTTTGGTAAAATAAAAGATCCATTTATTGTGTTTTGAAAATCCTCTTCTGTTAAGCTCATCCTGTGCCCATCTGTTGTAACCAATATGAGTTTGTTTTGTGTTGTCATGTCAAAAAAAACACCTGTTAGGTTCTTCTTTATATCGTCCGACCCAACAGAATAAAGGGTTTTTTGAAGGGCCCCCTCTAGTAACACGCTTTCTATTGTTACATATGAAAAATCTTCTGGTTTTGGTATTTCTGGAAAATCTTCGGTTGGTAGGGTTTTTATTTTTGTCTTACCGGTGGAATAGTCAATCTCAACCTGATCATTTTTGTTTGTTGATATTTTGACGTCTTGGTCGGGTATTTTTTCTGTTATTTCAAGTATTTTTTTTGCAGGCAAACAAACACCCCCATCCTCAGATATATTAGCTGGAATAGATGTGTGTATAGAGGATTCTAAGTCTGTTGATGACAAGTAGAGTCTACCTTGTTCTGTTCTAAATAAGATATGAGATAAAACCATCATTTGTGATCTCGTATCAACAACACCTTGAGTGTAAGATAGGTGTTTTAACAATAAGTTTTTATCAACGGAAAGCTTCATCTCTTCTTCTATTATATTATATTAATATATTAATTAAACAGTAGTAGTAGTATGTGTGTTGAAATGTTAATAACAAAAAAAAACCCAAAGAATAACAACAAAAAAACCCAACATATACTAACAGTAATTAACAACAAAACAGGAACTAAAAAAACAATCAACACTACTCGTCAATTTTTCCACCAGCTATCTTTCTAATTTTAGTTTGAATAATCCTAATTGGATTTTCTTGGGATGGGTTTTTTGCCAACAGGTCTTCAATGGTTGCAATTGAGTGCAACACCGTTGAGTGATCTCTACCACCAAACTTCCTACCAATTTCCAACAACGAATCATCTGTGAAAACTCGAGATAGGTAAATTGCAACCTGTCTTGGCCTCACAACCCCACGGGTCCTTTTTTTAGAACACATATCTTGTACTGTTGTTCCATAAAAACTAGCAACTTCTTTTTGTATAAGCTCCACATTAACCAAATCAACACTGTCTTCTGATGACAACCTTGTTGCAACATCGAGAACAAGTGATTTGTTAATTTGGACGTTTAACATAGCGGCCTGCCCAACCACATTATTAAAAAACCCTTCCAACTCCCTTATTGAGCCACCAGATTTTTCAGCCACAACAAACAAGACGGCTGGTTCGATAACTAACCCCAAGTTTTTTGCTTTTGTTTGAAGAATTGCGACCCTGTGTTCTAGGTCTGGAGGTAACACTTCAACAGAAAACCCCCATTCAAAGCGGCCAACAAGCCTTTCTTGGATTCCAGATAGTTGGTGGGGTGGCCTATCACTTGTTAAAACAATTTGTTTGTTTGAATCATAAAGAGCATTAAAGGTATGAAAAAACTCTTGTTGAGTCCCCTCTTTTCCTGAGATGAAATGTATATCATCAATTAATAAAACATCACAATCAAAACGAAAAGACTCACGAAGCTCTTTTTGTTTGCCAGCCCTTATTGATGAAATGACTCTGTTGGTAAAATGTTCAGCGCTAAGGGAACAAATTTTCAATTCCTTACTGTTATCATAAATAACATTTCCCACAGCATTTAAAAGATGTGTTTTTCCTAGCCCTGTTCTTCCATAAATAAAAAGAGGATTATAAGATTGACCTGGTTTTTCACCTACTCGCTCGGCCGCAATTGCCGCCAGCGTGTTTGATGCACCCTGAACGAAACTCGAGAACGTTTGCTTTCCATTAAGATGCCCCTCTCTAACCCTTGTTAGACCTCTTTGCCTAGTTGGCTCTTTTTTAATTTTAATTTCCGGAACCGAGGAGACATTTCGATCTTTAGACTCAACAACAACTTTTTTAGATCCAACATCGTCTTTAGCTTCCTCGTCAAATACCTTTTGTAAAATATGGAGATAGTGATTATTAATCCATTCGGCTGTCATCATATCGGAAACAAAAAATTTGGCTTCGGTGTCACTTAGGTCAACAAGCTTTAGGGTGTTAAAAAAATGCTTAATTCCTGGAAAGCTCTCCGCGATATTGTCCACAATCATTGCCCCTAGTATGTTCTTGTCTACTAATTCAATATCACCGTCTTCTTGTTCAATAATGAGTGGTTTTTCGCTGCCGACTTTGGACATGTGGACCCCCTTTTTGTTATCCACATTTTGTGGATAAATGTGGATAAAATTGTTAATAATCTAAGGTGGTTAACACCCCAATAAGAATTGCCTTCCTTAGACAATTGATAGTATCAAACAATTAACATTCCGTCCAGGAATATTTGTAGAAAAAATTTTTTTTCTAATAGTAAGAACAAATTAAAATGAAAAAATTTTTCTATACAAAAGAAGAAGGCAACTTCTATGCCAACAACGAAGATAAAAAGTTTTCTATTTCTTTACCGAGAGTTTTTTGGCTAGACTTGTTAACCACAAGTTTGCAGTTTACTTCTTGAACTACATCAATAATTTTTAGATTATTTTTCTTGATTGTCTCGCCAGTTTCGGTGATGTCAACAACCGCGTCTGCTAAACCAACTAGCGGAGCCAATTCTACCGAGCCATTCAGGTATACAATTTCAGGAAATATTTTTTTCTTTGCAAAATATTTTTTTGTTATGTTTGGATACTTTGTTCCCACAATCAAATCTGACCCGGGCAACAGACTAATCTTTTTATCTTTCAAACAAGCAAGCACCATTTTACATTTGCCGATTGGCAAAGATCCTGGCTCATAGATGTCGCAATTTGCTTCTAAGATACAATCTGAACCAACAAGACCACAGTCGGCGGCACCTAGCTCAACATATCTGGGGACATCCGCTGGTTTGCAAATCAATACCCTAATGTTGTCAATGTCGAAAAGGAGCTCCCTCGTGGCCTTTTTGGCAATGCTTGTTGTGTATCCACGCTTGTCCATGAGCGCCATTACCTCTTTAAATATTCTGCCTTTGGCAATTGCCACCCTTATTCTTTCTCTCTCCAAATCCTTGCTCCTAAGCTCTGTAGTTTATTATCAATTGATTCGTACCCTCTATCAAGATGATAGATTCTGTGAACCTCGCTCCTACCTTTTGCGGACAAAGCCCCAATCAAAAGAGACGCACTTGCCCTCAGGTCGCTTGCTTGCATATTTGCTCCAATCAGCTCTTTGACACCGCGTACAGTGGCGACATTCCCCTTTAAAGATATCTCTGCCCCTAATTTTCTAAGCTCCGCTATGTGAATAAACCTATTTGGAAAAATGTTCTCGGTGATTTTTGATGCCCCATTTGCCAAAACCAAAACCGACATAAGCTGTGCTTGTAAATCGGTTGGAAAAAAAGGGTAGGGGTTGGTTTCGATGTCAGTCGGACTAACGGTTAGCGGCGAGGATACTTTTAAAGTGGAAAGACCTTGCCCTTGAACCTTTGAGCCCACAGACTCTATCGCCCTTCTTGCCTCATCAAGATGTTTTGGCTCACAATTCAAAATCTCAATTTCGTTTCCTGTAATGCTGCCCAGCGCTAGAAACGTTCCAGCTTCAATCCTATCTGGTATTACTCTGTAGGGCTCGCTTTGTGAGTTTAGGGATGTGGTTGGAACAATCTCAATCGTCTCGCCTTTTTGATTTATTGCTGCGCCTAAAGAAGATAAAAAATTAATCAAATCTTCTACTTCAGGCTCTACAGCGCAGTTATACAGGACCGTACTCCTTTTTGCTAAAATGGAAGAAAGAATTAAATTTTCCGTACCAGTAACGCTCTTTACCGCAAACTTATAGCTCCCCCCGGTTTCTTTGGGCGAAATGGATTCTAAATATCCTCCACCTATGGTTGTTTCGTACCCTAAAGCCTCAAAGCCCTTAATGTGCTGGTCGATTGGCCTATCCCCTATTGCACAGCCACCAGGAAAAGAAATTCTAGCCCTTCCAAATCTTCCAAGAAGAGCCCCCCAAATCAAAACCGAGGCCCTCATCGTTTTAACAAGATCGTATGGGGCTTCATGTTTGGAGATTTTCTTGGTATTTATTGATACGCTATTGTCTTCAAAGCAAGCTTCTGCGCCCAGTGTTTCAAGCAGTTTAAGCATTGTCTCTACGTCGCTAATTCTAGGGACGTTGCTTATTGTATATTCTCCGCCAAACAGAGCTGTGGCAGCCAGAATTGGCAGGGAAGAGTTCTTAGATCCGGATATTTCCACGCTTCCTTTTAGCGCCACTCCACCTTCAACAACTATTTTTTCCATGTTCCTGCAACTACTCTGTCAATTTTATTTAAATCACGAAAAGATTCAACACTTTTATACCCGAGCACCTCGAGTAAGCTCTTTGTTTCTTCTGCCTGAGTATGACCTACCTCCAAAAAAATCTTCCCATTTTTTTTCAAAAAACTCCTACTATCTGAGGAAATTTTTTTTATATGGAAAAGACCCCTTGCGCCTGAGAACAAAGCCCCTTTAGGCTCATAATCCCTGATGGACACATCCAGTGATCCCTCCTCACTTCTGTCAATATAAGGCGGGTTTGCAAAAATATAGTCAAACTTAGTCCTGGGAACACTTTGAAATAGATTAGAATGTATCAGCTTTGTTTTCTTTCCTAGGCCCATGGCCTCCTGATTCTCACGACAACATCGCAACGCCTTGATGCTTTTATCAACTAGAAAAATTTTTTTTGTGCCAGCCGTCTCCTTTGCTATTGTAAGCCCAACACAACCACTCCCGGTACACATGTCTAAACAAATCAGGTTGTTAGAATGATTTTTTTTTACTTCGGAGATTACAACCTCTGCTAATATTTCGGTTTCGGGCCTTGGGACAAACACCCCTTTCTTTATGATGTATTCATTTGAATAAAAACAACTTCTCTCGCAGATATAAGATATGGGCTCACCGCAAACCCTTCTTTCCACCAGCTGCAGAAACCTCTCTCTTGTTCTTCTAGGTACGCGGTCCTCGAGGCGGCTAAAAATATTCTCCAAAGTTTTGTTCGCGGAATACCCAAATAAAATGTTTGCCTCGGTAACATAGTCGTCATTACCATTTTTTTTTAATTTTTGTTGACCCAGCTTAAGAACTCGATTGATGGAAACATCCATTGTGTGATTATATACTATATTAAATTTCGGAGTTATGGGCGAAGATATCAAGGGTAAGTTTAAAAAGTTCAACAAAGAGTTTAAAGACTATTGTGCCTCCAAAAAAAGCCCGGCCATTTTACTTGCCGTTTCCAAAACAAAGCCTCTGTCTCAAATCGTAGATCTTTTTGAGGAAGGCCAAAAGGCCTTTGGAGAAAACTACGCTCAAGAACTAAGAGACAAAGACCGAGAGAACTTAAATACAACAGGGAAAAACCTAGTCTGGCACTTTATAGGGCAAATCCAAAAAAATAAAATTAAATATATTGTTGGCCCAGCGGCCCTTATCCACACGGTTGATACTTATGAAAAAGCTGTTTTGATCAATTCTCTCTGCGAACAAAGACAAATAAAGCAAAGTATTTTGTTACAGGTCAATATTTCTAATGACAAAAACAAAGCGGGAATAAAAAGAGAAGATACAAAAGGTTTAATCAAGAAGATTAAAACCTTAGAGAAAATACAACTTAGGGGACTAATGACTATTACTGAATTCTCGGACAATCCAGAGAAATCAAGACCCTTCTACAAAAACCTAAGGTTGCTTGCCACGGAGTTAAAAGAAGAATTTCTTTCTAGCCCGGAACTGTCCATGGGAATGAGTGGTGACTATAGAGTGGCCATAGACGAAGGGGCGACAATCGTAAGAATAGGAAGTAAAATTTTTGGAGAAAGAAAAAAGACATTATAATCAAGTAATGCGCGTAGGAATAATAGGTGCGGGAAATATGGCGACAGCAATTTTATCTGGCATAGCCGGAACACATAAGAGTGCGAGCATTTGCTGCTCAGATATCAGCCAAAAGCAACTATCAAAAATAAAAACAACAAACAAAGTAAAAACTACAAAAGACAACACGGTTGCAATAAAAAAAAGCACTATTGTTTTTCTGTGTGTTAAACCGAACATTATAGAAAAAGTTGCAAAGGAAATAAGGCCCTTTCTTAAACCCAGCCAGATTGTGATTTCCGTAGCTGCCGGAGTAACCATGAAAAGCTTAGAGGCGTCTCTAGGTAAGAATAGGAAAATTATTAGAACTATGCCAAACTTGCCGTGTTTAATAAGAAAAGGGGTTGTTGCGGTGATGGCAAACAAAAACTGTACCCCTAAAGATAAAAAAATGGCGGAAAAGCTTATATCTTCTATTGGAAAACTTGTTTCCTTGCGCCGAGAAAGAGACTTTGATTGCATAACAGCACTGAGTGGGTCTGGACCAGCATTTTTTGCACAATATATTAGGTCGAACCTAGAGTTTGCGAAGTCCAAAAAAATTAATTCAAAAGAAGCTCGACTGCTAGTTTTTGAAACCCTTTCGGGAACCCTAGAGTTTTTACAACACACCCGCATAGAGTTAAAAGATTTTATATCTATGGTAGCCTCTCCGGGGGGCACAACGGAAGAAGGGCTAAAAACATTAAAAAATAGAAACTATAATAAAATTGTGAGATCCTGCCTCGAGGCGGCAGCAGAAAAGTCATCCAAGATTAGCGCCGGTACTAAATTGGGAGAAAAAAAATAGATGGATAATCTTTTATTCGCAATTGCTGGAATTTTAAATTCAATCTTTGAAATCTATTCTTGGCTGCTAATCGGTCGCGTTATAATTTCATGGGTAAATCCTGACCCCTACAATCCGATTGTTCAATTTCTTATTAGAATAACGGAACCCGTTTTAGAGCCGATAAGAAACGCTATTCCTTCCTTTGGAGGAATAGACTTGTCTGTAATAGTGGCATGGTTAGCCATACGCTACCTAGGGCAAGTTTTTCTAGTTAGACAGCTTATAGATTTAGCCCACTCATTTTAACTGTGAAAATATCTGTTTTAGTTAAACCACGATCACGAAAATCCGAAGTGGTTTCTTACGAAGACAATATTCTGAAAGTTAGAGTTGCCGCAATTCCCCATAAACAAGCCTCCAACAAAGAACTCATCAAGGTGCTGTCGAATTTTTTTGATGTGCCAAAATCAAGAATAGCTATAGTAGGAAGGAAATCTAAGATTAAAATTGTTAGCCTAGACGTAGATAGCGAAGATATTGCCTTAGGCTTAAAAAAACTGTTATAATAAGAAACTAAAATAATCAGTATTTATCCATAGGAGAAAAAAGATGAAGATAAGTTTATTAGGTGGAACAGGAGCTTTCGCGGAAGGGTTAGTTATAAGATGGGCGAAGGCAGGACATGAAATTTTTATAGGGTCTCGTAAGCAGGAAAAAGCTGAAGGGATAACCAGCGAGATGCTGGAAAAGGCTAAGTCGGTAGGAGTTGACGCGAGTATTACCGGGCTTACCAACGAAGAAGCAGCAAAACAAACGGAAGTTGTAGTTGTTTGCCTCCCCCACGAATATGCGAAATCAACACTTGAAGGGATAAGAGACTCGTTTACGGATCAACTTGTTATAACCCCTGTTGTTCCGATGGTGAGAAACGAAGAAACTAAGAGCTTCCTTTTTCAACAACCGGAGTCGGGATCTTCAGCGGCAGAAATTAAAGAGGTTCTGCCCGACACTGTTAAGATAGTAAGCGCCTATCATAATATTCCTGCAAAGGGGCTAGCAAATTTTGAAAAAGAGCTAGATTACCACGTGGTAATTTGTGGAGATGATGAAGATGCAAAGAAACGTGTGGCCGAACTCACGGAAGATATGCCAAATTTAAAGACCATAGATGCGGGGCCACTGGAGCTTTCTGGTATGATTGAGGCTATAACACCCTTAATTGTCAATATGAACATCAAGCACAAACACGAGTTTTCTATTAAATTCGTTTAATAGGTTGAAACTTTGGCAACGATGATTAACTTATAATGAAATTAAATTTTTAGGAGAAAGAC
Source organism: Thermodesulfobacteriota bacterium (assembly GCA_036337225.1). Taxonomy (GTDB): domain Bacteria; phylum Desulfobacterota_D; class UBA1144; order UBA1144; family UBA1144; genus UBA1144. The sequence goes on from JAYZEP010000001.1 coordinate 100,516, forward strand.
ATGGCAAAATCAAAATCAATTAGACCCTTGGGGGATAAAGTTTTAGTAGAAAGAATGGAGGCGATGGAGACGACAGAAGGGGGAATTATAATACCCGATGCTTCTCAAGAAAAGCCTCTAGAAGGAACGGTTGTTGCAGTTGGAAAAGGAAGAGTGGACGAAAAGGGAAAGCTAACTCCCCTAACTGTTAAAAAAGGGGACAAAGTTCTTTTTAGCAAGTATGGGGGAGGAGAAATCTCCATTGACGGCCAAGACCTTTTGATACTCGAAGAAACCGATATTTTAGCGGTTCTTGAAAACACTATTTAGCACATACTCTGTGGTTAGGTTTTTTGTCTTAGGGAACCTAACTAAAGGCGCTAAGTCTTCCAGACGATCTACGTCTAGGGCGATGTTGGGACTTTCAACAACTAAATATTTAACACCTTTTTCCTCAAAGGCTTGAATATGTTTTTTTAAACTCCCAGTTCCAAAGAACGAAGGTATTACATCTGGAGGGCTTCTTAATAGAGCATTTGTTCCCGTGCCACTTTCTGAAGGTACGATGACACATGATTTATTTGTAAGTGCATAATTAAAAACTTCATCGATATCCTCAGATTTAACAAGCGGTATGTCGGCCGGAACTCTTAATATTTTTTCCGCGCCTAATGAGATGAGATGTTTAGATGCCCAGTCGACAGATGCGCTCTCACTTACCTGCTTTGTTTCAAGGAGAACTTCAATCCCAATCTTTTTTGCTATTTTTACTGCCTCTTCATCTTTTGTCACAATAAAATTTTTATCTGAAACTCTCGATCTTTTTACTTGCCATAAAACATCTTCGAGCATACAGCGTACAATATTTAGCGTAACCGCATCAGACAAATCTTTTCTCATACGAGACTTTGCCTCTTTGAAATTTTTAAAGGGGACGATAATAAAATTCATAAATCTAAAACTGAGGTTATTATAAACTAGTCATACATAGATTTGATACAATAAAATTATGAGAATATTCTCCTGGAATGTGAATGGAATTAGGGCCGTTAGAAACAAAGGCTTTCTCAAGTTCGTTAAAAAATTCAATCCTGATATTCTATGCCTACAAGAAATCAAAGCAGAAGAATCTCAGCTTTCCGAAGACCTAATCAACATACCAGGGTACTCTTCATGGTTTAACTCAGCTAAAACTAGGAAGGGATATTCTGGGGTTGCTATTTATTCAAAAACCAAACCAATTTCCTTTAGTACAAGCATAGATGCGGAAAAAGAGTTTGATATAGAAGGAAGGAATTTGGTTTTTTACTATAAGGATTTTGTGCTTTTAAATCTTTATTTTCCTAATGGGCAGATGAGCGACGAGAGGCTAGATTATAAATTGCGATTTCACGAGGCAGTTTATAATTTTGTCTCGAAACTTAAACAAAAAAAGAAGAATATAATTGTTTGTGGCGACTACAATATAGCCCACAACGAAATTGATCTAAAACACCCGAAACCAAACCAAAACACTTCGGGCTTCCTACGAATTGAGAGAGATTGGTTAGATCGATTTCAGAAAAAAGGCTTTGTGGATACTTTTCGCTATTTTTATCCCAACGAGGTCAAGTACTCTTGGTGGACGTATATGAGGAATGCGCGTCAAAACAATGTTGGATGGAGGATAGATTATTTTTGGGTCTCTGATATTTCAAAAATTAAGACGGCCGATATACACAACGAGGTACTTGGCTCAGACCATTGCCCAGTTTCTATAAGGCTTAAATAAAGACTTATTGTGAATCAGTATCGTCGGAGTATTCGTCTGCTAGATTCTCAAACCCAGGTATGCCTTGGCCGTCGAGAAATGCAAGGGATACTGTTCCAGTGGGACCATTCCTTTGCTTCCCAATTATTATTTCAGCAATACCATCCCTTTCCTCAATGTTTCTTGTGTACGCGTCTGCTCTATGGATAAATAAAACCACGTCGGCGTCCTGCTCAAGGGCGCCGCTCTCACGTAAATCGGAAAGCTGAGGCTTTCTGTCCGATCTTGATTCAGTCTGCCTACTTAGTTGAGAGATGGCTATAATGGGAATCTTAAGCTCCTTGGCTAGTGCTTTTAACGAAGATGAAATTTCCGCTATTTCTCTTTCCCTACTCTCTGATCTAGCGGTCCCCCTCATAAGTTGTAAGTAATCAACAACCAAAAGGTCAATATCTTTGTCGCTTTTAAGCCTTCTTGTTCTGGACCTTAACTCAAGAGCAGTAATTGCCGGAGTATCGTCTATATAGATATTTGCTTCTTGCAAAGACTCCCCGGCCTTAACTACTCTATTAAACTCTGCGTCAGACAAAAAACCCCTTCTGATATTTCCAAAATCCACTTTTGATTTTGCTGACAGCATTCTCATCATTAGTTGCTCTTTTGTCATCTCTAATGAGAAAAAGCCAATGCTCATACCGTGTACTAGGCCAGAATGTATGAGTATGTTCAACGCAAAAGCTGTTTTCCCCATTCCAGGCCTGGCTGCCAGTATTATTAAATCAGAGGTTTGAAATCCCGCGGTCTTTTGATCCAGCTTCTTGAAGCCACTAGCTATGCCTGTTATTGCCTCTTTCCTCTTGACTAATCCTTCAATGATTTCAATAGTTGTTGCAGCTAGCTCTCTAGAAGAAGAAAACCCTGGTCTTTGTTTATTTTGAGTGATATCGAACAGTTTTTTCTCTGCTTCATCTACGAATTCTTCAACAACGATTTCACTCATCTGCCCCTCTCTAATAATCTCCGATGCGGTTTTAATCATGTCACGTAAAATCGATTTTTCTTTTACGGATTTCGCATAAAAACTTATGTTAGAGGCGCTAGGGACGACTTCAACAAGTTGGGTTAGGTACGAACTGCCGCCAACATCTTGAAGGAGAGACTTCTTCTGCTTTAGTTTTTCATATAAAGTTAAAACATCTATCGGCACCTTCTCGTCATCTAAATCAAGCATTGCGGAAAATATTTTTCTGTGGTTATGATCGTAGAAATCTTCTATTGTAATTTCCTCAAGGGCTAAATTTATAGCTTGCTCGTCCAATAGTATTGAGCCAAGGACTGCCTGCTCTGCCTCTTTGTTTTGAGGTAATGATTTGATATCGTTAGCCATATATAAATCTTATAACAATTACTTTTCTAATCAACTTACGGTGTTATTTGTCAACGAGAATGATAGCAATATCATTTACATTTGTACCCGTAGGCCCCGTAATTTTTAAATCCCCGGCCTTTTTAAAAAACCCATAGGAATCGTTATTTAAGAGCGAGTCTCTTGCGCTTACACCACTCTGCCTAGATTTAATTCTACTCTTTCCGTTACAATAAGCTCCGGCAGCGTCTGTTGGCCCATCTATTCCATCCGTGCCAGCAAAAAGAGCATGTATTTTCGACTCATTTGTAATTTCGATTGCAAAGGCTAGGGCAAGCTCAGAATTCCGTCCTCCGCTACCGCTTCCCTTAACCGTAACGGCGGTTTCCCCTCCAGCAATTAAACAGGCAGGTTTTTGTATTGGAACGTTGGAAGTTTTTATCTCCATTGCTATGGCGGCCAAGGTTTTTGCAACAACTCTTGCCTCTCCCCTAAGCTGTGAAGTTAATATAAATGGGGTATAGCCGAGCTGCTCGGCGCACGTTTTTGCGGCATTTAGACTGGAAAGGTTGTTCCCAACCAAAACAGTATTATGGGGTGGGTATTTTTTTTTCTTTCTATCGTCTTTTAATGGGTTTTCTAGCTTTATAACAACTCTGGGTGGCAATTTGTTTTCAATCCCAAGCTCACAAATCTCCCTCCACGCGTCTGTTGCTTCGGACTTATCAGGCAGACTAGGCCCTGATGCTATCACTCGGGTTCGATCCCCTACAACATCCGAAAGAATTAAAGTTACAACTTGAGATGGATAGGAGCTCTCAAGTAACCCGCCACCTTTAATTTGTGAAATCTTTTTTCTTACGGTGTTAAGCGTATCCGTCTCAACTCCTGATTTTAATAAAAGTCTGGTTGTAATTTTCTTATCTTCAAGAGACACGTCCCTATCAGGAAGTGCAAGAATTGAACTCCCACCACCAGAAATTAAAAATAAAACCAAGTCCTTTTTTGTTGTAGTTGACAATAGGTCCACAATTATGTTTGCAGCTTTTACACTTCTTTCGTCTGGAACTGGGTGGGAAGATAGAACAAATTTAAAATTTGATATTCTCTTTTGTGGCTTTGTATTTGAGACCACAATACCCTTAGTGATTCTTTTTCCTAGGACTTTGTTGGCCCCAACTGCCATTTGAGTGGCCGCCTTTCCAAAGCTAATTAGAAAAATTCTTTTATAAAAATTTAGGTCATATGTCTTTTTTGCGACACGGAGAACATTATCTTCTACAACTAAGTGTTGAGATACACATTTAACCGGGTCTGCAGCATCGAGAGCAGACGCGAATATTTTGTCGAGCTTGTTTTTGTATACTTTAGGAACTATCATCTTTTACCCCCAGGTAAGACCTTAGATATTTTACACCAATATAAAAAAATGGAGTATCCAAAAGCGCGACGATAAATTTAAATATATATGCATATAAAATTAAAAGAAACAGCCCTTCAGCTTCACCTTTTCCTTCTGGTAGGGGAATGGAACGAGTAAGAAAGTGGGTTATGAGTATAACGGAAACCGTATCAATTAATTGACTTATCATTGTAGATGCGTTGTTTCTTATCCATAAATACTTACCTTTGGTTAAATTTTTAAAGAAATGAAAAACATGGACATCAGAGTGTTGGGCAAGTAAATACGCAGTCATTGATGCAAATATAGTGCTTAGCGATAGCCCTCTTATCGTCATAAAGGCGTCATTTGATGCCTCACTTGAACTACTTGATGTGAACTCGGGTAAAATTCCTGCAATCCAAACAATAAAAGCAAGCCAGATATTGACAATTAATCCAGACCAAACAACCCGCGATGCTTTTTTTGGCCCGTACAACTCAGATATAAAATCTGTGCATAAAAATGTTATTGGGTATGGCAGGACTCCAATTGCCACGATCATTGGAATCTCAATTCCAAAAAAAACATAGCTTAAATCCACAAATCTCGAAGTTCCTAGTATGTTTAGCATCGTCATGGATGCAATAAAAATTGACGATAAGACTATAAAGACAAGAGATTTTCGTTCATCAAATATTTTTTGCGTCTTCACCGAGCCCATAATCCTAATAGACTACCATCCTTGAAAGTCTTTTCCTGCATGATAAACTGAAAGTCCATTGGCGGTGTAGCTCAGGGGTAGAGCGACGCTCTCATAAGGCGTAAGTCGGAGGTTCAATTCCTCCCACCGCCATTATGACGTACCCACCATTCTGTCTATTGCTAGCTTTGCCTTTGAAGCAATTTCTATAGGAACTCTGATTTCCGGTAGCTCGTTCCTAAGAGCTTGTAAGACCTTTTTAACAGTGATTGTTTTCATGTATTTACATGTAGCGCCATTGCTTATAGGGATAAAATTTTTCTCGGGCGCAAATTGTTTCATTCTATGAATGACTCCTGACTCTGTCGCGACAATTAGATTTTTACTGGTAGAGTCCTTGGCTTTTGTTATCATTGCCTCCGTAGATAAGAAATGAACGTCCTCGTCCTTGTTTTTTTCTGAGTAATACATTGCCTGAGAACCACAGGCGCATTCGGGATGGATTAGCACTTCTGATTCTGGAAACTCGTCACGCAAAGTTCGTATTTCCTCATATGTCATTGCGGCATGTACATGACATTCTCCGGGCCATATGTGGATTTTTCTGCTGGTTTTCTTTTGTATATAGTTACCTAAAAACATATCAGGCAAGAATAAAATCTCTCTATCCTTGCTTATGGACTCTACAATTTTCAAAGCATTTGAAGAAGTGCAACAATAATCGCTCTCGGCTTTAATATCAGCTGAGGTGTTTATATATGATACAACTACTGCGTTTGGATTTTTACTTTTCCAGTCTCTAAGCTGTTTAACATTGATTGATTCAGCAAGCGAACATCCTGCGTCTAAATCTGGTAATAAAATTTTTTTTTCTGGACAGAGAATTGAGGCCGTTTCTGCCATAAAATGAACTCCACAAAAAACTATTATTTCTGCGCTGGTCTCGGAGGCCATTTTTGACAACCCCAATGAATCACCTACAAAGTCGGCTATATCTTGGACTTCAGGTATTTGGTAGTTATGAGCCAGAATTATTGCGCTTTTTGCCTTTTTTAGCTCTGATATTTCTCTTGCCGTGGATAAATCCATAGATTTATCTTAACACATCCATCGAAATATCTAAGAATGGAGCGGAATGTGTAATTCTGCCTATAGAAACATAGTCAACATCGAGACTACGAATAGATTTAATTTTTTTAAGGGTAAATCTTCCGGAGAGTTCAATCCTTGCCTTGCTAGAGTTTCTGATTGTTTTTACAGCACTAAGAGTTTCTTTTTTACTGAAGTTATCTAACATAATTTGATCTACTTTAAATTGAACCACGTCCTTAACTTGGCCCAAGTTCTCCACCTCTACTAATATTTTTTTTCTACCGCTTTTTTGGACTACTTTCTCTAAAGCTTTCTTAATGTCTCCGGAGACTCTTATATGGCTATCTTTTACTAGAATCAATTCTGACAAGTCCATCCTGTGGTTTTGCCCCCCTCCGATTTTTACCGCATATTTTTCAAGACGTCTCCATCCGGGCGTGGTCTTCCTTGTGTCCAAAATTTTTATCTTAGTTCTTTTTAGCTCAGCAACGTAACTGCTTGTTAAAGTGGCGATACCACTAAGTTTTTGAAGAAAATTTAGGATAATTCGTTCATGAGAAAGAACCAAATTTGCAGGGCCTACAATCTTTGCTACCAAGGACCCCTTTTTTATTTTTGCCCCATCTTTGTAGGTCCATTTAATTTTTATTCGAGCATCTACTTGCTTTGCTAAATAACTAATTATTTTGGTTCCACAAAGTATTCCAGACTCTTTAAAATATATCCCGGTACTAATTTTTTCTGAGCCAAGGAGGAGCTTGCTGGTCACATCTTCCGTAGATCGATCTTCTGCTATTGCAATATCTAAGATGGTATCAACACTTTGTTTTAAAGCATTGTCCATAAGGAGACTATTTAACTTCCCAGGTTTCCCCTGAAGAAACTAGTTTTTCTAAATTAGGTGGAAATTTCGATTTCGCGGATTCAATCTGTGAACTAATTGACTCCTCAAAGCTAGGCTTTGACACTCTTTTTATTACGCCCATAGGAACCGGGTGTTCTGGAAATCTCATATCGGATATCATTCTAATTAAAAAAGGATTAGTTTCGTCGTAAACTACAACATTGTCCGGGGTGCTTCCGGCCTCAAATTCAATTATCTCAAATTTGCCATACCCCATAACAAGACCTTTGTTGAGATCTTTTCCAAAGACAAGAGGCTTACCGTGTTCAACTTTAATATTATTGTCGTCTCGTATTTCTCTATCTGTAAACTCATCAAACACCCCGTTGTTATATATATAGCAATTTTGATATATATGAACAAACGAGGTTCCTTTGTGCTCATAAGCTTGAACAAGTATTGAAACTAAGTCTTTAACATAAGGAGCGGCAATTTGAGCAATAAAGGTCGCCCCGCATTCTACAGCAAGACCAGTTGGGTCAACGGCCTCTTCTATGGTCCCATAAGGAGCCGTTTTGTTAATCATGCCTTTCTCACTTGTCGGAGAATACTGCCCTTTTGTTAACCCATAGATTCTGTTGTTGAACAACAGAATATTTAAATCAGCATTTCGTCTTAAAGCATGGATGAAGTGATTACCACCAATTGAAATCCCATCACCATCTCCGGTAACGACCCACACGGCCAATTCTGGGTTGGCAACTTTGAGACCTGTTGCTACAGGAAGAGGTCGACCATGAATCGTATGGAATCCATAGGTACCCATGTAATAAGGGAATCTAGATGAGCAGCCAATTCCTGAAATGACGGCGTGCTCATTTTTTGGCCTACCAATTTGAGCCATGGCTGTTTGTACGGCTTTTAGAATCGCATAGTCTTCGCAGCCTGGGCACCACCTGGGTTCTGCCGGGGATTTAAAATCATTTGGTTTATACTGTACTTGTTCTGTTTCGGCCATAAACTTGTATTTTAATGCTGCTTAAGCATCTCTAACTCCTTAACTATAAAATCGATTAGTTCTGTAACGGCTATAGGCTGGCCTGTAACTCTTCCAAGAAAAGATGTATCAATTAAGAATTTTGACCTAATTATCATATCGAGTTGACCCAAGTTTAATTCTACCACACCTATTTTCTTAAACTGTCTGAGTATCTTAGAAAGATTTTTAGGAAGAGGGTTGAGGTGTCGAATATTAATCATAGCAACCTTTTTCCCGGATTGGTTTACTGCTTCTACCGCAGCTTTCATGCTCCCCAAAGTGCTTCCCCAGCCTACAAGCAATAGGTCTGCACCCTTATCCCCAATAATTTCTAAGTCGGGTATGTCATTAGCAACTTTTTGAACCTTTTCTGCTCTTAATCTTGTCATCAAGTCATGGTTCTCAGCATCTTGTGTCACGTCACCAGTTTCGTTTAGCTTTTCAAGCCCACCTATAGTATGTTCTAGCCCTTTGGTTCCAACCTTAACCCAATCTCTTGCCAAAGTTTCCTTGTTTCTCTTATAGGGCAGATACCCCTCAACTTTTTTTCTAAAAGGAGACTTCATCTTAGGGATTTTTTTTAAATCAGGGATTTTCCATGGTTCTGAAGAATTAATCAAAAAACCTTCAGATAGTACAACAACTGGGGTCATATATTTTGTGGCAAGCCTAACGGCTTCTATAGACATCCAAAAACAGTCGGCTGCGGTTGATGGGGCCAAGACTATCACGTGTGAGTCTGACGGTCTGCCAAACAAGGCCATCGCCAAATCTCCCTGTTCTGTTTTTGTAGGCATTCCTGTAGAGATTCCGGATCTCATATAGTCAAAAACAATTAACGGCAACTCTGTCATTACGGCTAGGTTTAGAGCCTCTATTTTTAGAGCCAGGCCTGGACCGGAGCTCCCTGTGATACCAAGGGCTCCTCCGTATGATGCACCCAAAGCCATAGTTATTGCTGCAATTTCATCTTCTGTTTGAATTGCGGAAACATCAAATTGTTTTAAAGCTGAAAGAAGATGTAGAACTTCACTTGCTGGGGTAATTGGGTATCCAGAATATACAATTGGTAGGTTGATTTTTTCTGACGCGGTCAAAAGACCATATGCTGTGGCCAATGCCCCATTAATATTTCTATATGTGCCTGGTTCAAGTTTTGCTGGAGGGACTTTGTACATTACAGGAAAAATCTCCATTGTGTCGCAGATATTAAATCCAGCATGAAGAACCTTTGTGTTTGCTTCAAGAATAGCAGGCTTCTTTCCAAATTTTGATTTCAAGAAATTCTCAATAGGCTCTAAGGGCCTTGAAAACAACCAAGAAACTATGCCTAGAGCTAAAAAGTTCTTACATCTTAGTTTATCTTGGTGGCCAAGCTCCATGTCCTTTAAAGATTCCAGGGTTAATTTAGTTATAGGAATCTTGTGAACGGTAAAACCAGACAAAAGTTTATTTCCTGGGTCTAAAGGATTAGAGTCAAAACCAGCCTTGTTGATATTTTTCTCATCAAACTCATCTTCGTTGACTACGATAATCCCTCCCTCGTTAATAGTTTTTAGGTTAACTTTTAATGCCGCTGGGTTGAAACAAACAAGAACATCTGGCCTATCCCCAGGTGTGTAAATATCTTTTGATGCAAATTGTATTTGATACGATGATACTCCATAGGTGGTACCCAGTGGCGCCCTAATTTCCGAAGGAAAATCCGGGAAAGTTGCAAAATCGTTGCCGGCAATTGCGGTCGTGTTACCGAACTGATCACCGGTTATTTGTATTCCGTCACCAGAATCCCCGGCAAATTTAACGGTAATGGTCTCTACTTCCCGTTCGTCAATCTGTTTCTCGACTCCCAACTTAAGGGTTACCTCTCGACATGTGAATTTAAGTTGCCCAAATTAATATAGCAGAATTTCTTTTTAATACAATTTAATTAGTCTAATTAGTGTTTTACATATGCAAACCGCAGCGTTCGATTAGAAATCTTCCAATCTATATGTTTAAGCCACTTGTCCGATTCAGACGAAAAGTCTTCTCGCATATGGGCACCTCTTGATTCTTCTCTTAATAGGGCCGACTTTGTAATCAAATATGATACTGTTTTTAAATTCATTAGCCTGGTATCAATTAGGTCAAAAGCGTCAAAGGCGCTCTTCTTGATAGAAGATATCTCATTTAAAGCCAGCAGAAGATCTTTTTTGTTTCTTAAAACTCCGACGTAATTGTTCACGGTTTGCGAGAGCGCTATTCTGCTGTTTATATACCTCTCAACTTTTTTGTCTGAAGAAACCAACGAATATTTAGCAGATTTCTTAACTAGCAAAGAGGGGACTTTTTTAAATTTTCTGGACAGCTCAACCGCGGAATCAATGGACCGCTTTGCGAAGACTAAGCACTCTAATAGGGAATTACTTGCAAGTCTGTTTGCACCATGGACGCCGGAACAAGCCACTTCTCCACATGCATAAAGATTTTCTATATTAGTTCTAGCAAACAAGTCAGTCCTTATTCCTCCAATCATGTAGTGCGCAGCTGGCGAGACAGGTATGGCTTCTTTGGTTATGTCTATACCTTCCCTTATGCAAAGCTCATATATATTTTTAAATCTTGTTTTTATTGTTGAGGGTTTTAAATGTTTTATAGAAAGAAAAACATTTTTCTCCCCGTTGGCCCTCATCTCATTGAAGATTGCTCTAGCAACTACGTGTCTGGGTGCTAACTCCATCTGGCTGGAATAGTCTTCCATAAACCTTTTTTTTGAGTGATTAATCAATCTCCCGCCTTCTCCTCTTAATGCCTCCGATATTAAGAAGCTTTGGGATCCATCTTGTGAGAAAGCAGTAGGGTGAAATTGAACAAATTCCATATCCGTAACAACGGCACCGGCATTTATTGCCATTGCGATTCCTTCGCCTGACGTGCCTGATGGATTTGTGGATTTATAATAAATTCCACACCCTCCCCCTGTTGCTAAAACCGTGGCCTTAGAATGTACAGCTATTTTCCTTTTTTCTTTATCGTCGCAAACCAAACATCCAAAGCAAGATTTTAGATTTGAAAGTAGATCTATAACATAAGTATTTTCTAAAACTTTTATATTTTTTGTTTTTTTGATTTCTTTCGAAAGAAGATCCACCATTGCCTTCCCTGTTTCGTTACCTAGTGCGTGTAGAATCCTTCTTCTGCTATGCCCTCCTTCTATTCCAAAATCAAGTCCAGATTCTCCTTCATCAAACTCCATTCCCTGTTCTATTAATTCAAGCACTCTTTCGAGCCCCTCGTTCACCATTATGTTTACACCTATTTGGTTGTTAAGCCCGCACCCGACTGAAATCGTATCATCATAGTGGAAATCTACTGAGTCGTAGTTGTCAATTGCGGCCGCAATACCTCCTTGCGCCCAGTAGGAATTGCTTTCCTGAATAGAGGATTTTGTGACAATTGTTACACTGCCAAAATTCGAAGCGTACAAAGCCGAATAAAGACCGGACAAACCTGACCCTATGATTAAAAAATCGGTCTTTATCTCTTCGACTTCATGCCCCACAAGAAATTACCTCCGTTAAATTGTTTTTTATAGTCCTTATGTCATTTTCACCAAGCAGCTTTTTTCCGTCAATTTTCTTGACATAAAACGAGTCGTCAACAGACCCGCGCTTTGTAGAGATTTTTACGAACCCAACAATTAGACCATGGTCTTTTAGAGTTTTGGACATATCATACAAAAGCCCGGGCCTATCGGTTGCACTCAATTCAATAATTGTGAAATTTTTTGATGAATCATTGTCAATATTAATCTTGGTTTTAACTTTTGCGCTCATCAGCCCTATGCGCTTGCTTGATAATGGTTTGGATTCGAGTGAAAAATCTCGCGACTCAAGACTCTTTTTTATCGAGTCCCACATACCTCTTTCACGAAAGGTAGATTGACCAAACCTATTTACTTCAAACGTATAAAGCACGAGATCCTTCTTTAGGGGCGTAACCCTTCCTGAAAATATATTAATATTGGACGATGACAAAACGGCACAAATTTCTACAAACTCTATCTTACGATCTTTGGACCAAATTGTTAGCTGGTCTATTTGTTTCTGTTGACTGTACTTTATACCCATTGACAGGCTTCCTTCATTGCTTAGAAGAAGTTGTATTTGATAGACAAGTTCCTCCGCGGAGTAATTATCAAAATACGTTGAGATTCTTTTTCCACCAATTTTCTCAAATTTATCCCTATCGGTTTCTTTAAAGACCTCAATCTCTTTTCTGTTTTTAATAGATAATCGAGATGCTTTAGTACCCCCTCTTTTTCTTTTGGAGAGCAAAATCATAGTTTTTTTGAAAAGCGTAGACAACAAATTTCCCTTCCAGCCGGACCAAACATCTGGGGCAACACTTCGAAGGTCGCAGAACGTCAAGACAAAAAGATAGTTTAATCTTTCTACCGTACCCACCCTATCTTTAAACTCTTTGATGAGCTGATCGTCATCTAGGTCCCTCTTTTGTGAGTAAGATGACATTGATAAGTGCTCTTTAACTAGAAACTCTATGGTTGCAACAGATTCTTTATCTACAAACAAACGGTCGCATATTTTTTGAACCATTTCAGCTCCACGCCTGGCGTGACTATTGCCGTAGCCTTTTCCAATATCGTGCAACAGGCCAGTTAAGTAGAATATCTCTTTCTTTTTTAACCCCCGGGCGATTTCCGTCTCCAGAGGAAACTCTGTTTCGTAAGTACCATCAATAAGTTTTTCAAATTCTTCTATTAGCAAAAGGGAATGAATATCGACCGTATAGATATGAGAGGGGTCGGTAACAGCTAGGTCTTTTATTTTTTCAAACTCAGGAATGAAGAAATTAATCAAATCGTATCTATTAATGTCTAACAAAACACGATAAGTGTTTTTGCCTTTTTTTAATAGCTCAAGAAATTTTTTATTTAAGGTACGTTTGTCATCCATAGAGAATCGACGTGTTCTAATCTTCTTAATCTCTGTGACAACCTCATCCGCGATATCAGTATTGTTAGCTGCGGAGTATTCAAATGGTGCTAGTAAAGTACTTGGGTTATGCAATATCTCCGAAGGGTTAATTGCCCTTATCGTGCCCCTGTGAATTATATAAAAATCATCTAGGTTTTGAATTCTTTTTGAAGAAAATATTTTTTTGTTTTTATCTAGGGCTCTTTGGATAATTTTATTTGTCAACTGTCCAATTTTGTTTGTAGTACCATAGAGTATTTTCATAAAGACATTTTCTTTAGTTAAAAAGCCCTCGCTCTTAATTTTAAAAAAGTCCGCAGCCGTAGTCTGAAAATCGCAATCAATTACATCAAACTCTGAAGGCTTATTTATATGAAGATGATTTCTAACTTGAAGTAAAAAATCCAGAGACTCATTGATTGTACGCATCTCCTCCCTGTTTAAAAAACCACCATCAAGAAACCTATCAATTTCTATTTGACAATAAAAAGCTCTAAGAATCCAAAAACAACTGTGGATGTCCCTTAAGCACCCTTGGCCTTCTTTGATGTTGGGCTCTCTTAAGAAATCTGATGTCCCATATTTCTCGTACCTCGATTTTCTCTCTAGGATTTTTTTATCTATAAAATTTTGTGATATGTTTGGAAGTAGCGTCTTATTGAGTCTGTTTTTTAAAGTGGTATGCAAAATTGAATCGCCTGCAATAGCCCTTAAATCAAGCAACGATGTCAGGATCGTTGAATCTTGCATGCTTGCAAGCTCAAGGCAATCTTCAATTGTTCGTAAAGAATTTCCAATCTCAAGCCCTGTATCCCATAGTTTGTAAAGAATATTCTCAGCCAAGCTCTTTGCCTCGTCTATTTTTGATTTTTCATAAAGTATGAGAATGTCTATGTCGGACTTTAGGCACAACTCTCTTCTTCCATAACCACCCAGGGCCAAAATAACAATCCCTTTAGATTTGTAGTCGATATTGAGTTCAGCCGATATCAGCTTGTCGACTTCGTTTGAGTATTTATGTGCAACGGCAATCCCACCATTCTTGCCAGAAAGATGAAATTTTTTAATTCCATCATATAGAAGATTAAACTTAGCAATAAAAGTCTTGGTCTTTGCCTGGCTCGTCATTTTTTAAAATCAACGAATGTCTCGCCCTGGCCATTAGCTTTATTTTCGTATCTAGCCAAAACAAAAAGAAGGTCCGATAACCTGTTTACATAAATAAGCGAGATGGGATTAATCCATTCTGTTTTCGCTAGCGATACCATTGTTCTTTCCGCTCTCCTACATACCGTTCTTGCCAAGTGAAGGCTTGCGCCAACGAATGAACCACTGGGCAAAATAAATTCTTTTAGGACCCCAACGTCGGCGGCGTATTTGTCTATTCTATTTTCAACCCACGTTACTCTATTCTTTTTAATTCTAGGTGCTAAGATATTTTTTTTTGAAGCAAGGTCAGCTCCAAGTACAAATAAATCATTCTGAATTCTTGAAATGATTTTCCTACTATCTGTGCTTACCGAACCGCTTAAAACTAGGCCCAATACCGAATTTAATTCATCGACGTCGCCATACGACATAACCCTTATAGAATCTTTTGGTACGATTTCCCCTCCTACAAGCATTGTGTTGCCCGCATCTCCCGTTTTCGTATAAACTTTTGTTATTCTGATCTTTTTTGCCATGAACTATTTTAACTCATTTGACAAACCTAAACAATTTGAGACTTATTTGTTATTGTTAAATTTATTATTAAGGAACTATTTCAAAAAAACGACAAGGTATCGTTTTCCGATTTTGTCCGATATGCTCTCTATAGTCCAAATGGATACTACAAAAAAGATATTGCCATAGGGCACAAAAATGATTTTTACACATCTCCTTTAATCTCTAAATTGTTTGGAGCAACGATAGGAAATTTTTTTTCAAAAATTATTTTAGAGAAGTTTCCTACAAATACGGTGTCAATCGTAGAACTTGGTTCCAACGATGGAAGATTGATTAATGATATTCTTGATTTTCTTTCTAAGCACCATCTAGATATATATGGAAGACTAGAAGTTTTTATTTTAGAAACAAATTCTTTACTAAAAAAGAAGATGGTTGACAATCTTCAATCACATCAAGATTTAGTTGTTCTCGCAGATTCAATTAATGCAATTAAATCAAAAACAAAAAAAGGTATAGTTTTATGTAATGAATTGTTCGACGCATTACCATTCAATCGCTGCATTGTAAAAAATGGAGAGTGCTTCCAGACTAACCTTTTTGCTGATCAAGACGAAATATTGGGGAGAGAGGAAAGGGCTGATAAGAATTTAATAAAATTTATTAATCGGTTTAGCTTGAAAATAAAAGAGAATTTTTTCTTCGAACTCCCCTCCTCCGAATATGAAACGATTTTTAAAGACCTTTCTCAACAACTGGATGAAGCATTTTTTTTAATAAGTGACTATGGTGATAAATCAGATTATTTTAGCGTATCGCCTGATCCTCTTGGAACTGCTCGTTGCTTTTACAAGCATCAAGTTTCAAGAAATTTTTATGAGAATATTTTTAATCAGGATATAACCCATGATGTAAATTTCTCATTACTTTCTCAAATTGCATCATTCTATGGATTCAAGGAAGTCGCTTTTGTTTCACAAGCTAAGTTCTTGCTAGATAATAACATCCTGGATATATATGATAATTGTCAGGATTCGGAGAAACTGGAATTAGGCCAAGGACTAAAGGAGCTTGTTTTGCCAAACCTTCTAGGAGAAAAATTTAAATTTCTTTTTTTAGAAAGCCCACTTTGTTGATTTGAAGTACATTTCTTTTACGTTAGAATTAGTTCTACTATGGAAATTCGGTGGTCCGATAGAATAAGAAACCTCCCTCCTTATCTGTTTGCGGAGATTGATGCAAAGAAAGACAAATTAATCGAAAAAGGTATTGATGTAATTGATTTGGGAGTAGGGGATCCAGATATACCCACGCCCAATAGAATTATTGAGGTGCTACACAAATCCTCTTTGAATCCAGAGAACCATAGGTACCCGTCGTACGCCGGAATGATGTCTTTTAGAAATGAGGTTGCTAGCTGGTACAAGAAAAGATTTAATGTTAATGTTGCCGGAGATAAAAATGTAATAATTCTTATTGGCTCAAAAGAGGGCGTAGCCCACGCTCCTCTTGCTTTTATAAACCCTGGCGATGTTGCCCTAGTTCCAAACCCTGGTTATCCAGTTTATTCTATAGCGACAACTTTTGCAGGCGGTACCCCGTTCCAGATGCCTCTTCTAGAATCGAATGGTTTTATGCCAGATTTTGACTTAATACCAAAAGAGATAGTAAAAAAAGCCAAAATAATGTTTTTGAATTACCCTAACAACCCAACTACCGCATTTGCAACCGACGAATTTTTCAAACAAGCAATTGATTTCGCCTATAGGAATGAAATTTTGATTTGTCACGATGCTGCTTATACGGAAGTCTATTTTGAAGATAAACCTAGAAGTTTTTTAGAGTATGATGGCGCAATAGAAGTTGGCGTTGAATTTCATAGTCTTTCAAAAACTTTTAGTATGACGGGCTGGAGATTGGCGCATGTGGTTGGGAATGAAAAAGCTGTCGCTGGCATAGGGAAGGTTAAAACGAATATAGATTCTGGTGCTTTTCAGGCGATACAAGAAGCAGGAATAGAAGCGTTAAGAAATTACGAAGTTGGACTAAAAGATAGAATAGAAATTTATAAGGGCAGGTGCGAATTACTTTCAACGGGACTTGAATCAATTGGAATTGAAGTTTATCGACCCAGGGGAACCTTCTATGTCTGGTTCAAAAACCCTAAAGGCTTGTCTTCAAGCGAATTCGGAAACATTTTGCTTGAAGATGCCGGAATAGTAATGACGCCAGGTACTGGTTTTGGCGACTATGGAGAAGGTTACACTAGGGCGTCGGTTACACTTGAAGATAAAAAACTTATTGAAGCAGTCGAAAGAATTAAGAAATTATCTATTTAACTATAAAATTCAATAGTTTATTTTCTACATAAATAGTTCTGGTTATTTTTTTGTTTTCTAAATATTTGAACAGGTTTTTATTGTTTTTTACATCATCAACAATGGTTGACTCTTCGTTGATATCGGAAGAGTAATTTAAAGTCCCTCTAGTCTTACCATTTATTTGTATAATAATTTTAATTTCATCTTTATTTATTATCTCATCATCCCACGTGGGCCAAATCAAATTAATGTTTTCCTCTTTATACTTAGTTAGTGACCAGAGCTCATTTGAGACATGAGGTATAAATGGGTTTATAAGCTGTAAGAACTGGAAAAGGAAAAAGCCGACAAGGTTATCGTTCTTATTCTTTTCTAAAAATTTATACCCAGAGTTTAAGAGTTCCATAAGAGATGCAATCGCGGTATTGAACTGCATATTGTTAATATCATGTGTAACCTTCTTTGTGGTTTTATGTATTTTAATTAATAGATTTTTCTCTTCTCCATTGAGAGTTGAAAAATCTTTACTAAACTCATTTGTTGCTAGAGTAGTATTCTTCGATATAAAACTCCAAACACGTTTGACAAATCTATTGGACCCCTCAATCCCCTGGTCACTCCATTCCAAGTCCTTATCTACTGGTGCGGAGAACAAAATAAATAATCTAATTGTATCCGCCCCAAGCCTTTCTATAATTTCTTCTGGATCGACTGTGTTACCAAGGGATTTGGACATTTTGGCGCCATTATTCAGGACCATGCCCTGAGTTACCAAGCTATCAAAAGGCTCTTTAATTTTAGACTTCCCAAGTTTGTTTAATGAGTGGACGAAAAACCTGGAATAAAGGAGATGCAATATTGCATGTTCCACCCCGCCGATGTATTGGTCAACTGGCATCCATTTGTTATATTCGTCGTCAAACATTGTTTCGGAATTTGGAGAGCAAAAACGAGCAAAATACCATGATGATTCAAAAAAGGTATCAAATGTGTCAGTTTCTCTAATCGCTGGCTTTCCCGTATGAGGGCACTTTGTATATTTCCATGTTGGATGATTATCTAATGGATTTCCACTTTGTTTCCAGTCTATATCATCAGGTAGTTCGATAGGTAGGTCGTCTTCTGGTACTGGAACTATAGTGCCATCATCTAAATACATAATAGGTATTGGGCATCCCCAGTAGCGCTGTCTTGATATCCCCCAGTCGCGCAATTTGTATTTTATCGCCTCTCTTCCCGCGCCCTTATTTTTTAAATCACTAATTATTTTAATTTGAGCTTCTTGTGTTGATAAACCATCTAAGAATTCTGAATTGATCATCAACCCATCTTCCGTGTAGGCCTCTTTCAGTTTATGGCCAGATTTTGTCTTGCTAACAACTTGTACTATCTCCAACTTGTATTTCTTGGCGAACTCGAAGTCTCTTTGATCATGTGCGGGACAACCAAACACTGCCCCTGTGCCATACCCCATTAAGATAAAATTCGCTATATAAACAGGTATTTCCTTTTTTGTGTAGGGATGCACTACTCTTAATGAAGTATCCATTCCAAGCTTGTCGGCTTTTTCTAGTTCTTCAGTGCTAGAGCCTATGCTCTTGCACAGCTCAATAAAGCCGGAGACTTCAGAATTTTTCTTAGCTAACTGTGAACTGATTGGATGGTCAGGCGAAAGCCCAATGAATGATGCTCCAAATATTGTGTCAGGCCTGGTAGTGAACACCTCTATGGTTTCCGCGGAATTAATTAGCTGAAAGTTTATTAAAGCCCCCGAAGATTTACCAATCCAGTTTTCTTGCATAGATAAAACTTTTTTAGGCCAATTACTTAGCGCTCTTAATCCATTGTTTAGATCCTCAGCAAAATCAGTTATTTTTAAAAACCACTGAGAAAGCTTCTTTTGCTCTACTGGCGCCCCAGATCTCCAGCCCTTTCCATCAATTACTTGCTCATTTGCCAAGACTGTCTTGTCTACGGGGTCCCAATTTACATAAGATTCCTTCTTGTAGGCTAAGCCAGAGTTGTATAAATCCAAAAAAAATTTTTGTTCGTGAACAAAATACTTTTTATCACAGGTTTTGATTTCTCGGGCCCAGTCATAAGATAATCCCATCTGCTTCAACTGCGATTTCATTGCTTCGATGTTTGCATAGGTCCACTCTCTAGGGTGAACGTTGTTTTGAATTGCCGCATTCTCTGCTGGCATACCAAAGGCATCCCACCCCATGGGGTGTAAGACGTTATATCCACTAGCCCTTTTGAACCTTGCTATAACGTCGCCAATCGCATAGTTTCTTACATGACCCATATGAATTCTTCCAGACGGATAAGGGAACATTTCTAATATATAGTATTTTTTTTTGTCGGTATTTTTATTAGCTAAGAACAAGCCACTGTCTTGCCACTCTTCTTGCCATTTTCTTTCAATTTCTAGGTGCTTATACTCCATGGCTATTTTTACTAAAAAACATTATAGTTTAATTTTAATATATACATCATGAATGAAGAAGATAAAAATCTACAAATAAAAAAAATAAGGAGAGGCGCAAGGAATCTAAAATCTCTGGGAATCCAAGGCATTTATTTAAAGAAAACGGATAGAGATAAAATATTAAATTTGATTCAAGAAAATACGGGGCCTAATACTCAATTTAACAGCCTGGAAGAAATCAAGCTTGCCGTAGAAAAATGCAAATTGTGCCCTTTGCATAAGGAGAGAAACAATACCGTCTTTTCTCGAGGAGACGATAAGGCTGACATAATGTTTATTGGAGAAGGCCCAGGGAGAGACGAAGATATGGCAGGGGTACCATTTGTGGGTAGGGCGGGCAAGCTTCTTGATAAGATTATGTTTAATGAAGATGCGATGAACTTATCGATACACGATGTTTATATTTGCAATATTGTTAAGTGCAGACCACCAGACAACAGAAAGCCAGAGCTTAATGAGATGGAAGCATGTTCTAATTATCTGGCGAGGCAAATTTCTTTTGTCAGCCCCAAAGTAATAGTATGTCTTGGCGCGACAGCAGCGGAAGGTATCCTCGGGACGAAAGATAGAATAATGGATCTAAGAGGTAAATTTTTTGATAAATACAATGCGAAAATTATAGTCACCTACCACCCTGCAGCATTATTAAGAGATGGTTCACGAAAGAAGCTTGTTTGGGAAGATATGCAATTGGTGATGAAAGAGATTAAAAAATGACAAACAGGCTACATAATGAAAATAGCCCATACTTGCTCCAACACTCGAAAAACCCAGTAGATTGGTTTCCGTGGTGCGACGAAGCCTTCGCTGTGTCTAAAGAAAAAGATCTGCCCATATTTCTATCTATTGGTTATTCCACCTGCCACTGGTGTCACGTTATGGAAAAAGAATCTTTTGAAGACCAGGAAGTTGCAAGTATTCTGAACTCTAATTTTGTTTCAATCAAGGTCGATAGGGAGCAAAGACCAGATTTAGACAGTATTTATATGGCCGTGTGCCAGATGATGACCAGCAGGGGTGGTTGGCCCTTGACGATAATTATGACCCCAGACAAAATCCCATTTTTCGCAGGCACGTATTTTCCGAAACAAGGCAGAAACGGAATGGTTGGCCTCTTGGAATTGTTGCCGAAAGTTAACGAGGTGTGGACTGAGAAACGGGAAGATGTAATTCAGTCTAGCAATGCAATCCTTGGTTCGCTACGAGAAGTTTCGAACCCCAAAGTTCCTGATAGCTTTATTGCAAAAAAAGATATGGAGGAGATATTTGAAAGCCTAAAAGATTTCTTTGATGAAAAGTTTGGAGGATTTGGAGAAGCTCCAAAATTTCCTAGCCCCCAAAATATGATTTTTCTTGCAAAATTCTACAAGGATACAAAAAATAAAGATGCGCTAAGGATGATAGACCAAACTTTAACTTCAATGAGACTGGGAGGGATTTACGACCATATAGGGTATGGATTTCATCGATATTCAACGGATGTACAATGGCTTGTCCCCCACTTTGAAAAAATGCTATATGATCAAGCAATGATTTTAGAAGCATTAGTTGAAGCCTACCAGGTTCAAAGTAAAGATTTGTTTAGGGAGACCGCGGATGAAGTCCATTTGTATATCCAAGAAGTTCTTTTGTCAAAGGATGGGGGACTCTTTTCAGCAGAAGATGCTGACAGCGAGGAAGGCGAAGGTGCCTTTTATCAATGGTCTTCAGATGAACTTAAAAATATATTAACCAGTGATGAATATTCTTTCTTTAGCCATGTCTACAGCATTGAAGAAGAGGGAAATTTTCTCGAAGAGACCACAAAAGATAAGAATGGAAAAAACATTATTCATTTAAAGGATGAGATTAGCTCCTTCTCGTCTACTTTTTCACTCACTGCTGAAATGATTACATCAGAAGCGAGTAGAATTAAAGAAAAAATTAAAGTACAACGAAACCAAAGAAGACGACCTTCTTTGGACGACAAAATTCTCACTGACTGGAATGGTTTGATGATTTCATCACTTGCAAAAGGATATAGAGTTTTTAACAATCCGAATTATCTTAATACTGCCAGAAATGGATTTGAATTTATTAAAACGAATATGATAGCAGACGATTATTCTCTTCTCCATTGCTACAGGAATGGTAAGGTAGCAATTCCAGGCCTAATAGATGATTATTCTTTTTTAACCAAAGCATGTATAGATCTTTATGAAGCGACACTCAACCCGAATTTTCTTAATTATGGGGTAGGAATTTGTAGAAAAATGATAGAGCTCTTTTGGGATGACGAGAGAGGGTCTTTCTTTGCAACCAGAAAAGATGATTCGGATGTTATAGTGCGACAAAAAAATTTATTAGACGGGGCACTTCCCTCTGGCAACTCTGTTGGCCTATATGATTTGATTAAGATTGGGAATTACACTAATGATAGTTCTTTAATAAAAAAAGCACACAAATTATCTTCTCAGCTTGGTGAGATGGCCAAAAAGTTTCCGATTAATCTCGCGCAGTTCTTAGCTAACCACTATTCTCTTTTGTCTGAGAATCTACAAATAGTTATTTTAAGCAAAGAAGAGGAGCCAAGGTTGGACAATAAAATTATTGAATATCTCATCAATTTTGAACACGCAAATAAATCAATATTTTATATTTCTTCCAACGCTGATAGAAAGGCGTACGAGAATATTTTACTAAACTCTGATTTTCTCCCGGGTTTGAGCGAAAAATTTCAAGTATTTATCTGTAAGGATTATAATTGCAACCTACCGGTTTCAGGTTTAAGTGAAATAAAAAAAATCTTGGAGTAGGCCCTACGCCTTGCTTGCTAAAACCAACTCATTTTTTTTGATATATATCATTAGTATGCTGATAGCAGCCGGTGTGATTCCCGAAATCCTGGACGCTTGACCGATGGTTTCGGGTTTAATTTTTAGAAGTTTCTGTTTTAATTCATTTGACAGGCCAGGTATTTTTTCAACTTCCAGGGCTACAGGAATTTCTGTTGCTTGTAGCTTGGATATTTTTTTAATATCCTCATTCTGTCGACCAATGTAACCCTCATACTTTATCTCATTCTCAATAAGTGATTTTAAAATCTTATCTCTGGTGAGTTTTTTTTCTGGACTAAACCTTATTAAATCGTCATAAAAAACTCCTGGTCTCCTTAATATTTCTTTGTAACTGCATGGTTTTTTCAACTCAGCTGTGCCAAGCTCACCTAGAATCTTGTTGTTCATGCGATTTGGAACAACCTTGCATGACTCTAAATCTTTCATGATGCTATTGAACTCCTTCTCCTTCTTTGTGAATTGTTCAAACCGATTATCGTCTATAAGCCCAATACGGTAACCAAGTGGAGTTAGTCTGAAGTCGGCATTGTCATCTCTGAGTAAAAGCCTGTGCTCAGCACGCGATGTAAACATTCGATAAGGTTCGTCAACACCAAGGGTAATCAGATCATCAATCAAGATTCCAATATACGACTCAGATCTTTTTAAGACTAGAGGTTCAGCGCTCTTACTTTTTAAAGAGGCATTGATTCCTGCAATTAGCCCTTGAGCCGCCGCTTCTTCGTACCCGGTAGTGCCGTTAACTTGACCAGCAAGGAAAAGATTATCAATTTTCTTGCTTTCAAGTGAATATTTCAGGTCTCGCGGATCGCAATAATCATATTCAACGGCATAACCAGGCCTGATTAGACTGGCGTCTTCAAGGCCCAACATGCTGTTGATTATTTGAATTTGTACATCAATCGGCAAACTCGTAGAGACGCCATTTGGATAAATTTCGTTTGTATTCAAACCTTCTGGTTCAAGAAATATCTGATGTCTTTCTTTGTCCGGAAATTTAACAATCTTATCCTCAATTGATGGGCAATACCTTGGTCCAATCCCTTGAATTTGACCAGAGTACATTGGTGACCGATGTATATTCTTCCTTATTATCGTATGTGTGTCCTCATTGGTATAAGTTATATGACAAGGTAGTTGCTCATTTGCAACCTCAAAGTTTGTAAAGGAAAATAGTGAGGGATTTATATCACCTTGTTGTACTGTAGTTTTTTTCCAGTTAATTGTTCTTCCATCTATCCTTGGTGGAGTTCCGGTTTTAAGCCTACCTACACTAAAGCCTAGCGCTTTAAAGGAATTAGAGATTTCTTTAGTTGGAGCTTCTCCCATTCTCCCCGCGCTAGTTTGAGAATCACCAATATGGATAAGTCCATTAGGAAAAGTTCCCGGAGTGACCACTATACAATTGGAGTAGATTTCCTCCCCATAACTAGTTTTAATCCCTATAATCTTTGAATTTTTTTCTATTAGGGAATGGATTAATCTTTGTTTGATTGACAAGTTTTTTTGAGACTCAAGTGTTCTTTTTATATAGGTTCTATACAAACTCCTATCCGCTTGAATTCGTGTAGCTTGAACCGCAGGACCCTTTCTTGTGTTTAACCTTCTATATTGAATAGAAGCAAAATCGGCTGCCTTAGCCATTTCTCCACCAAGAGCATCAATTTCTCTTACTAGATGACCCTTGCCGACTCCACCAATCGATGGATTACAGGACATTACCCCTATGGTGTCCAGGTTGGCAGTTACCAGCAGAGTCTTTGACCCTAACCTTGAAGAAGCAAGTGCAGCTTCACACCCGGCATGCCCACCTCCAACAACTATTACCTCGTATTCTTCGCGACTCATAATTTCGTAATCTTATATTATTTCAAGAAAATTAAAAGATTTTAAATTTATTCAAAATATCTAATAATATCTACATGGCTACAACTGTTGTTGGAATTACCTGTGACATCAAGGGGAAGCTTTTTGAATCGGAAAAATTTTATTCTGAAAAAGTGCTTCAAGCTGGAGCTATACCATTCTATCTCCCTATGACAACGTCTAGTAAACATATTATGTCAATCGTTGGAGAAATTGATGCCATTATTATTTCCGGAAGTAGAGATATTGATCCTGCATTGTACGGACAAAAGAAAACGAAAACAATCAATCCACTTGATGCTGCTCGAACGACTAGCGAAATTTTATATATTAATTCTATGAAAAGAAAACGAAAAAAAATTTTAGGTATTTGCGGTGGGATGCAATTAATCAATGTTTGCTTTGGTGGGACGCTACTCCAAGATATAGAATCAATTGTATCAAAACCGCTAAACCATAAAGATGGGGCAAGTCACGAGATCGTTATACAAAGAAAGTCGCTGCTGAGTAAAATAATTAAAAAGAAAAAAGTACGAGTTAAGAGTTACCATCATCAAGCAGTTGATGAAATACCGCCCAGTTTTATGCCATGTGCAGAAAGTTCTGACAGGATCGTTGAAGGAATAGAGAGTCTTGATGGAAACATTTTGGGTGTGCAATGGCATCCGGAACTTTCGAATTCGATAGCCGATTCGAATATTTTTAGATGGTTGGTTAGGAAAAAGTAAAATCTACTATTTTAATTAAGTTGTTAACGTGAAGCATATAGTCTTAAAAGGAGTTAAAGAAAATAATTTAAAAAATATTAATGTCGATATCCCAAGAGGTCAAATAACCGTTTTAACGGGTATAAGCGGATCAGGTAAATCTACTTTGGCATTCGACACTATATTTGCGGAAGGGCAAAGGAGATATTTAGAATCATTATCAAGTTACGCCAGGCAGTTCGTTGATAGATTTAAAAAGCCAGATTTAGAATATATATCAGGGCTTTCACCCTCTGTATCCGTAAACCAAAAGACATTTATCCGTAATCCACGTTCTACCGTTGCAACCATTACGGAGATCTACGATTTTTTGCGATTATTATACTCCAGGCTTGGCCAGGCCCATTGCTATAAATGCAACACCCTGATTGAGAAAGCATCACCGAGTTCGATAATTCATACAATTAAAAAGGACTTTCATGGAGAAGATTTAGAAATTTATTTTCCCTTAGCTATGGGAAGCAAGGGAGAGTTCAAAAACGAACTTGCATTGATGTCCAAATTTTTTTCAACGGTAAGAATCGATGGAAAGGTCCGTAGCCTCGGTGAGAAGATTACCTTAGAAAAGCAAAAAAAACACACCATAGAAATCTATATCGATAGCATAAAAATTATAGATGAGAATTTTACGAGACTAAGAGAGTCGATTAATACGGCATTACAGTACGGAGAAGGCCTGGTGCTGGTTGAAACAAACGAAGAAGAGCGGATTTTTAATCAAAACCTGGCCTGTAACAATTGTGGCCTTACCCTTCCAGAAGTTTCTCCTAGACTGTTTTCTTTCAATAGTCCTTACGGTTGTTGTGAAGAATGCGAGGGAATCGGATATTTCGAATATTTCGATGAGGACTTAGTTGTCCCTGACCGATCTAAATCTATTAAAGAAGGGGCGATAAGGCCATTAAAGGACTCTCAATTGTATAAAAAATTACTAAAAGATTTTCTTTACCAGCAGAACATTGATGATTCAGAACCCTTTGAGAAATTATCAAAAAAAAACCAGGATTTAATTTTTTACGGAAGCAGAAAGACTACAATAACAGACTTTATTAAAAAATATGAGAACATGGAAACCTCCTTTGATGGAATTATTAATATTCTAGAAAAATGGTTTGGTTCCTCAAAATCGGACGAGGTAAAAGATGTTCTTGGTAATTATAGAAAAATAGAAGTATGCAATACATGCAAAGGGAGCAGATTAAAGCCTCACGCATTAAGCGTACTTGTGAATGACTTAAATATTTTTCAGATTTGCAGTATGCCTGTTGGCCGATGCCTCAACTTTATAAAAAGGATTAAATTTAAAAACTCCCAACAAATAATATGGGAAAGGATTAAAGATGAAATAATTGATAGACTCGAATTCCTCTGCAATGTGGGACTAAATTACTTAACTTTAAATCGAACTGCACCAACCCTATCTGGTGGAGAAGCACAAAGAATACGACTGGCTTCGCAATTAGGAGCAAAGCTGACAGGAATTACCTATGTTTTAGATGAGCCAACAATAGGTCTGCACCCTAGAGACAATAAAATGCTTGCCGAATCACTACAACTTCTTAAGAAAAGAGGCAACACCGTTATAGTTGTTGAACACGATGAAGAAACAATTAGAAGTAGTGATTACATTATCGATCTTGGCCCTGGAGCTGGATTTCATGGTGGCAGTGTCGTTGCAATGGGTCGACTATCAGATATATCAAAAAATAAGTCATCGGTGACAGGTAGATACCTAGCAGGTCATAGAAAGATTAATACAAAACGATTAAATAAAAACCCGGATAAATATTTTGAAATAATAGGTGCTTCTCTAAATAACTTAAAAAAAATTAATATTAGAATACCTATAGGAAGACTATCCTGTGTTACTGGTGTGTCTGGTTCAGGAAAAAGTACACTTGTAGTGGATACCATATCCCAAGCCCTGCCTAACTATCTTCTCTCCCAGAAAAACAAATCGTTTCCCTTTATTCAATCTATAAAAGGGTACGAAAATTTTGATAAAATAATTAGCATTAACCAGGCACCAATAGGAAGAACTCCGAGGTCTAATCCCGCAACATACGTAGGAATCTTCTCTACAATTAGAGAAATTTTTGCCTCTTTACAACAATCTAAAATGAAAGGTTTTTCGGTAGGGAGATTTAGCTTCAATGTAAAAGAAGGAAGCTGTTCTGAATGTTCGGGTGCTGGTAGCGTAAAGATTGCGATGAACTTTCTTCCTGATGTAAACGTTACATGTGATTTGTGTGATGGAAAAAGATTTGATTCCGAAACTTTAAAGGTAACTTATAAAGAAAAAAATATAGCGGACATATTACATATGACTTTCGAAGAAGCGGAAAATTTTTTCTCAGGATTTCCTACACTAAAGTCAAAAATTGAAATTATTAATTCTGTTGGGTTGGGGTATTTGCAAATTGGTCAAGCTGCTACAACTCTCTCTGGTGGTGAAGCGCAAAGAATTAAGTTGTCGAGAGAACTGATAAAAAAAAATACAGGCAGAGGATTGTATATTCTGGATGAACCTACAATTGGTTTACATTTCTCAGATGTTGACAAGTTGCTGAACGCTATTTATCAATTAAGAGAATCAGGAAACACTGTTGTTATTATTGAGCACAATATGGACATAATTAATGCTTGCGACTACATAATTGATCTAGGTCCAGGTGGGGGAGAGGATGGAGGCAGGGTTCTTTTTCAAGGGCCTATTGAGGATTTTGAAAATTGTAAAAAATCTGAGACTGCATATTATTTAAGGAAGCACCTAGATAGGCTAATACGAAGTAGTAAAGTTAGAAATAATAAGGCTAAAAAGTAAGAAAGCAACAACGAGCCCGATCATGACATAACAGTGCTTGTGATCGACTCCTCGCTTGGAGTTTGGGACTCTATCTGGATAAGAAAGAACGACAGAATCTTCTTCGACCGCCTCCTCTTCAACTATATCTGTCGAACCCGGCTCTGGTTCACCGGTCTCGCTTTCTACTTTACTCTCTTCTGACATGACATAGATGATAAACTAAAGCACTAAGATTTTAAATAAAATATTGTTAAGAATGTAATACTGTTGTATCCTTAGTTTTTAGCAATTTTTCCAAGATTTTTGGTCTATTAGAGCTAAAAATTGTACGAGGAGGAGAGAAAAATGGCAGATTATGCAAAACCCGAGGTTCTAGTATCAACCGACTGGGTACTTGAAAACAAGGGAAAAGAAGGAATCAAGATTGTTGAGTCCGATGAAGATATTCTTCTCTATGAAGTTAGTCACATTGAAGGTGCGATTAAACTAGATTGGGAAACGGAGCTTCAAGATAGCCTGATAAGAGATTATGTTAATCAGGACAATTTTGAAGCACTTTTATCCTCTAAGGGTATTTCGGAAGATGATACAGTTGTTTTCTACGGAGACAAAAGTAATTGGTGGGCATGTTATGCAATGTGGACATTTAAAATTTATGGACACGAAAAGTGTCTTATAATGAACGGAGGAAGACAGAAGTGGCTTGACGAGGAAAAGCCAGTTGTCAAAGATGCTCCTTCGTACCCTGCGACAAATTACAAGGTAAAAAATACCAATACAAACATAAGGGCTTTTCGAGACCAAGTCGAAGCTCATAGTGAGGCCAATAACCCATTAATCGATGTACGTTCACCTAAAGAATATTCTGGCGAACTACTTCATATGGAAGCCTATCCACAAGAAGGTGCTTTAAGGGGTGGCCATATTCGAAACGCGGCAAGTGTTCCTTGGGCAACTGCGGCAAACGAAGATGGTACTTTTAAATCAGCAGATGAATTAGTTAAAATTTATCAAGATGGCGCTGGGCTTAAATCGGGCGATGATGTAATTGTCTATTGCCGTATCGGTGAAAGATCCTCACATACCTGGTTTGTTCTTACCTATCTTCTTGGATTTGAAGATGTGAAAAACTACGATGGTTCATGGACGGAGTGGGGCAACTTAGTTCGAGCACCAATTGAAAAGTAGTTAGAGATAAGAATGTCCGTGGAAGTAAAAGATAAGCAAGAATTGATGGATTTTATCCTCGATCACTATGAAAACCCTAGGAATACGGGCTCCATTGAGGATGCAGATGTTGAACAGGGTCGTTGTGATGTTTTACAAAAAGGGGGGAACCCTGGATGTGGCGATATAATAACAATTTGCCTTAAAGTTGAGGATAAAATCATCAAGGATTTTAAGTTCGAGGGAGAAGGTTGCATTGTCAGCCAAGCGGGGGCCTCTATCATCTCTGAAATGGTTATAGGGAAAGATATTGATGAAATCACGAGCATGGGCCCTGAGTTGATGGCGGAGATTTTAGGGGAGGATCTTGCACTTTCAAGACCCAAGTGCTCAACCTTAGGTATTACTACCTTAAAACTGGCAATAAGAGAGTTGGAACGACAAGAATTAAAAAAACTTGCCTAAACATGCCTTTTCTTCCAAAATCTTTTATACTTAACTATTACCTATTTCTTATTAGGGGGATAAAAACATGGCAAAGAAAAATGGAAAAAATGGAAAAGTTAATTACGATGCGGCTTTAAGCTACCCTTTGTTTGAAGCTATATTCAACAGAAGATCAAGAAGGTTTGGGACAGGGATGGAGCTTCCATCTGATAGTACTCTGGCACACAAATCAGATATTCCTCCAATTCCTTTAACGGAATTCCAAGAGGCAATGCTTGTATGGGCAGGGACTGGCTTAACGGGACTTTGCCTGGCAGATCTCCCCCCTGAATGTGGAATTGATTTGTTATGTCAATGGACTGGGAGAACCTGGCCATCGGCGTGCAATAACCATGGTACTGAGTTATTTTTCACAAATGATTCGGGACTATACTGGGTTGATGTGAAAAATATGCTTCCAAAAGATAAAGAGCTTGATGTGTTTTTCAGACTTGACCAAAATGACAAAATTGAGAGATTACTCGAACTATATAGAGAAGGTTTAGTTAAGCTAGAAGACGGTAGAGCAAATCTTCCCGACAAAATGCCAGGACTATTTGATTTTAATCAATGGAATACTAACAAGGCTGGAACAACAACTTTCATCCCAGTTACTGATATAACGGAAGAATATTTAAATCTTTTACTTCTTTACTGTAGCAGCACGTACGCTTTTAATATCTGGGATCCGAATAATGATGTTTCCTGTGGTCAAGATAAGTGGATTGAATCGGGGAGAATCAAAGAAGAAGTTAAATTATCATTGTACGATTTAGAAGTTAGAATTTTGACGGGCTTAAATGTTGAGCAAGCATTTATATGTCAAAATATGTCCTTAGCGCTCCAAGCTTTAGGTTTAGGAGGCTGGACATTTACAGGTTTAATACCAAGGTTTACCCTGGGCTCTAACCCCGAACTTTTTAAGGGTCTTGGATTCAGATTTGAACAACCAAAAGCCGGTCCAACGCGACCAGTGGGTAAGGATGGTGTATTTGAGGCTTATTGTCCTCCATACTACAAAGACATGTCAGAGGCTTTTGATAAAATGCATGAGCACAAATGGGCAACTTGGGGTAAAGATAAAGCTTTTCCTTACGAGGAGCCCGATAAGCACTTGGTTAAAGCGCCAAAGCCTACTGAGAGAACAATAGAGATTGTTAAATCGGTTTCTCAGTACATATTTGATACTTACGGTTCATTTCCAGCCTTTGTCGACCCAATGTATATGAGATTGGTCTTTCAAGCGCAAAACTTAGACCTAGATTTTTACGATAAGTATTATCCACCGGGTGCTTATACTGATCAGCATGTAAATACATTTAAATATTTTAATCCTGATATGAAGAATCCATACAAACAAAAGCCCAGCAAAAAATATCCCTGGGATAAGTAATATTAGTTTGAACTTACAGAGTCCCAGGTGTCCTTTGTAATTCCTTCATCCCGCAACTTATTTTTTTGAACTCGGTTCGTTGGTGTCTTTGGAAGGGTATCTCTAAATTTAACGAATCGTGGAATCATAAATTTTGGCATTATCGGAGCAAGATACTTAATCAGTTCGGCAGGGTCTAGCTTCTTATCCTTTTTCATAATTACAACAACCATCACTTCATCCTCGGAGTACCTTCCTTGCTCGGCAACTTTTACTGCAACGGCAGCAGCTTCTTCGATATCGGGATGCGAAGCAACAAGATTCTCAACTTCAAACGAACTAATATTCTCCCCGCGTCTTCTAATGTAGTCCTTAACTCTATCCATAAAAAATATATAGCCATCTTCATCCATTCTGCATAAATCCCCGGTATGAAACCAGAGGTTCCTAAAATCCGCAACTGTCTTTTCAGGCATTTTGTAATAATAGTGCAAGCATATATTGGGGATTCTTGGTCTAAGCACAAGTTCGCCGGGGGTATTCCTTGGAAGCTCTTCGTCAGTTTCCGGGTTAACTATTTTAATTTCATATCCTGAAGATTCCTTTCCACATGATCCAACTCTAAACGCTTCCCCGGGTCTCATAAAAGTACACTGACCAACTTCGGTTAAACCGTACCCCTCCATGAATGAAATATTAAATCTCTCCATAAATTCTTCGATTATGTCATGAGGGGCGGGGCTTCCTAGGACAAGTTTTACTTTATGTTCTTTTTCTTCTGGTACAATAGGGGCGTTCCACATAAAGTAGGACATGACCCCTACTAAATTAAATTTGGTTACACCAAAGTCTTTCATCCATTTCCAAAACCTGCTCGCAGAATATTTTTCTTCTACTACAATTTTAGCACCTCTTATCATAGCTGGGTAAACACTCATAACCATGGCGTTTGAATGAAAAAGAGGAAGGCATGTAAAAATTGTGTCATCTGGCGTTATATCCATAGTATTAGAGTAATTTTGCGCTGATGAATAGTCAGCCGCGCAGGGCCTAACAACCCCTTTGGATCTTCCGGTTGTCCCCGATGTGTACATTAGTCTAGCGTGGTCCAGATGTGTTACTTCCACATTCGGTTCCGAATGAGAACCCCTGTTGATAAAATCATTCCAACCAATGCATTGCCTTTCTTCGTATCCCATTGCATCAAAGGTGTTCTCTCCCGTCCTACTCCAAACGACAACATTTTCTATTAAAGGAATTCTTGTTTGTATATTAGCAAGTCTGTCCATATATTCTTCAGCGATAATTATCAATTTAGAATCCGAACTCTCTACGATATATTGCAAAAAGTCCATAACATAGGCGGTGTTTATTGGAACCATAACAGAGCCATTTTTGAGAATACCAAACCAGGCAAGGCATATCTCCAAAGAATTTGGCATATAGACCGATACCTTATCGCCCTTTTTAATGCCAAGAGTAGAAAGTGAATTTGCAACTTGATTGGCAACTGTATTGACCTCAGAAAATGTTAAAGCCTTGTTGTAACTAAATTGCAAGAATTCCTTGTTGGGAGCTTTAGAGGCTTGGTCTTTTAGTACTTTTGGGAGGGTCCAATTTTTTTGATCACTTTTAGTGTTCCAAAAATAGTCAAACTCATTTTCCCAGGGGTATGTTATTGGATGCGATAAGTCCTTAACCGGGTATTTCTTTTTTGGCACTATTTAAATGCCTCCTCGGTTGGAATGGCAAGAAGTATCTCCATGGTCAATACTCTTATTTTGTTATCTTTAATTTCTGTTATCCCTTTAAATCCAGTCTTTTCGTATGCTTTTAAACCCGCCTCGGTTACAATTTTATCTCCACGTAATTCAACAGTTAAAATTCCACAGTCTTTTCTTCCGCTGATTTGAGACTTTTCTTTTACTTGAAAACTACCTATAATTTTTTCATCATCTTCGTTCTGCGAATTGAACATCGATTGTATTATGTCACTCGGATACGTTGGTGCGTCATGAGACCCTGAATTCATACCAAGGAAATATGCATATGGAATATGGTAACTAATTTCTCCTTCCACGGTAGATTTAACGGCACCACCATAACCAATAAAATTAGAAGATGGAGTATGATGAATACTTGCGTCATTAAGAGTTGCTATTTGAAGCCAACTAAAATCAACTAGACTTATAGACTTTGAAAAATTACCTTCATAGACTGCCCCTTGTTCAAATTCTTCAAAGGTTTTGCAGCGAACAATATTGCCTGGAATAGCGTCAATCTTCCCGCCAGCTTTGGCTTCAACTGGGAAACTAAAGTCATTGTTAAGATTGTTAAATTCTAAGGGTAGGTTAACTCGGTTTAGGTCAATTTTCTCTGGTTGAGATTCTAGGCTTGTCTGAGCATCTATAGTATTCCCCTTTCTAGCTCTAACCAATACTTGTCTCACATATTCAAGGACTATTTCGTCTCGTTGGTTTGTGACAGTGGTTTTAACTTGGACTGAACCATTAGATGCACCGTCCTTTTTGACTTCAATTCCCAGTACCTGCGACTTAGCGAATAAGACATCCCCTTCGAATACCGGGACCCCATACTGTAAATTTTTATAAGATAGATTTGCAATTGCATTAAATGAAATGTCGTGCACACTAAGGCCAAAGCCAACATTGAATAAATAACCTTGATTGACAAACGCTGGATTTTCTATATTAAATTTGGTCTTCTTTAAATTTTTTTCTGGGTCTACAAGGCCAACGTCATGCATGTAAGCGTGTTCAATCGAAAGTAGATAATTTTTTTTAAATTTTTTTATGTATTCCCTATGTCTGAATGGTGTTATTTGTACCGATCCATGGTGCAAAACCTCCCCCAGAACAAAGTCTTCTATGTTCTTTGATGATGGATGTAATTGCAAGTTCCCAGTTACAAAATCAATTAGAGAGGCATCCATGTCCAACCCTCCGCCAATAATAGATTAGTTAAGATTACTATTATTAATATTTTTTATCAATTACTCTTGTGACATAAAAAGGCTATCAAAACACCGATTTCGTAGAATAACAACAAAGGTATCAGCATAAACATCATTGATATAATGTCTGTGGTTGGAGTGAGAAGCGCTGAAACGACGCAACATATCAATATTGCATACTTTCGTTTTGATGATAAGAAACTTGCAGACGCCAACCCGAACCTCGATAGCAAAAAGATTATTAGTGGGTACTCGAAGATTATACCGAAACTCAATATCAAGGAAGTTAAAAAGCCCAAGGTGTCACTAATATTAGGCAGTGCAGTGATTGCATCGGAAGAGTATTCATTGATTAGAATATCAAAAGCAACTGGTGCGACATAAAAAAAACAAAATGTTGCTCCCGCAAAAAACAATCCAGAGCCTAATACGATAACCAAGAAAGATGTCTTCCTTTCTTGCTTGTACAAGGCAGGTTTTATGAAACTCCAAATTTCATAAATAATTAAAGGCATGGTACAAATTAGGCTTGCCAGAAAAGCTAGCCTGATATTAGAGGATAAGCCCTCCGCAGGTTTGGTAAAAATAACACTGGAGTCCAACGGCAAAGATTTGTTCATAGGTAGAAGAGCAAAATCCATTAAGAAGTCTCTAAAAATGAAAGCCGGGACAAAGATAACAATTATAAACAGAAGGACTTTAATGAAGCTTTTCCTCAAAACACCAAAATGTTCCAAAAAAGTCATTTTAGTTTCTTTTTTCACAAATAAATCTTATACCTAGCATCTCGTTTTTACAATTATTAGTATTAATTGACATTAATCGATTGCTAAAATATATTTTTACTTCGTAAGCCTTGGAGGATAAATTTGAGAATTCTAATAACCGACGGTCTCTCTAAAGAGGGTCTCGAGCTCTTAGGCCAACACCAAAATATCGAAGTTGACGTAAGAAAAAAGACCGACAGGAAAGAACTGAAGAAAATTATTAACGATTATGATGCTGTAATAATACGAAGCGCAACTAAAATCGATAGCGAAATCATAGAAAGTCTAGGTGACAATTTTAAATTAATCGGCCGTGCTGGGATAGGAGTCGACAATGTTGATGTCCAGGCTGCCTCTAAAAAGGGCATTGTTGTTATGAACACTCCTTCGGCAAATGCTATCACGACTGCCGAACATACAATTGCCTTACTCTTCTCTCTTGCGAGGAATACTCCGCAGGCCTATGGCTCAATGAAAAAGAAAAAATGGGAGAGGTCTAATTTTCAAGGAAAAGAACTTTACGGAAAAGTTATTGGCATAGTTGGCATAGGGAACATAGGACGCTTAGTAGCGGAAAGAGCGATTGGGCTCAAAATGAAAGTGCTTGCCCATGATCCGTATATATCAAAAGATACAAAATTAGATATCCCTGTTGAACTTGTAGAAATGGATGAAATATTTAAGAAATGCGACATTATTACAGTCCATACCCCACTAACCCCGTCGACTAAAGATTTAATTTCGAAAGGTTCAATAAGCCTAATGAAAGACGGCGTGATGATTATTAATTGTGCTCGAGGTGGCATTGTAAATGAACAAGATGTATTAGAGGGTATTGAGCAAGGGAAAATAGGCGGAGCTGCATTTGATGTCTTTGAAAGCGAGCCTCCGGATTTTAAATCACCAATTTTTAACCAGTCTGATAAAGTTATTTTTACCCCACACCTTGGCGCCTCGACTCAGGAAGCTCAAACAAAGGTCGGAGTTGCTATGGCTGAACAAATTATTGAGTATGCCAACAATGGTGTAGTTACCAATGCTGTTAATATGCCATCAATGAGCCAGGAGGTTTTATCTAAAATACAACCATTCCTAGAGTTATCTGAAAAACTTGGGAATTTTATGGGTCAAATATGCAAATCTGGTGTTAAAGAAATGATAGTTGAATACAGCGGAATTGTTTCAGAAATGAATGTTGCTCCTCTAACTGTATCAGCCCTCAAGGGATACCTGTCCCCGATTATGAGTGCGCCAGTTACATATGTTAATGCTCCTTTGATAGCAGAGGAGAGGGGGATTAAACTCCGGGAAGCAAAGATAACTTCAGAGGGTAACTTTTCAAGCTTAGTCACCTTAATTGTTAAAAGCGAGACAGGAGAGTTCGCCATCTCGGGCTCGATATTTGGAACAAAACAGCCTAGGTTTACGAAATTAAATGAGCACATTATAGACGTTATTCCAGACGGCAATGTGCTAATCATAGAGAATGATGACAAGCCCGGGGTTATTGGCTTACTTGGTAATGCCTTAGGAAAAAAGAATATCAATATTGGAAGACTTTATTTAAGTAGAAAAAATGGTTCGACGAAAAATGAATCCGCTCTAGCGTTCATATCTGTTGATTCGCCAGTCTCTGAAGAAACTTTGGAATACATAGCAAATTTGTCTGAGGTTAAAAGCATCGAGCAGGTAATTTTTTAATGACAGATCATTTTTCGCTTCCAGTAGGAATCAGGGATTATACAACAGAGCATGTAAGGAGAATCGAGTTTATATCCAATGCAATTTTAGATGAGTCCGAGTTGTGGGGATATAAAAAAATACTTACACCGATATTTGAAAAACTAGACTCTCTAGAGGTGGGCTTAAAACAAGATAGTTTTTATAAGACCATAAAATTTATTGATCCTATCAATGGAGACGTGTTAGGTCTAAGGTCAGATGTTACTCCACAGATAGCTCGTTACGTAGCTGGTAACTACAACGAGGAGTCCCTGCCTTTACGACTTAGTTATGTCGAAAGAGTTGTACGAAATGAAACAAAACATAGTAAAAACAAAAGAGAGCTCTTTCAAGTGGGATGCGAGCTGGTGGGACCAAATGAGTTGGAGTCAGATTTAGAGATTGTACTTTTGGGCTCAAGAATTTTGACCAAATTGGGTTTTGATAAACAAATAATAACACTTAACTCTTCGTTGTTTTTAAACTTCGTCTTTTCAAAGCTACCATCGATTAAAGACGATATTGGCTTACTGTTTCACAAAAAAGATTTTGATTCGATAAGAAAATTTGCTAAAAATGGTCGAGCGCCTAAGGGAGAAAGGGCATTTTTAAAGAATTGCATCCTACCCCTTATTAAAAATAAAACTTTGGCCGGCAATAGGTTTCCACCGAAGGTCCGATTAGAACTAAAAAGAATTGATTCGCTAATAAAGCTGTTAAAAAAAATTAATCCCAGCTTGACGGTGGCTTCTGACCTTCTAGATGTAAAAGATTTTGATTACTATTCCAATATAACTTTTGATATAGCTGTACCTAGTATCAATGAAATAGTTTTATCGGGTGGTAGGTACGATAACTTAATAGGCAAATATGGAAAGAATCTTCCCGCAATTGGATTTGGGATTAATACTCTTCCATTCTTGAAGAAAGTTAAGCATGCAGGTTTTGGAATTCCTGTTGTGTCTATAGACCATGCTGGTTCAAATGATTTCGAAACAATCTTTAGACTTAGAGACTTCTTTAGTTCGCAAGGATTTGTAACAATTGTATCGAAATCTAAGCACAAAGTAGATTTCGATTTAAAAATCAAAGTTAATTCAAATGGATCTTTAAAACTATTTAACAAGAAAAATAAACAAATAGGTAGCTTTAAAAATCTTTCCGAATTGCAAAAAGAGGATCTGTAGTGCCAACACGAACTCATAACACAGTTGTGGTTGGAGCCCAGTGGGGTGACGAAGGGAAGGGAAGAGTTGTTGATTTAATATCAGAGAAATTTGATATTGTTGCTCGTTTTCAAGGCGGAAGCAATGCCGGACACACGATAATGCTAAAAGATAAGAAAATTATACTTCACCATGTTCCCTGCGGGGTTTTAAGGAAAAATAAAGTATCGATTATTGGAAACGGAATGGTGGTTGACTTGGAAACTTTAGTTGGGGAGATAAAAAATCTAAAAAAATCTGGATTCCAAATCACCAATAAAAATTTAAAGATAAGTCCTTTAGCCCATTTAATACTGCCGTATCATAAATCTCTCGATATAGAGAGAGAAGCGCTAAAAGGAAATAGTGCTATTGGTACAACGGGAAGAGGCATAGGCCCTGCTTACGAAGATAAAATTGCCAGACAAGGGATACGAATTATAGATATAGCACATAAAAAAACATTAAAAGCAAAATTGCAATTGGTACTCAAGGAGAAGAATAAAATATTAAACAAAGTTTTTAATAAGCCGACTTTTAAGATAGAGGAAATAATAAGCACCCTTTTGAAGAACTACAGGTATATAAAAGAATTTGTTTCTAACACGGAGGAATACCTTAACAATCAAATCAGGAAAAACAAAAAGATACTCTTCGAAGGAGCGCAGGGTGCTATGCTAGACATAGATTTTGGCACTTATCCATTTGTTACATCTTCTTCCACTATAGCCGGTGGAGCATCGGCAGGTACTGGAGTTCCTTTCTCGTCTCTAGGGACTGTTATTGGAATCTCAAAGGCTTACACAACAAGGGTTGGTCACGGCCCATTCCCAACTGAGATGTTTGACGATCAGGGTTTACTACTAAGGGAGTTTGGCACGGAGTATGGAGCGACAACTGGCAGACCAAGGCGATGTGGATGGTTGGACCTGATAGCACTTAAACATTCGGTACAAATTTCCGGTATAGATTCTTTAGTTCTTACAAAAGTAGATGTACTCTCTATGTTTAGAACTGTAAAAGTGTGTGTGGGTTATCAAATAAAAAACAAAAAAATTACCACTTTTCCACTTGGTTTTGACGATCTTAATATTGCAAAACCTATTTATAAGGAATTCAATTCCTGGACTCCTGAGGAAGTGGCGTCATCAAGAAAGGTTCCCAAAAATCTGAATATATTTATTAAGTTCATCGAGAATTTCTTATCTACACCTATTTCAATGATATCTATTGGTCCGGAAAGAAATCAGATAGTCTATCTGTAAAAATCAACTTACTGTTACTAAAAATATCAGATATATGCTTATTAACAATATTCCTATAAAAGCAGGTATGTGTATCTGGTCTTTTTTTCTGTAAAGTATAAAAATTCCCAGCAATAAAATTTCTGCCAAAATTAGTAGACCCCCCAGGGACCCAATTGAAGAAGTTAAATTTAAATTATATACGGCACTAATAATCCCAAATAGGAAGATGTTCGAAATGTTGCTACCAATTACATTGCCTACGACTACATTAGTTTTTTGAAACTTTACAATTGATATAAGTGACGTAGCAATTTCTGGAAAAGAAGTACTGAGGGCAAAGAAAACTGTGCCTACCGCCGTGGCGCCCCAACCAAAATGATTCATAATATCTCCACCTGACCCAACTATGCCGGCTGAGCCAACATATATCAAAATCGCAGATGCCAATAGCCAGGATACGTTCTGTAAAATTTTCACCCCCGATTTATTCACAGGGGAGCCCTTTCTGTCTCTAAGCGAAACGGCCACATAAAGAAACATTGAGGCGATCATCACTATGGAAATTATCTGTTTATACGAACTATCAACCCCAGGAAAAATTACCAGGCACAGTGTTGCGCCTATAATGATTAATGAGCGTAAAAGGATATTCCTCCCGTCTGACGAAAAGATTTGGTTGGAGGCTACAAGCCCTATTCCTAGTACTAAACTAATATTTGCGATATTACTTCCAAGGATAGTTCCATAATTTAAAGTGGCAGCTGACTCATCTAGAAAGAATATGGAGTTTAGCATGACAAAGAATTCTGGCAACGATGTGCCCCATGCTACAAATGTTAAGCCAACCAAAAGCTCAGATATCCCCAGCTTTTTTCCTAGTTCTAACGAGTTCTTGACTAATATGTCGGATCCTACCCAAATCGCCAATATCGCAAAAAGGGGTTGGAGGATTTGGACTATCGTCAAAGAGGTTCCCATTAAGAGATTAACAGGCTTAGCGCCTCGATATACTTTTCACTGGTTTTTTGTGCTATATCCTCTGGGAGCCCAGGTGCCGGTGGTTTTTTGTCCCACCCGACCGAAGTCAAATAGTCTCTAACAAACTGTTTGTCGTAACTTTGTTGACCTCTTCCTGCCTCATATAAACCTTTTGGCCAAAATCTTGACGAGTCTGGGGTTAGAACTTCATCAATTAGAATTAATTCATCGTTCTCAATTAAACCAAACTCGAATTTGGTATCCGCAATCAATATACCTTTGGTCTCCGCATAATCTCTTGCCTTAGAATAAATTTCTATCGAGTAGTCTCTAACCTGATTTGCTAGGTCTAAGCCAATAATCTCGACACATTGCTCAAAGTTGATATTTTCGTCGTGCTCACCTTGTTCAGCCTTAGTAGATGGTGTAAAAATTGGCTTCTCTAATTTTTCCGATTCTACCAACCCTTTTTTAAGCTCAATTCCACAGACTGTCCCATTTTTTTTGTACTCTCCCCACCCAGAACCAGTTATATATCCACGAACTATACATTCAACTGGTAGGGGCTTGGCTTTTTTTACCACCATAGATCTTCCCTCAAGAATATCGATATGCTCCTTTAGAGAGTCATAATGAGAACATATATCCTGAGTTATAAAGTGATTACCGATTATCTCTGCAGTTAACGAAAACCAAAATTCTGACAAACGCGTTAGGACCTCACCTTTGCCTAATATGCCTGTGGGCAAGACAGAATCATATGCAGAAATTCTATCTGAAGAGACAATTAATAGATTATCTCCCATATCGTAAAGATCTCTAACCTTGCCCCGATTTATAAGGTTTTGATTTTCAAGATTAGTTTCAAGAATAACATTTTTGTTTTTAATCATTAGCTAATAATACCTCCAAAGCAAACTACTAAATCTACATATACATTTTACAACATTTGATTTATCTTTTCATGTATTTACAATATTTTCGTTAAGCTATTTGAGCGCGTAGCTCAGGGGGAGAGCGCTTGCTTGACACGCAAGAGGTCGGTGGTTCAAATCCACTCGTGCTCATTAAAGTGTATGTATGAAAGTAGATATTAAAGGAAATACATCAGAATTTGCAGACGACATCAGTGTCGGCGAGATACTTTGTAAGCTAGAGTACGATAATTCTGTAATTGGTGCACTAGTAGATGGTGAGCTACGAGACATAACATACCAACCACACAGCAATGTAAGACTTGAGCCAGTACGCGAAAACTCAAAAGAAGGGTTAGATTTAATACGACATACTGCTGCTCACGTGCTGGCGGAGGCTGTACAATCTGTTTATCCAGGAACTAAAGTCACCATAGGACCGGTAATAGAAAACGGGTTCTATTATGATTTTTCTTCGGAAAGAAGTTTTACCGAAGAAGACCTCGAGCTATTTGAGAAAAAAATGCAAGAGATAATTAATGAAAAAAAGCCCATGCTCAAGAAGCTAGTCTCAAGACAGGATGCTATCGCTACTTTTAAAAATATGGAAGAGACCTTCAAAGAGGAAATTGTTGGAGACTTGGATGGTGATGAAGAGATCTCTCTTTATTATCAAGGTGATTGGTTTGATTTGTGCAGAGGACCACATGCTCCTAATACATCTTATGTGAAAGCTTTTAAGCTTTTGAGTGTTGCTGGTTCTTACTGGAGAGGTGACGAGGAACGGGAATCTCTTCAGAGGATTTATGGTACAGCATTTTTTAACAAAAAGGATTTAAAAAAATACCTTCTTATGCTTGAGGAAGCAAAAAAGCGGGACCACAGAAAATTAGGAAAAGAATTAAATCTTTTTTCTATCACTGACGACATCGGCCCTGGGCTAGTTTTGTGGCATCCAAATGGGGCAATTGTAAGAAGTATTATTGAAAACTACTGGAGGGATAAACATATTGAGGCAGATTACAAAATTGTTTATACACCTCACGTTGCAAAATCAACTATTTGGGAGACTAGCGGGCACTCAGAATTTTACAAAGAAAATATGTTCTCTGAAATGGAAATTGATAAAAATCGATATCAAACAAAACCCATGAATTGCCCTTTTCATATAATGATTTACAAGAGCGAGCTAAGAAGCTATAGGGATTTGCCAGTCAAATTTGCCGAAATAGGAACGGTTTATAGGTATGAAAGATCGGGTGTTCTCCATGGGCTCTTTCGAGCCAGAGGTTTTACACAGGACGATGCTCATATTTTTTGCACTTTAGAACAAATTGAATCAGAAGTTGATCAAGTAGTCGACTTAACCATTGCCTTTTTAAAGGCATTCGGTTTTTCCGATTATGAAATCTTTGTTTCAACTAGACCAGAGAAATTTGTGGGCTCAGAAGACGATTGGGTAAAGGCGACCGATGCTTTAAAGTCGGCTTTAAAGGACAAGGGCCTTGCCTTCTCTGTTGATGATGGTGGCGGTGCTTTTTATGGACCCAAAATCGATTTAAAGATTAACGACGTAATAGGCAGATCTTGGCAGTGTTCGACTGTACAAGTTGATTTTAACCTTCCTAAGAGATTTGACCTTAATTACATTTCACGTAATAATGATAGACTTCAGCCGGTAATGATTCATAGGGCAATTTTTGGGTCCTTTGAAAGATTTTTTGGTATCTTGGTTGAACATTATGCTGGTGCCTTTCCATTTTGGCTTGCTCCTGTTCAGATCAAAATACTTACTGTATCTGAAGATCAATTTGATTACGCAGATTCTTTAAAAAAGAGTTTAAGTAAGATAAAATTGAGAGTCGAGGTAGATAAGCGGAACGAAAAATTGGGACTCAAGATTCGTGAGGCTGAGGTTAGTAAGACGCCATATATATTTACAATTGGCAGGTCAGAAATGGAAAGCGAAACTGTCAGTGTTCGACAATATGGTGGAAAACAAATTGGAGAAATGAAATTGAAAGATTTTATATCAATAATCAAGAAAGATATTCCTAAGGAGGATGGTTTATAAGAAAGAAGGTATTTGGTTCAAGAAAGAAACCAAACAGAATCAGAATCAATAATGCTATTAGGGCTAACGAAGTACGTGTTATAGGTTTGGATGGATCGCAAGTCGGTGTTGTTTCAATTAGAGAGGCTCTGCAAATGGCCCAAGAAAGCTCGACCGATTTAGTCGAAATTTCTCCGGATGCTGCACCACCAGTTTGTAAAATCATGGACTATGGAAAGTTCATGTATACTCAGAAAAAACAAACTGCGCAGAAAAAAACCAAAACCCAAGCCCTAAAAGAGATTAAGTTTCGACCAAATATTGGAGAAAATGATTTTAATGTTAAACTGAACCGACTTAAAGAATTTCTCTCGGATGGTCACAAAGTTAAAATTCGACTTTGGTTTAAAGGCCGAGAAATAGTTCATAGGCAGTTAGGGGAAGAGCTTGTCGCCAAGATTATAGAGAAGGTATCTGAGTTTGGCGAATTAGATAATGAGCCGAAGTTCGAGGGTAGAAATTTAACGCTCGTTGTTCTTCCGAAAAAAACCAAGGTGGTTAAAAAGTTAAATGGGAACTCAAAAGATAAAATCCAATAGAAGTGCTGCTAAACGATTTAAGCTGAAACCAAGTGGCAAGCTTAAGAGGATAAAAGGTAACAAGCATCATGGGAATGTTCATAAAGCCCAGTCGCGAATAAGAAGACTAAAAGAGGCAGGAACAGTTGATGGCAAAAAAGCAAAAAGTTTGAGGAAGGTTATCTCTTCGTAAACGGTGATTTAAATGAGAGTTAAGACAAGTGTTGTAAGAAAAAAAAGAAAAAACAAGGTCCTGAAACAGACTAAGGGTTATTGGGGCCAACGAAAGAATGTTTTCAAAAGAGCTAAAGAGACCTTGCTAAGAGGTATGGCTTACTCATATAGAGATCGAAAAACTAAAAAACGAACTCTAAGATCTCTCTGGATTACCAGAATTAACGCAGCCCTTAGGGAAGATGGTCTGAGCTATAGTAAATTTATCTATTCTTTAAAATCGAAAAATGTGGATTTAGATAGAAAAATCTTAGCCGAACTCGCTATGAATCATCCTGATAAATTTAAGAAACTTGTTTCCAGTATCAAGTAAATTCTATTTAATATTCTATCAAATATATGGCTAAAATTGGGTAAAATATGTAGTAAATGATTACTACCCCACTATTCGATATACATAAAGACATGGGCGCCCGATTCGTCAATTTTAACGGATGGGACATGCCGGTATGGTTCGAAGATTTAAACAAAGAACACATAAAAGTCAGACAAGAGGCGGGAATATTTGATGTAAGTCATATGGGAGAGATTGAAATTTCTGGCAAAGACTCAGAAAGTTACCTCGATTATGTTTTTACAAACTCGATTTTTGGTTTAAACCTGGGCCAAGCACGATACGGATTCTTTTGTAATGAATCGGGCGGAGTAATTGATGACGTTATAATATATAAGATAGCTAGAGAGCGCTTTTTTATATGTGTAAATGCGGGTAATACAGACAAGGTGTTTAAGTGGCTGACTGATGCTTCTGCTATCTATGATGTATCTGTAACCAATCTAAGTAAATTCTATGGGCAACTTGCGAT
Source organism: Thermodesulfobacteriota bacterium (assembly GCA_036337225.1). GTDB lineage: Bacteria > Desulfobacterota_D > UBA1144 > UBA1144 > UBA1144 > UBA1144. Next base: position 144,908 of record JAYZEP010000001.1, read on the forward strand.
ACAAGGTCCTCGCGCAACAAGCTATATAAAAGAATTTCTTCCTAATTCCAACGTTGAATCTATAAAAAAATATCATATCGCTCCGATATTAGAGCTAGAAACTAAGTATCGGAACCAGCTTGAATGGCAATGTCCCCACGGAAATAATTTTCTAATTGCTAGGACGGGGTATACTGGCGAAGATGGTTTTGAATTATTTATTCCAAACGAAAAAATTGTAGAAATTTATAAAAATATATTAGAATATTTTTCACCAAGCATTCAACCTTGCGGCCTTGGTGCACGAGATACGTTGAGAATCGAGATGGGGTTTCCCTTGTATGGTCACGAATTAAGCGAGCAGCAATCCCCAATTGATTCCAACCTGGAACGATTTATAGATATGAAAAAGAAAGAGTTTATTGGAAAATCTGAAATAGAGAAAAGCATGATTGATAGTAAAGCTTTCCTTATAGGCTTTAAGATGAACAGTAAAATGATTGCTAGAAGTGGGTATGAAGTATTTCAAAAGAGGGAAAAAATTGGGTATGTAACTAGTGGTACTTATTCGCCTATACTTAAGAAAGGAATCGGTTTAGCGCTAATTGATCGTAACTGGTCAGATTTAACTCAAATTAGTATAAAAATAAGGGATAATTATCAAAACGCGGAAAGAACTGACTATCCATTTATTTAGGGGGGAAACATGTCAGAAGTAAAAGAAGAGTTAAGATATACAGAAGAACATGAATGGACCAATAATCAGAATGATATAATCACGGTAGGTATTACAGACCATGCCCAGGAGTCATTAGGCGAAATAGTCTTTATTGAGCTACCTGATGTTGGGACCACTTTGGACAGATCTTCTACCTTTGGAGTTATTGAATCTACTAAATCAGTTTCGGACTTATATTCCCCCATTGCGGGTGAAGTTGTTGAGGTTAATCGCTCTGTCGAGAATGAACCAGATATTATTAATAAAAATCCTTATGATGAAGGTTGGATTATTAAAATTAAAGCTAAACGCATAGAAGATTTAGATTCTTTGCTTACAGCGGAACAATACAAAAAGCTTATTGATGAATAAAGAAAGAACAAAGTCACCTCCTTTGGATTCTTGCGCAAATGGGTATTCATTTGTCGATAGACACATTGGTCCTACTCATAGTGATATTATAGATATGCTAAAATGCCTCGACTGTCATGATTTGGATGAACTAATTCTATCCACTGTTCCGAATCAAATCTTACTTGATGTCCCTTTGAAAATTGATGTACCACTGAGTGAACAAGATGCACTTACTTATTTAAAAGAGAGAATGGAGGAGAATAAAATTTTCAAAAGCTATATCGGAATGGGCTACCATGACACCATAACCCCAACTGTTATCTTAAGAAACATTCTGGAAAATCCAGGGTGGTATACGGCGTACACACCTTATCAACCAGAGGTTTCTCAGGGAAGACTAGAAATGCTAATCAATTATCAACAGATGGTAATGGACTTAACAGGCCTAGAGGTTGCTAACGCATCTTTGTTAGATGAGGGCACGGCAGCTGTTGAAGCTATGCTGCTTGCTTTTCGGTATTCAAAAGACTCACGAAATGTTTTTCTTGTATCTGATGGTTGTCATCCCCAAACTGTGAGTCTATTAACGGCTCGAGCAAAACCTCTTGGTATTGAAATCAAGATTGGTAATTTGACAAACTTAATCGAAGATAGCTCTACGCCCTTCTTTGGCTTTATCGCCCAGTACCCAGATACAATTGGAGATATTAAGGACCACGAGTTTTTAATAAAAAAAGGAAAATCAAGACAGTCTATATCAATCTTAGCCTGCGACCTCCTTGCTTTATCAATACTGAAATCCCCCGGTGAAATGGGTGCTGATATTGCGATTGGTAGTTCTCAAAGATTTGGAGTACCTATGGGGTTTGGCGGTCCTCATGCAGCATTTATATCCTGCAAAGAAGAATACAAAAGACTTTTACCTGGAAGAATCATAGGAAGATCTGTTGATAAAAATAATAATCTTGCTTATAGAATGGCTCTACAAACTAGAGAGCAGCATATTAGAAGAGAGAGGGCTACAAGTAATATTTGTACTGCACAGTCTCTTTTAGCAATTACGGCAGCTGCTTATGCTATTTATCATGGACCTAAGGGCATTAAAGGAATTGCAGACACAGTCCATCGACTTGCTCGAATTTTATCCAAAGGATTTTCACTTTTAGGTTTTGAGACATTAAATAAAGTTTATTTCGATACTGTTGCTGTTAAATCTCCAAAAAATAGATTATCAGCGATTAAATCAAGAGCCCTTAAAAATAAATTAAATTTTAGATTTTATAGTGCCGACATAATAACTATTTCTTTAGATGAAACAACGAAAATCTCGGACCTGAATAGTATCCTAAAGTGTTTTTCTAGTTCAAGTGATATTGACTTGTTGGAGGTCGAAGATTCTCTTTCGTCAGATTTTGATGCAATACCAAACAACTTAAAAAGAACAAAAGATTTTCTTACTCATCCTGTTTTTAATTCCTACATATCCGAAACGGATTTTTTGAGATATATTAAACGGCTCGAAGATAAAGATATAGCACTAAATAAGTCCATGATTCCTTTAGGTTCGTGTACGATGAAATTGAACGCAACTACCGAGATGATACCTATAGGCTGGAGCAAGATAAATTCAATTCACCCCTTTGCCCCTAAATCCCAGACGAAAGGATATAAGTTCTTAATCAACAAGTTGGAGACCATGCTGTGTGACATTACCGGGTTTGATCAAGTTTCTTTACAGCCCAATGCTGGAGCGCAAGGCGAATTAGCTGGACTGATGACTATACGTGCCTTTCAAGAAGCAACGAACGAACAGAAACGAGATATATGCTTAATACCGAGCTCGGCCCATGGAACAAATCCTGCAAGCGCAGTTCTCGCAGGCCTCGAAGTTGAAATAGTAAAGTGTGATGAGAAAGGCAATGTGGACACAAAAGACTTGGCATATAAAATTCAACAATATACTGACCGAATATCGACTTTTATGATTACTTATCCTTCGACTCACGGAGTGTTTGAAGAGAACATTGGGAAAATTTGCAGCATGATTCATGATACAGGTGGCCAAGTCTATATGGATGGGGCAAATCTGAATGCCATAGTAGGTATATCAAAGCCAGGGCATTTTGGCCCTGATGTATGCCATATTAATCTTCACAAAACTTTTTGCATACCACATGGTGGTGGTGGCCCCGGAGTCGGCCCTATAGCTGTCAAAGAACATTTATCTGCTTTTTTACCAAATCATAGCGTCGTTAAGAATGCGGGACCTGAATCGAGCTTTGGCCCAATATCCTCTGCACCATGGGGAAGCGCGTCTATACTAGCAATATCTTTAATGTACATAATGATGATGGGACCGAATGGAATAAGAAAGGCAACTCAGGTTGCAATATTAAGCGCTAACTATATTGCTAAGAAATTGCGACCTTATTTCCCAATTTTATATACAGGTAGAAATGAACGCGTTGCACATGAATGTATTATTGATTTAAGAGATATTAGAAAACATCACGGAATCACAGAGGAGGATATTGCAAAAAGACTTATCGATTATGGCTTTCATGCCCCGACTATGTCCTTTCCTGTTCCCGGAACTTTAATGATAGAACCAACAGAAAGCGAATCCAGGAAGGAGATTGACCGATTTTGTGATGCATTAATATCCATACATAATGAGATATTGACCTATTCTAATATCGAGGAACCTGAGAGCTCCCCCCTAAAAAATGCTCCTCATACTTTCTTCGATGTTATGAATAAAAATTTTAACTATCCATTGGATGTTGCCTTTCCTGTGCAAAACGACGACACGACAGCCATACGTTATATAGCTCCAGTAGCTAGGGTAAATAACGCCTATGGTGATAAAAATTTTGCGTGCAGTTGTTTACCTGTAGATCAATATAAAACCGGTTAGTTTTATATCCTAACCGAAATATATGCGTTATCTCGCAATTGCTGGAACCAGCCATCTAGTAATAAAAAGGCCTTCTCGTCATAAATAAGTTTTCTAATCTCATCTTTACTTTTAAGGTAGTTTGCATCACCAAAAATTTTACCTTGGACAATAAAATATTTTATTAAATTCTCTGAATCCAAAGGGCCAGCCATTGATCCCACTTCCGTGTTACGAATTATATCTACTATGGACCTATCTAGACTATCTGGGTCTAAATATCCTAAATTCCCCGACTCTTTTTCAATTTTACCACTATTTAAATAATCTTTGATTAATTCCTCTGGGTTATTATTAGTTTTTAAATTGTTTTCAATCTCTTTGATCTGTTCGGTAGTTAGCTTGCTTTTATCGATAACAACAAGTAGCAATCTGACCAAATCTTGCTCCACAATTTTCTCATAATTTTTTTTATAATAGTTTTTTATCTCCCTTTCTGTTACAACAATCTTATTTCGTACAATTACGGAGCTGATACTGTCTCTAAGGAGTTGGTTTCTCCAGCCGAATCTTACTCTGTATATATTTATGCCAGCTTTTTTAATTTCGTCTTCAAAAACCTTATCCCCACCTTTTGCTCTCATGTCTCGCTCAATCAAATCTAATTTTTCTTCCGTAACCTGTATCCCCATCCGTTTGCCCTGTAGTTCGAGTAGTTTTAGATCGGTTAATTCTTTTATATACTTTAAATAATTTTTTTTATTTAAAGGATTGTCCCCACTTTTTTTAATGTGATTTTTCAAATCAGACAAGAGGACTACGTCGTCGTTTACCACAGCCACAATGCCATCATTTATTTCGGAGTGACATAACTGATGCGATGCAAAGAAAAGAAAAAAAATAAATATAAGATATCTAAACTTCATAAAATTGTTTTGGAATCTATTATAATCTTATCGTTGTGAAATTCATAATTAGTTTTCATTATATCTTCTAAGTCCCTAATCTCTCCTATAAATTTTACAGTGTCTTGGAGTTTGAGATTATAATTTGTAATCTCCGTTTCGATATTTTTTACTCTCCCTAGTTCCAATATTCTCATTGTTAAAGACTGAGATTTCATCTGTAATCTTGCAATCCCAAGCCTCTTCATGCTCAATTTTATTTCTGCTATATACATTAAGTTTAATACCTCTTCTGGTACAGGTCCAAATTTGTCTAGCAGCTCTTCGATAATTTCTAAGCAGTCACTTTTGTCTTGTATGAGGGATATTTTCTTATAATAAAATAGTCTTCGTTCGACTGAAGAAATATAGTCCTGAGGTATAAAAAGATTCTGATTGACAAATATTTCTGGGTCGAACGACTTCTCGGTCTTATTATACTGCACTCTATTAATTTCTTGCTCTAGTAGTTCGAGATAAAATTCAATTCCCACATCGTAGATATTGCCTGATTGACGAGTTCCAAAAAGATTTCCTGCTCCTCTTATTTCCAAGTCTTCTACTGCCAAACTGAAGCCAGACCCAAGCTTTGTTAACCTCTTAATAGCGCTTAACCTTTTCTTTGCATTTGGTGTTATTTCTTCGTTGGGTATCAGAAGGTATGCGATCCCCTTTGTATTTCCACGCCCGATCCTTCCTCGTAATTGATACAAATCAGACAGCCCAAATTTCTGAGCGTTATTAATTATAATTGTGTTTACACTCTTTATATCAAGGCCTGACTCAATAATCGTCGTTGTGATAAGTATTGATATCTGACCATCGATGAATCCTTTTAGTTTATTTTCAATTTCTACCCCTTTCATTTGACCATGCACGTAATCAACCGTTTCTTTAGGAAAAAGTGATTTAATTTCTTTATAAATCTTCTCTATGCTACTAATCTCATTATGAACAAAGAAGACCCTTCCTTTTCTCTCTAGCTCATATTTAATTGCATCTTGTATTTTAAACTTATTGTAAACGTCTACATATGTCTCAATTCCCAATCTTTCTTCAGGGGGAGTTGCAATCAAACTTATATCCCTCAGCCCGCTAAGTGACAATTGCAAGGTCCTGGGAATTGGTGTTGCGGATAGAGTTAGGGAATCGATTCCCACTTTTAACTTTTTGATTTTTTCTTTTGCGGACACACCAAATTTGTGTTCTTCGTCTATTACAATTAAACCCAAATTCTTGAATTTTAACTTGTCGGATAAAACCTTATGTGTACCAATCAATATGTCAATCGTCCCCTTCTTTAAACCCTCTTCTATCAAAGCTACTTTTTTTGTTTTGGTAAATCGCGACATTGCCTCAACCCTAACAGGGAACTTATTAAATCTTTGTAGGAAAGTATTTAGATGTTGATGAACGAGCGGTGTGGTAGGAGCGATAATTATCGTCTGTTTGGAATTCATAGATGCCAAATAGGACGCTCTTAATGCTACTTCTGTTTTTCCGAACCCGACATCACCACATATTAATCTGTCCATTGGTTTTGGTAATTGCATATCTTGATAGGTATTAATGATTGCATTTTTCTGGTCAATTGTTTCTTTGTATTCGAATGTCGATTCGAATTCATCAAGCTCCTTTTCGTTTATTTTGTACGGGAAGCCGTCAACTGATTTTCTTTGAGCGTATAGGCTTAAGATTTCTCTCGCTACATCTTCAGCAACTTTTTTTGCTTTTTTAACCTTTATGCCCCAAGATTTATTTCTTAAGGAATCTAATTTAACTGTTTTAGCTGACCCAACATACTTCTGAATCAAATCAATTTTATCTATTGGGATAAGAACTATATCATTGAAACTAAATTCACATTCAACAAAGTCGATTGCAGATCCATTTACTATCTTGTTCTTTATGCCTTTATAAATACATAATCCAAAATTTTTGTGAACTATTAAATCACCAATGTTTAAATCCATAAAGCTGGATAACTTCAATGACGAATTTGCATAGCCTATTGCTTTTTCTTGGTAGCCTAGAGGTTGATTTGCTTTATTGAAAGATACGAAAAGACTTTTATTGTTTTTTAAATAAAAAGATTTTCTAAGAAAGCCTCTAGTGAAATAAATTTTATCCAAGACCGTTGAACTCATATCCCTTTTTAATTTATTTTTTGTGGTGTCGTCTGTTACTATGCATATTGAGTTAGCAAAGGAGTTGTTTTCAATTGTTTTTTCCAGCAAATCTAGAGAGTTGTCATACAGGTCCCGTAGTGGTTCCAGATCCAGATTGAGATCGATTGTTTTATGTGATTGGTGAACTGGATTTAGAAATATAGTCTTATTTTTAGAAATAAAATTCGATATTTTATCTCCTCTGTCGTTTGAAAAAAAATGTGACTCGGAATCGAATATCACTATAGACCCAGATTTTATTTTGTCCAACAGAAGTGAATCGGGATTTTTGGATGTGGTCGGATGATTTTTTATGTCCACAATTTTAATTTCTTCAAAATGGCGCCCACTTCGTCTCTCATTTGATAAGTTAAAATTTTGTATTGTTGATATTAAATCTTTATAAAATTCTATTCTTATTGGAAATGCATAAGAAGGTGGAAAGGCATCTACTATCGAACCTCTAACGGAATAGTCACCAAGGCCTTCTACGAATTCTTTTTTTGTGTAACCATAGTTTTCCAATTGGCTGATTAGCGAAGCCCTTGTACATTTCTGATCAGTTTTCTTTAGGATTGCGCATTCAATACTATCTTCTTTAAGTATGGAATAAAATAAATTTTCCTTGTCTATAAATTTGATTTTTTTATGCTCATTCTGTTCGACAAAAAATAATGTATTTAAAAATAAATTCCTACTACTTTCCTCGGACTCTGAATGAAAGAGCTCATTTTTTAAATAAAAAGTTGACAGACTAAAACTTTCCTTGAGATGCTCGATGAGTATTTCGCAATCTTTGGAAGTATTTGTTACAAAGAAGATATCTTCTGAATATTTATTATACAGCTGTGCAATTATTGTGGAATTTATAAAATCATTAGAGCCATAAATCGAATAAGAGCCATGGTGGTCTAGGTTGATATTTAAGGACTTAAGGATATCTTCCTTAGGCGGCAATGATTTATCGGATAAATTCGGATTTGATTTCATCTATATTCTTTAGGATTTCGTCTCCCATTCCAGAACAGCTAACTATTATACCTTTTCCATCTTTGTTAATATCTTGAGTTCTAAAGCCAGCATTGAGGGCATTGGAGACCGCGGTCTCAATCAAATCTGACACATGGTCTAAGCTTAATGAATACTTGAATAGCATTGCAAGGGACATTATTGCTGCTATGGGGTTGGCGAGGTTTTTTCCAGCTATATCTGGAGCACTTCCATGCACCGGTTCATATATAGCATTTTTTTCCCCGATTGACGCTGATGGTAACATTCCAAGTGATCCAGTAAGCTCCGCAATCTCATCACTAATAATATCGCCAAAGAGATTACTAGCGAGAATTATGTCAAATGTGGATGGTCTTTTAATTACCTGCATAGCGGCATTATCAATATATAGGTGTTCAAGTTCCACATCATTAAACTCGGTTTCGTGTACTTCGGTAACAACATCTCTCCACAACTGCATAACCTCTAGGACGTTGGCTTTATCCAAAGAAGTGACTTTGTTGCCCCTTTTTCGTGCATACTCAAATGCAACTCGGGCTACTCTTCGAATTTCATCTTCGTTGTAAATCAACGTATTAGCCCCAACCCTTTTCTCATTTATTGTTTTTACAAACCTCGGTTCGCCAAAATATATTCCTCCTGTTAGTTCTCTTACAACTAAAATATCTGTATTCTTAACGGACTCCTCTTTTAAGCTTGAAGCACCTATCAATGCTGGAAAAACTTTCCCAGGTCTTAGATTCGCAAAAGTTTCTAACTCCTTTCTTAACATCAATAAGCCTTTCTCGGGCTTTAAATTATGATCAATCTTTTCCCATTTTTCACCACCAACTGCCCCTAACAGTACCGCATCAGACTCCATAGCTTTATCAAGCACTGATTGACTTAGTGGCTCTCCATTCTTGTCGATTGAAGCGCCGCCAAAAAGGTCTTGTTCGATTTCGAAATTAAAATCTTTTTTAAAAAAATCGATTATTTTTAGACATTCATTTGTAACCTCGATGCCAATTCCATCACCTGGTAAAATTAAAATTTTTGCCATACTTACCCCTTGCTTTAATCTTGGATCCTTAAAGTGACTTTATTTTTTGTTTCACCTAGGCCCTCAATGTTTACACTTACTATATCTTGATCTTGTAACGAACCTACACCACCGGGTGTTCCAGTCAAGATTAAATCTCCTTTATTCAGAGTCATAACCTTACTTACGTAACTAATTAGAAAATCAATTTTATGAACCATTAACGACGTATTAGACTCTTGCTTAACTTGATTATTTACAACAGTTTTAATCTTAACATTTTGATAATCAATTTCATCTGATATATATGGACCAACTGGGCAAAATGTATCAAAACCTTTTGCTCTTGAGAATTGTATATCGACAGATTGCAAGTCACGTGCTGTAACATCATTTACACATACGCCTCCCAGTATATAATCATAGGCTTTTTCTTTACTGACCCACTTGGCTTCTTTTTTTATTACTATCCCGAGTTCACCCTCATAGTCGACTTTAGAACTCATGTGGTTTGGATAAATTATATTTTCGTTCCAAGTAATTAAAGAGGAAACAGGTTTTAGAAACATTAGTGGCTCTTTGGGCGGGTCTTTTTTCATCTCCTCTGCGTGATCGTAATAGTTCAGTCCAATTGCCACAATTTTAGTTGGATACCCTACTTCTGAAAAACCATCAAATTTCATATTAATACTCTACATCATATAGATACAGACCTTCTGCTGGAGCGCTTAGATTAAGTTTTAATCTCTTTTTGTTCTTGATAGCCAAATCTATATCCCCTTGCTCTATTTTACCTTTTTCGTAATTAATCAAGCAACCAACAATGAGTCTTACCATCCCTCTTAAGAAGCCGTCCCCAACAATAAACAAATCTATATAATTAGCATTTGTTTTTATAGATATCTTCTTAACCCTTCTTGTAGTTGATTCCCCGGCATATCCAGTCTTGCAAAAGTTTTTAAAATCTTTTTCGCCAATAAACTTTTTTGAGCATTCTCGGAGTGCCTCTATGTTTAACTCCTTCTTGATAAACCAAAACCTGCCTTTTTCAAAAACTGTGCAGGGATCTACGGTCTTTATCCTATACAAATAAATCTTTTTTTTAGAGCTATACTGTGAATGAAACCCTTCTGGCACTTTGCTACACTTCTTAACCCGTATTTCTCCATTAAGTAGGCTGTTTAAATCGTTTCTTAATCCAACCATATTGATTTTGTGGTTTTCATCGATGTGAAAATTGGCTACCTGATTATAGGCATGAACACCACTGTCAGTCCTGCCGGATCCTAGCAGGGTTACATTTTTTTTGTAGACATTCTTCAAACATTTTTCTAGTTCTCCTTGAATTGTTGGAGACCCTCTTTGTCTTTGCCACCCACAAAAGTTTGTACCAATGTATTCAATATCAAGTCGTATATTCATTTTTGCATTTTAATCCTCTTATCTAAAAGAGGATAGGTAAAATCGATTATCATATTCAAAGAAATAAGAATGATTGTATATACGATAGTTAACCCACAAATAAGGGGGTAGTCTCTATTGATTATTGAAAATACAAACATCCTCCCCATTCCAGGAATAGAATAGATACTTTCAACCACAAATGATCCTGTAATCATAAAGGCCGCAATAGGTCCAATGGCCGTTGTAAAAGGGATAAGGGAATTCTTGACAATGTAGAAGTTTAATAACGATTTCGGATTTATATTGTTAATTCTAGCATTTCTCACGTACATAGAGTTTTCTGTTTCGTCCATCGACTCAATCATTAATTTTGTTAGAAAGGAAATTGAAGGAATCGACAAAGTTAGGACAGGAAGAATATAGCTGGCGGGCGTTTCAAGTAAAGCAGCTGGAAGAATTGGAAATTTAACGGAGAAAAGAATTATTAATATTGCTCCTAGTAGAAAAGTTGGAATTCCAACAGATGCGTAAAGAAAAAGACTGATTAGTTTTGTCACGAAATCCTGTTTTCTTTGAAATAAGAAAATTGCAAGATAAAGCGATGCGCAAACTGTGACCAATAATGATATCGATCCTACTTTTAACGAAAAAGGAAAACTTTTGGCTATAATTTCGTTCACGCTTTTTCCGGTGTAAAAATACGAAGGCCCCAAATCGAATTTAATTATATTCCCCACATAAGATGTATATTGACTCAGGATTGGTTGATCTAGTTTGTATTTTTTTTCTATGTTGGCTTTCACCTTTGGTGGTAGCTTCTTTTCCGAATCAAAAGGTCCACCTGGCAAGGTTCTTAATAGTATAAAAGTTGCAGATATAACTATAAATAGAACGAGTGTCGCACTAACTAGTTTGATTAAGAAATAATTACTCCTCATGATTTGTTATAAAAAAGTTCTTAAATATCTTGATATTCTTTGCATCGATTGCAACAACTGACAACTTATTTCTTCCAGGACCTAGCACGACTCCAAAAGATTCTTTAATGTTTTTACTTTTTTGAGACACTAATCTAAATTTTTTCTCATTTATAAAATAATTAATATTTTTGAGATTTGTTGCATCTTCAATAGAAGATTGTATTTCAACCGTATTTTTATCTTCTGATAATTTAGTTTCAATGTTTATACTGGGAGGCTCTTCGTACTGACCGATTATTTTTGATTTTACAAAAGACTTCTTCTCTTCTTGACTAATGCTAGAAGCCATGGACTTTTGAGCCCAGTATAATCGTTTATCTTCGGTCATTACCAGGAGAAAATTCATTGTTTCTCCAATTACATCCACCAGATTGCCATGTTTTGCCGACCCAAGCACAATGGCATTATTGCTTGGGTCAGAAAACACTATTTTTTCTCCTGTAAGCCTGTAATCTACTGCTTCCTGAAACTTGACAAATGAACTAATTTCTTCAAAAGATATCGAAATTTCTTTATCAAAGAATGAGTGTGAAGCCTCATCGTGAAATCTTATAGTGAAATTTATAAAATCGGAATGCAAGTTCTTTTCCAGGAGTAGATTGCTGTTTACTGTTATATCTTTTTTGTTTATTGAATTGATTCTATGATTTTTATCTTTAATGATTAAATTCTTGTCTCTAGTTAAAATTTTAATATAGCATTCATCGCAACTATTTTGGATTTTTTTTAATTGTATTTCTAGCCCTATCTCTATATCCTCGTCTAAATTGTTTTTTGGGACAACCCGATAAGCAAATTCTGGAAAGATAAATTCTTGTCTCTTTATTTTAACGTCTGAACTTACTTCCTTTATGCTAGTCAGGCTTGGTCTTAATGGATCATCAAAAGAAAGTTCCGATAATGCAAACTTGATTATATCACTACTGTCCTCTGCCCAACTAGGAATAATGAGCTCCATTGTAAACCTTCTAGTCTCTTTGCTTTTAATAGTACCAACAAAAAAGTATTTATTATTAAGAAGCGTATTCTCTGAATTTGTAAGAAGAACCAGATTGGAGAACCTTTCTTTAGAATTATTTTTTATTTCAGCAATTACTGATTTTGTCTCACCAGAACCCAATACTATCTTTGGATTAATCTTTAACTCCAGCCCTTTGTATGTCATCTTGGTTCTATTTTTGCCATTAGTTTTAAAATTATCTATTTTCGAAGTTAATGACTTAGTAATCTCCCCTGCCATAATGGATAATTCATTTTCCATCAGAGACAGAAAATTGTCTGTATTATCATTGAAGCTGAACTTTTTCATATAATCGGAATTCAATATTGCTTGAGAGAATTTAACCAACTCATCTTCCTCCGTATTATTTTCCTCTGGACTATAGACGATATAAAGTTCTCGGTTCAAACCTGGTTTGACGAGTTTCTCTGTTACTTCCTTGTCAAACAATAATTTCCCATTTTTAAAATCCGCTGGCATAAAATTGATATCGGGATCAATGCCGTTTAGATGAACTTGATAATTTTTTGGACTCAAATATTCTGCAATTGTTAGCTTTATTGCTGATCCATCATTTTGCTCATAGATTTGCTGTACAGTTCCTTTGCCAAAAGTGGTTTCCCCAATAATTAAACATCTTTTGTTGTTTTTCAAGGCGCCAGCAACAATTTCAGATGCACTAGCACTTCCCTTATCAACAAGCACGATGATTGGCCCAGCAAATTTTTTAATGGGCGCAGCACCCGTAAAAAAAGGCCTATTCATATCCGATTTTTTACCTTTAGTCGATACTATTAGTTTGTTTTTTAGAAATATATTTGATATTTGTAATGCTTGATCAAAAAGACCACCGGGATTTCCTCTTAAATCGAGAATTAAAGACAGTATCCCTTCTTTCCTTAAGGAACCAAACGCGTCCTGAAATTGCTCGAATGTATTTGATTGGAATGATTTTATTTTTATATAACCTATATTCTTTTCGAAAATCTTTGATGAAATACTTTCAATGCTTATTATGTCTCTGATTATGTCAAACTTAATCAAGTCCTCTGTGTTCTCTCTTTCGATGTATAGTGTTGTGCCGGTTCCTTTTTCGCCTCTTAATAATTGTATTGCTCGCTCTAGAGTTATTCCATCCGCGCTATTTGATTCAATTCTTCGTATTACATCGTTGGCTTTAATTCCTGCTTCAAATGCCGGTGTACCTTCAATGGGAGAGATAATTGTGAGTTTTTCATCTCTTATTCCAACAACAATCCCAATCCCCCCAAAGCTCCCTTTGGTTTCTACTAAAAACTGATTTAAATCATCTGGTTCGATTATTGATGAATATTCGTCTATTTCTTGTAAGACTGCATTGGCTACATGGTAGGCTAACAGGTTGTTTTTATCATTGGCTATATCTTTTGCTTCGAGCAAATTAATGATTGTGTTCAAATTTTTACCTACATCAATTAAATTCTTATTTTTTTTGAGCACAATATTCTCGCTGGTGTTATCGACTTTGACTTCGATCTCTAAATTTTCACTCGGAGTCTCTACAATTTTGATGAATATTTCATCAGAGAAAGTATTTATAGAGTTTATGGCACTAGCAAAGATTTTTGCAAAAGCACTCTCTTTATAGAAGTAGGCATTTTTCTCTATATAATAAACGGTTGAGTCAATTATCTCCTCATTATTAGCATGGGTACTTGAAGATATCAGAATTACAAAGAGGCAAGCCAATAAGGTTTTTAAGCAATATTTGATTAAATTCATTAAAACATTATAGAATATTTATTTATAATTTTATAATATGAAAAAGAACCTCAAAATCGGACTTGCCCAAATCAATTCTAGAGTGGGAGACTTGCAATTCAATCTTAGCAAGATTTCTAACTTAATCAGTCTTGCTAAAAAACGCAACGTAGACCTACTTTGTTTCCCTGAACTTGCTCTAACCGGATATCCCCCAGAGGATTTATTACTTAACAACAAATTCCTTAAGTCTATAGATGTGGCCGTAAAAAATTTGGAAAAAATTACTAGTGGTATTAGCGTGATTATTGGATACCCGAGAAAAATCGATAAAAAACTTTTTAACGTTGCTGGCGTTTTTGTTGAAGGCAAGCTGCAAAAAGAATATAAAAAATTTCAATTACCAAACTATGGAGTTTTTGACGAGGACCGTTATTTTGAAAAAGGTACAGAGCCGGTAACGTTTACAATTCATAATCGTAAAATTGGTATTACCATTTGTGAGGATATATGGGTGGACACAAAAGCAATCAACAAAAGAATTGGCAATGACCCTATTGATTTATTGATTAACCTATCTGCCTCACCGTTTAGTTTGGACAAACAAAAAAGACGACTGCATATACTAAAAAAGATTTCGAAGAAAAATCGTATTGGAATTTGTTATTGTAATATCGTCGGAGGACAGGACGAACTTGTTTTTGATGGGAGAAGTATGGTTCTGGATAACAATGGTAATGTTGTAGCTTACGGAAAAGAATTCGAAGAAGATTTGTTGATTAAAAATGTTAACTTTAAAAAAAATAAATCTTCGATTTGCCTGTCCAAAAAAGACGATAGTCATTATTTAGAAAAAGTCCTTTTGGCTCTGCGTCTAGGATTGAAGGATTATGTTCATAAAAATAATTTCAGCAAAGTCTTACTAGGCATTTCTGGAGGTATCGACTCAGCGCTAGCTGCAGCAATTGCAGTACAGGCCTTAGGTAAAAACAATGTCTTAGGCATTGCTCTGCCAACGCAATACAACTCCGATAAAAGCCTTAATCTTGCACAAGAGTTGTCTCGTAATATTGGCTTTAAGCTAAGAGTAGCAAGTATTCAGGGCGTTTTTGAGAATACTAATAAATTATTGGCTGATATGATTTACGGAAAGACTCCACGAGATACAACCGAAGAAAACTTACAAGCACGAATTCGAGCAAATGTTCTAATGGCTACATCAAACAAGCTAGGACATTTACTGCTGTGCTCAGGGAACAAGAGTGAGATAAGCATTGGATATTCTACTTTATATGGTGATGCTACAGGTGGATTGGCGATACTTAAAGATATACCAAAAACCTTAGTCTATAAATTAGCTAGATTTTACAATCGACTCAATCCTGACAATTTAATCCCCAAAGAAATTATTCTCAGGGAACCATCTGCGGAGCTTAGGGAGAACCAGAAAGATTCCGACTCTCTGCCGCCTTATAGAACATTAGATGCAATTCTTGAATTATATATCGAGGAAGGAAAAAGTTTAAAAGAAATCTCCTCTACATTAAAAATTAGCCGAGCACTCACTTCAACTATTATACAAAAAGTAAATAATAGTGAATTTAAGCGAAGACAATCGCCCCCAGGGATTAAAATTACCGTTAAAGCTTTTGGTCGCGATAGGCGATATCCAATCACAAATAGATTTATTGATGCTTGATTAAAAGCTTGCAAATAGAATAATATAAATAAAATGCAATTTATAAAGCCAAATAAGCAACTTGAAATTATAAAGCAAAATATTGATGCCATAATTCCTGAAGATGAACTTATAAAAAAGCTTGAATCTTCTTATGAAAACAATGTGCCACTAAGAGTGAAGGCAGGTTTTGATCCTACCACGTCCCATCTACATTTAGGACATTCTTTAATTCTTAGAAAACTCAAAGTATTTCAAGAGCTAGGACACCAAATATGTTTTTTAATTGGAGATTTTACTGCAAAGATTGGTGACCCGACTGGAAGAGACAAGACTCGACCACCTTTGGACCAAGAAGTAATAGACAATAATGCTTCAACCTACAAAGACCAAGTATTTAAAATACTTAAGGATGAAAATGTAGAAATTTTATATAATTCAAAATGGTTTAATGGTTTCGATTTAAGCAATTTAATCCAACTAACCTCTTTAGAGAATGTTGCTAGACTTCTAGAGAGAGACGATTTTAAAAAGCGATATCAGGCAGGGGAGGCAATCACTGTAACAGAATTTCTTTACCCGATACTCCAGGCGTATGATTCGGTAGTTGTGAAGTCAGACATAGAAATGGGAGGAACGGATCAGATGTTTAATATTTTACTAGGAAGGCAAATTCAAAAGGCTTTTGAAATGCCTCAGCAAATTGGAATCTTTGTGCCCATCCTAGAAGGCCTTGACGGAAAGATGAAAATGTCAAAAACTCTTGACAATCACATAGAGCTCAATGATCCTCCGGAGGAAATGTTCGGAAAAGTTATGTCCATTTCTGATGATTTAATGTCAAAGTATATCAAGCTACTTTATTTCGATAGAAGTGATTTTTTTAATGAAATACTCGACCCTCTTGATAGAAAAAAACTTCTTGGACACACAATTGTTTCCGAATATTATGATGCACCTTCTGCTGATTTATCCCAGGAGTTGTTCGAAACGAAATTCAGCAAGAAAGATTTTCCCGGTGATATTTCTGAGGTGCAAATTCAACTTAAAGATAAAAACCTTTTAGATCTTTTAGTGGAAATATCTGAAAATTCCTTTTCGCGATCAGAATTAAAAAGGTTTATAAAAGACAAAGCAATTGAAATTAATAGAAACAAGTTAACCTCCCTAGATTATTTACCTGAAGAAGAAGAGAAGTGGGAAATCAAAATAGGAAAAAGAAATTTCTATAAAATTAAGTTTGTTTAAGCGAGTGAGTTAGTAAGCCGAATTCTGTTTTATGTGATCATCTATCTAGGATAATGATTACTCATTATCTCAAGCGATCTACCCCGAAGCATATGGAAGAGATACCAGCTTCTATACTTGATCTTTCTCCAGGTGGGGTTTGCCTCGCCAAGATTTGTCGCCAAGTCTTGCGGTAGTCTCTTACACTACCTTTTCACCCTTACCATTAATATCATATGAGTACTAATGGCGGTTATTTTCTGTGGCACTTTCCGTTGTCTCACGACACCTGGGCGTTACCCAGCACCATTTCCCTTAGGAGTCCGGACTTTCCTCTTGTTTAAAACAAGCGATCACTCAACTCACTCGAGACTATAATTTATGATAGAATTGCGCTTTTTGCAAGTTTATCGGCGACAAAATTCTCTTCTCTGGGTATGAGGCTTAGGTTCAATGGGGATTTAATCCTACTGTGTAATTCTATGGCTTGTTTCAGAAGAGGTAGTAATTTTGTATCTTTACACTTCCACTGGTTGTTAAATTGCATGCATATCAACTTGGAGTCAGAAAAAATTTGTATCTCCTTCGCTGTAATATCTTTATCCAAAATTAATTTTAGTGATAATATCAATGCTTCATATTCAGCAATATTATTGGTAACAATATTTTTCAATGGTCTGGAGTATGTTTCCTCGGATTCGTTAAGAATTATATGAACACCGACTCCCCCTGATCCAGGATTAGGCTGACAAGCGCCGTCTATAAAAATTTTTACAATAAAATTCATAAAACTTAGCTTATCTCGGGTGTCAATATCTTCTTTGAACACGGACACAAAATAATTTCATTTTCTTGTAAAACCTTTATGTATGTCTGAGGTGGAATCTTCATATAGCAGTACCCACATACTTCCCCTTTTGCTTCGGCAACTACTGGAGGACTATAGGTGAGCAATCTTGTGTAAACTTTTAAAATCTCATCGTCAATGCTTTTCACCATTTCAGACCTGGTATTTTCAACTGCTCCCATCTCCGACTCCGATTTTTGTAGCACGGATTCTAATTCTTTTATCTCGTCTTTTAGTGGACTTAATTCTTCGTCAAATCTTGATCGAAGCAGTTCTAAATCTTTTGTTGAAGACTCGACTTGTTCCATAATCTTCAATTCAGAGTCTTCAACCTCTATTTTTTTTCTTTTTAAATCCCCTGTCTCCTTTTGTAAAGCTTCAAACTCTTTAGAAGAACTTATAGAGAACAATTTATCCTCAAGCGTTTTAATTTTTTCATTGATATCCATTGTTTGATTCTGAAACGAACTGATTTCCTTATTTAGGTCCTCAATTTTACTGTCTAGATTATCTATTTTTGCTTCGTCGTCCTTAATCTTCGTATTTAGTGAAAGGATTTTGCCTGGTACTTCTTTTACCGTAGCCTGTATATCGGCAATTTGAGTATCGAGTTTTTGTAAGTCTAACAAAGATTTGATTTCATCTTTCATCATAACAGTTCTCTCTGGGCCCAACTGGATTCGAACCAGTGACCGCCCGGTTATGAGCCGGATGCTCTAACCAGCTGAGCTATGGGCCCATCATAGAATCAAATAAAAATCTAATATTATCTAATCTATAACGCTTTATCAATTTTCCAATTAATTACTATTCTACACTTTAATAGTACTGATTGACACTAAGATGCATGAATTTATAATACTACTGTTTTGCCTATACTGCAGATGAGAACTTTTTTTGTAATATTGTTTCTTTTGTTGTGTCCAAGTTCTGTTCTTGGAATTACCGACGAAAGACAAATCAAAGAAGATGTTGGCTGGGTAGAAAAGCTTGACAGTGAGATTGACTTATATTCTAAAATTATCGATATTAAGAATTCAGAAACAAATTTAGATGAGGTCCTAGACGACACTAAGCCTACAGTATTTATCTTGGCATATTATACTTGTCCACGGATGTGCACTTTTTTATTAAATGGTGCTGAAGAAGTTATATCCTCTAATAGGAAAATTAGACCAGGGTTAGACTATAATTTGGTCACACTAAGTTTCGACCCAGCTGATAGTCCAGAAATTGCTACAAAAAAACAAGAAAAATATGCAAGCAATCTTGGAGAAGGTGAAGAGTGGAGTTTCTTTGTGGCTAATCGTGAGAGCATCAAAGCAATTACTGACTCGGTTGGGTTTAAATTTACTAAAGATGGGGATGAATTTGCCCATCCTGCGGGTATAATAATCCTAACAAAAAATAGAAAAGTTTCTAGATATTTACCTGGTGTTCTTTTTGATCCTAAAGATTTTAACCTGGCTATGCTGGAAGCTTCGGACGGGGTCATTGGACAATCTTCGTTGTCCGACAGAGTCCTTCTTTATTGTTACGATTTTGATCCCGTAGGTAAAAAGTATGCCCTACAGGCTTTAAATGTTATTAAGCTCGGGGGCGCAGTAACTTTATTATGTCTTGGAGTGTTTTTGGGTTTTATGTGGCTTAAAGACAGAGGAGAAAGGAAAGGATGAAGTGGCTACCACCTGCTGCGTCTACGTTTGCGTACGACGTAGATTTTGTCTTAACTTTGGTTACCGTAATTTCTGTAGTTTCATGTGTACTAATCGCCTTCCTACTCATTTATTTTGTAATAAAATATAGAAGAAAAACTGATAATGATTCTACTCCGCGTATAACAGGCGATAGTTTTTTAGAGACCCTCTGGACAGTAATACCAACTATATTGTGCATAGTAATTTTTATTTACGGATACATTTACTATGATGAATATACAACCACACCTAAAAATGCCTACGAGATTAATGTTACTGCAAGGCAGTGGATGTGGTCCTTTGATTACCCTAATGGGAAAAAGACACTAAATGAATTATATGTGCCAATTGATCAGCCTATCAGACTTGTAATGCAGTCAGAAGATGTACTACATAGTTTTTTCGTACCCGCGTTCCGAGTTAAACAAGATACGATGGGTAATAGATATACATTTATTAACTTTACTGCTACCGAGGAAGGAGTGTTTAAAATATATTGTACCGAATATTGTGGAGCTGGACACTCAAATATGGATGGGAAAGTACACGTATTGGACAGGATTGAATATGCGGCTTGGGAATCTGGCTCGGAGACGGATATCGTAACAGCCTCGGCGGACACACCCTTACATGAAATTGGCAAGGGGCTCCATCAGAGTGCTGGATGTATTGCTTGTCATAATGTCGGTGGGGCCGATGGAGGCCTCGGACCAACATGGAAAGGTCTATTTGGTCAGAAAAGAGAATTTGAAGATGGCAGCTCTCTTGCGGCGGATGAAAATTATCTAAGAGAATCTATAGAAATTCCAACGGCAAAAATGGTTAAGGGCTACCAACCAATAATGCCTGCTTATAAAGGTGTTTTGGGTGACTCTGAAATAACTGCAATAATTGAATACATTAAAACATTAAAATAGGGAGCGAATAGAATATGTCTAGCGATAATGAGAAAAATTATTTAAAAAATGGCAGCGGCTTTTCTTCATGGTTTTTTACTATGGATCATAAAAGATTGGGAGTAATGTATCTTGCTGGAATTGGCACATTCTTTGTAATCGCCGCTATTGCTTCCTTGCTATTAAGAGCTGAGCACTTAACGCCAGCTCAAACAATTGTAAATGCCCATAGCTACAATGTCTTATTTACGTTGCATGGTGCAATGATGGTTTTTTTGTTTATTGTTCCTGGAGTTGCGGCAAGTTTTGGGAATTTTTTAATACCACTTATGATTGGAGCAAGAGATGTAATTTTCCCTAAATTAAATTTATACAGTTTTTGGATTTACTGTTTTGGTGCTTTAGTATTTCTTATTGCTCTTGCTGCACCTGCAGATACCGGTTGGACATTCTATACTCCATACTCTATCGAGTCAGGAACCAACGTTATTCTTATAACCACAGGAATTTTTATCTTAGGCTTTTCCTCGATTCTAACTGGAATAAACTTTATTGTTACTATGCATAAATTAAGAGCGCCAGGTCTGACTTGGGATAGACTTCCGCTTTTTTGCTGGGCTGCCTATGCCACATCTCTTCTGCAGGTATTGGCTACACCGGTAGTTGCCATTACATTGGTCTTGCTCATAGGAGAGAGATATTTTGGTTTGGGATTTTTTGATCCCGCAAGGGGAGGGGATCCAGTTCTGTTCCAGCATTTCTTTTGGTTTTACTCTCACCCGGCGGTCTATATCATGATTCTTCCAGCTATGGGAATTATCTCCGAGGTAATTCCAGTGTTTTCGAGAAAGCCCATTTTTGGATACAGGGCTATTGCCTATTCTAGTCTTGCTATAGCGCTGATAAGTTTTTTTGTATGGGGCCATCATATGTTTACAAGTGGGCAATCCAAATTAATTAATATAATTTTTTCTGCTATTACTTTTGCTGTTGCCATTCCCACAGCTATTAAAGTTTTTAATTGGTTGTGGACCATGCATAGGGGCTCAGTTCAATTAAGTGCCGCGATGCTCTACGCTCTAGCATTTATTTTTTTATTTACCATTGGAGGCCTTACGGGACTGTATCTAGGGGCTTTGGCGCCGGTTGTACACTTACATGACACATATTTTGTTGTAGCCCATATGCACTATGTTATGATTGGAGGCACACTATTCGGATTATTTTCGGCACTTCACTTCTGGTACCCAAAGATGTGGGGGAAAATGTTTGACGAATTCAAGGCAAAAATCGCCTTCGTTCTAATCTTTATAGGTTTTAATGTTACTTTCTTCCCTCAATTTATAATGGGAAGTCTTGGTATGCCAAGAAGATATTTTAATTATGATCCTGAGTTTACATTGTTTCATCAACTCTCCACCTATGGATCATGGATTACAGCTATTGGCTTTATTTTGATGGTTTACAATTTTTTCAAACCTATTTCAGACGCGGAAGGGAATCCATATAAATCAGTATCGTTAGAATGGAGTATGTCTTCACCACCACCAACGCTTAATTTTGATGAAATTCCTACTGTTACTGATTCGACATATGCATATGGAAACAAAATAGAACAGGAAGGATAAAATGGGAATCTTAAATTTAACTTCAAAATTAATTAAGTCATTGGCCTACCCATCCGATATGCTGCCTCCTGTAGTCACAGACGATGAACATCAACATGTTGATCCAGAAGTTGAGTATGCTGCCTCGAAATTTGGAATGTGGCTTTTCCTAGCTACTGAACTACTATTATTTGGCGGCCTTTTTGCTGCTTATGCGATTTTTAGGGCTATATACCCGGAAATGTTCGAGCAGGGCTCAAGCAGCTTAAACGTGGTTCTTGGTACAGTAAATACAGTCATACTTATTTTTAGTAGTTTTACGGTTGCTGTTGCCGTTAAGGCAATTCAAGAAAACAGAATAAAATTAGTTAAATTGATGCTTTGGATTACTATTGTCTGCGGCGCTATTTTTGGAATAAATAAATATTTTGAGTATTCATACAAAATCCATCACGGTATTACGCCGGGAACTGATATTTTTTATTCACTTTACTATGCTGCTACTGGAATTCATATGCTTCATGTTTTTATAGGAATGGGATTGTTGTCTTTTCTTTTATATAAGACATCAAAAGGGTATTATTCAAAAGATAATTTTACGGCAATCGAAATAGGTGGTTTGTATTGGCACTTAGTTGATGTGATATGGATCTATCTTTTTCCATTGTTGTATTTAATAGGATAAGGAGGTTTTTTGCATGGATAGTTCAAGTTCGTATAAGCAATATGTAAATATTGGGATACTTTTGATGGTGCTTACGGTTGTCACTGTTGCTGCGGCACAATTTGATTTTGGTGTCCTGAACGTCCCAATTGCACTACTAATCGCATCCGTTAAAGCAACTTTTGTCGCACTATATTTTATGCATCTCAAACATGAAGATGCTATGACGTGGGTTTTCGCTATTTACCCAATATTTTTATTGTTCTTACTGATAGCTTTTACTGCTACCGATATATTTACTCGTGTTGTAAATTAATATAAATGGGGATCCTAGAAAAACTCACGCTATTCTCTTTAACTTTATTATTGATTTGGGGCAACATGGTAAGCGGTCTCGGTGCCGGACTTGCTTGTCCAGATTGGCCTCTCTGTTTTGGAGAATTTTTTCCACGTCTAAATTTTTCCATTTTTATGGAACATACCCATAGAATCTTAGGCTTATTTGTTACAATACTTTTTGTATTCTTAGCAAGAAGACGATTAAAGTCATATGTAGACAAACAAAAATTAATTCCAATTTTGTGTGGCCTCTTTTTGATTATACAGATAGCACTAGGTGGACTAGTTGTAATTTTACAGCTTGAAACGAACACAACCACTTTTCATTTCGCTAACGCAATAATTATCTTTGTTCTGATCTATACCATGTGCGTGTACCCTGATGGCTCCAAGCTAGACAAGGTTCAGATTTTCACGAAAGAGAATTCGATTTATCTTTTCCTATTTTTAATGGTGTGCGTACAATTAGTTTTAGGTGCGTATGTACGACATTCAAATGCCGGCTTGGCATGCCCAGATGTTCCTACATGTCTAGGTTATTGGATTCCTCCATATATGAGCAAAACAGTCTTTATCCACCTTCTCCACAGATTTATAGGAATACTAATATTGATTTTTTCTTTGGGGCTATTTGTGCTACCTTATTACAGAAAAATGTCTGAATCTATGTCAAAGAATTCTAGAAGGTTGTTTTTTTTGGTTCTTTTTCAAGTTGCCCTAGGAATTTTTGTTGTAATTTCGAGACTTGCTTTTACGATGACCGCAATACATTTGCTAGTTGCTTTGTTAATTGTTGCGGTACTTTTGAACATTATTTTTGAAAAAAAAGACCCAGTAAATCAATGAATTATTTAAGAGCATTACTTTCACTTTCTAAACCGAACATAGTCCTTAGTGTGGGAATAACTGGACTTACGGGTATGGTTCTTGCCTCGAGATCGCTACCAGAAGCAAAGATAATTTTTTTTACTATGGTCTCTTTAATATTTTCTGCTGCTGGTTCAGCCATGATTAATAACCTCATTGAAAGGGAAGAAGATGAATTGATGGAACGGCTAGTAAAAAGAGTTGAGGCATTAAAATTGATTGGTATTAAATCTTTATCTTTTTTTGCTGCCCTACTTATAACATCTTCTTTAGGCATCTCTCTTCTTTTTATCAACTATCTTAACTTTTTCCTTCTTGTATTGGCCATCCTTTCTTATACGATTTATTACACCTTATTTTTAAAGCGATCTTCCCCGTTTGGAACGGTGCTAGGTGGCATACCTGGCGCACTACCCGTTATTATTGGATATTCCGCTATTCAGCCTGAAGTATCTTTCCACTACTTGGACGTATTGGTGCTTTTTGTATTCATGATGGTTTGGCAACCTCCTCATTTTTGGTCGTTGGCTCAATACCTTTCGGATGATTACAAAAAAGCTGGCTTTCCAACTATGCCAATCATCTACGGTCAAAAATATACTAATTATTTAATTTCGATTTATAGCCTCGCCCTGCTTCCAATTTCATTGTATTTTTGGATTGTCGGTATTGCATCTAATTTTTACGCGTGTGTTGCTATATTTACGGGAGCCTTGTTCCTTTATTTTGTATTTCTTTCATTTCGCAAAACACATTATCATAAAAATGTTTTTCTTTTCTCAATTTTTTATATGCTAATTATTAATCTGTCTTTATCTCTCGACATTATCTTAAATCAGTAATTTTTAATTGATAAAGATTGGTAATAAATTTATTGTATAATCAGTATGATGAAAATCCTTAAATTGAGTTCTCGCAGTATTATTACTGAGGTAACAGGTATTCGAAAGAAACAAAGAGCCTCTACTGAGAATATAGAACGCCAAGTTGATAAGATTGTCCAGACCGTTCTTGCCAAAGGTGATTCTGGATTAACATATTTAACAGAGAAGTTTGATAATGTTAAAATCAAATCTAAAGATTTTGAAATTAAAAAAAGTCTTATTAATGCTTCCGAAAAAACAATTTCTAAAGAAGTACAACTAGCAATACAAACGTCTTACAGAAGAGTTGTGGATTATCAAAAAAGAAAATTACCAAAGTCTTACACATATAAGGATCGATTAGGAAACACATTAGGGTGGACTATTAATCCAATTAGAAAAATTGGGATATACGTTCCAGGTGGCACAGCAGCATATCCTTCAACTCTAATAATGACAGCAGCTCTTGCCAAGGTGGCAGGTTCAAAGGAGATTTATGTAGTTACACCACCCTCGAAGGGCGGTATTAATCCTGCAATTCTATATATAGCGAAACTCATTGGAGTGAAGAAAATCTTTCAAGTGGGGGGTGCTCAAGCTATAGCGGCACTTGCTTTTGGTACTAAAACTATTCCTAAAGTTGATAAAATAGTTGGTCCTGGAAATATATTTGTTGCTATTGCCAAAAAAAAGGTTTTTGGTGAGGTTGATATCGATATGATTGCTGGGCCCAGTGAGGTTTTGATAATAGCGGACCAATTCTCGAACTCAAAATATATTGCTGCTGATTTGATAGCTCAAGCTGAACACGATACAGAAGCTAGTGCAATTTTAGCCACTAATTCAAACAAGATTGCGAAGGAAGTTCGTAAAGAATTAAAAATTCAGTCGAACTTATTACCACGAAGAAAGATAATCAATGAGTCTATTAAGAAAAATGGGAAAATTTACGTGTTAAGAAGTATTAATGACGCTGTTAAATTAGCTAATGAACTAGCCCCAGAACACCTCCAAGTTTGTGTCAAAAATCCCAACAAGGTGGTTAATCAAATTACTAATGCTGGGTCAATTTTTGTAGGAGAGTTGTCAGCAGAAGCCTTTGGGGATTATATTGCTGGACCGAGCCACGTCCTTCCTACCTCTGGCAACGCAAGGTTCTCGTCACCATTAAGCGTCTTGGACTTCTTGAAATATTCAAGCTACACAAAAATTTCTCGTAATGGCTCAAAACGACTTGGTAGTTCAGTTGTATCTTTCGCAAAAGAAGAAGGACTAGACGGACATGCTAATTCGGTCTCTATTAGACTCAAAGAAGGAAACGGTTAATTGAAATACAAATTACGCATAAAGCAATCTCTAAAGAATTTCGATTCTTATGTTCCAGATGAAATTGATTTTTTATTTAGATTAAATGCTAACGAGTCCCCATTTGATGAAACCCAAAGCATAATAGAGAACTTGTCAGCAAAGACAAAGAAAAAGTTCTTAGAACTTAATTCTATTAATAGATATCCTGATCCTAATCAGAACATTCTAAGACAAAAGACTAGCAAGTTTTACAAAGTTAATCAGAATCAAATCATTTTTGGTAATGGTTCTGACGAGCTGATATTGTATTTGCTTTTAGTGCTTACTGGAAAAACAGCAACAATTATCCATTTAGAGCCAAGCTTCTCGATGTATAAGATTCTGTCCTCCGCAACGGGCAATAGGACTATAAAAGTTGATTTAGATAAAAATTTTCAAATTAATATGAGAGATATGCTCATTAAGATTAAAAAATACAATCCTGATTTAATATTTATACCCACTCCAAATAATCCTACTGGAAACTCCTTTAATCAAGAAGATATAAAAAAAATTATTAAAGAGTCAAAAGGGCTAGTAGTAATTGATGAGGCATATGCTGATTATTCCTCTTACTCATATTTGCCGATGCTAAAAAGAAATAGCAACTTATTAATAATGAAGACAATGTCAAAAGTCGGATTTGCTTCGTTAAGATTGGGATACTTGATTGGGAATAGTAAGATTATCTCCGAAATAAACAAAATAAGATTGCCATACAATATTTCCACTCTTTCTCAATTAATAGCTTGTGATTACTTTGATAATCAAAAAAGTATAAAAAGGAAAATTCAGATCATTAAGAGTGAAAGAACTCGACTAGTAAAATTTCTTCAAGACAAAACTCATTTTGAGGTTTACCCAACAGATTCTAATTTTATATTAATCAGAACAACAAAATCTAAATCTCTAAATAATTTCCTTAAGACTGAAAGTATTATTATTAGAAGTTTTAACTCAAATAAGGAATTAAAAAATTGTTTGAGAATAACAGTTGGTTCACCAAAAGAGAACAATAAATTAATCAGAGCCATCTCTGCCTTTATAGTTAAATAGAGGTGTAAATAAAACTAATAGAATCATGACATAGAATGCATTAATAAGTTCCTTGTACCAACTATAATAAGTTATATCTCCTCGCAATGAACCTGATAGAAATTTATTAGTGGCAACCGTATTGTGCTTTTCTCTAGGAAAAA
>JAYZEP010000002.1:0-51287 GCA_036337225.1 Thermodesulfobacteriota bacterium
ACGCGAGCTGGGTTCAGAACGTCGTGAGACAGTTCGGTCCCTATCTACAACGGGCGAAGGAGAATTGAGAGGAGTTGCTCATAGTACGAGAGGACCTGAGTGAACAAACCTCTAGTGTACCAGTTGTCGTGCCAACGGCATTGCTGGGTAGCTACGTTTGGAAAGGATAACCGCTGAAAGCATCTTAAGTGGGAAACCTGCCTCGAGATTAATTCTCCCGAACCATTAGGTTCCTAAAGATCACTTGAAGACTACGAGTTTGATAGGCACAAAGTGTAAGTCCTGTGAAGGATTCAGCTAATGTGTACTAATAGATCGTGAGCCTTAACTACGATGTATGTATTTACTTATTCTTGTATTATTGCCTTCTTTTAAATTTTTTAATTTACTAAATCAAGAAAGACACTTTTTTAGATTCTTTGAAAGATTATTTATTAGATTTAAATAAAGATTCTTTCCCGGTTTTAAATTTGAACCAAGAGGATCTAACAAGCCCTCTTTTGTGTTGGTGTTTTTTATAATTGTTTGCACGATTTTACTTGGAAACTGTGGCTCTTTAAAAACGCATTGGACATTGTCTCTTTTTATTTTTGACCTAATTTCATTGATTCTTTTAGGTGAGGGTGAAATTTCAGGATTAATAGAAATTGACCCTGCCCCATTTAGTCAAAATTCTTTTTCATATTTTTGGTATGCATCATGAAAAACTATAAAAGATCTGCTTGCTATTGGCATAAGTTCCTCATTCATCTTTATTTTATTTATGTTTACTTTTTTAATAAACGACTGGGCATTTTTTTTATATTTATTCTTTTTAGATGGATTGATTTTTGATAGCTCTTTCACTACTTGTTTTGTTATTTTGATAACATTCTCAGAATCTAGCCATACATGTGGGTCGTATTCTCCATGTGAATGGTCGTGACCACTTTGCTCTTTTTCCCAAATACCACCTTCTCTTATTTGAAGTAATTTTAAATTACTATTAGAGATAACAGATATTTTTTTAATTTTTTTATCAATAGCTTTTAATGGTCTAGCTAGAAAAGTTTCAAGAGAATCTGTATCTATATAAAAAATTAAATCTGCATTTTCAAGCTTTTTCATATCAGATGGTTTTAGCTTGTAATCATGAGGTGATAAGTTCCCATCCAACAACAAATCTACCTTTTCCTCGTCTACAACGTTTAATATAATAGAGTGTAAAGGTTTTATAGATACTATAATTCTTTTCTCATCACTATGTGATAAAATAGGAAGTAAGAAAAATGTTATAAAAAATATAAGACTTTTTAATTTCATAATGTTACACTATAACATATAATTGGTTATTGAAAATGAAAAAGTGTAAAAATCATACATTCTGTATTGATACAGCGTTAAAAAAAGCAGAGTTTATCTGTCAGGACAAAGGATTACGTTTTACAGAAATTAGAAAATTCATTTTAATGTCCATTTGGGAAAGTCATAAACCAACAAGAGCTTACGAGCTTTTAAATAAGATTTCCGACATGGATTATTCTCCTAAGCCTCCAACAATATACAGAGCTTTAGACTTTCTAATGGAAAATGGCTTTGTTCACAAAATTAATAGTTTAAATGCCTTCATAGGATGTTCGCATCCAATGAAACATAACGAATGTTATTTTATGATATGTAATAATTGTAATGAAGTAAGAGAGTGCTGTGATGAAAACATTACTGATACAATAAAAACAACGCTTAGTTCTAATCGCTTTTTTCATAAGAATATTGCTATAGAAATTAATGGTGATTGTTATGAATGCTCAAAAGATTAATACTGAAGATATGTTAATCAAAGCCGAAAATGTTTTTGTTATTCGTCAAGATAAAGAGATTCTCAAAAATATAAATCTAGAAATTAATCATAATGATTTTATAACCATCATAGGACCAAACGGAGCTGGAAAGTCCATGTTGCTTAAATGCTTACTTGGTTTCTTTAAACCTGATAATGGAAATATAGTTAGGTCTTCGGACCTAAAAGTGTCCTATGTTCCACAGGACTTTATAGCAGATAGATCTATTCCAATTACAGCTTATGATTTTATTAAACTTAATAAAAAAGTTAGTAGTGTTGAAATTAACAAAATTGCTAGTGAATTAAGTATTGAAATTTTGTTAAATAAACAAATCACTCATTTGTCAGGTGGCGAACTTCAAAAAATATTAATTGCAAGGTCTTTGATAGAAAATCCAAATTTACTTGTTTTAGATGAGCCAACTCAGAATTTAGATGTTTCAGGACAGATGAATTTCTATAAATTATTAGACCACATATTTATTGAAAGAAAATTGAGTATTCTTATGGTTTCTCATGATTTACATTTGGTTATGTCCTCAACTAAAAAGGTTATATGCTTGTCTAACCATATTTGCTGTTCGGGAGAACCCCTAGCCATTACTAAAGATCCCGAATTTATTTCTTTATTTGGCCACGACTTTGCGAACAGGATGTCTGTATATAAACACGATTATGCTCACCAACACAATGGTGATTCACATGATTGAACAATATATTCTAAACGCACTATTGGCAGGAATTTGTGTTTCTATAATTGGCGGCGGCCTAGGCTGCTTTGTTGTTTGGAAGCAAATGGCTTATTTCGGGGATTCCTTGTCACATAGTAGTCTTCTTGGAATAGCTTTAGGAATAGCTTTAGGAATTAACATAACAATTGGAACTTTTTTTATATGCGCTTTATTTGCTGCGCTACTTGTTTATCTTCAAAATAAACAAATTCTATCTAATGATACACTGCTGGGCATATTAGCACATTCATCATTATCAATTGGAATTGTTTCAATAAGTTTATTAAATAAGAAGGTCAATCTAGATTCATATTTGTTTGGGGATATTTTAACTGTTACTTCTAATGAGGTAATTTTGTTCTCTGTAGCAACCATATTTGTATTGATAATTTTATATGTAATTTGGGATAAGCTAGTTTTGCTTACAATAGATCAAAATATAGCTGCAGCCGAGAAAATCAATACAAATTTTATCCAAGCTGTTTTTTTAACTTTACTTATAATTTTTGTAGCAACTTGCGTTAAAATTGTGGGAATATTATTAATTACATCAATGTTAATTATCCCAGCTGCTTCAGCAAAGCAAATTTCGAAATCCCCAATTCAAATGGCACTCTTGTCCTCTTTTATCGGAATCTTGTCAATAATTTTTGGATTATTTTTATCAGTTCTAATAGACATACCCACAGGACCTACAATAATTGTGGTACTCGCCATAATTTTCATGATTATTTTTCCTATTACTAAAATTATAAGGTCTTGACTGATTCCTAAAAATTGTTATATTATAACAATTCTTAAACAATTGTTATATTATAACAATTCATAAGATGCTGTTAAAGGAGATAGGAAAAATGAAAAAAACTGTATTTTTAATCATAATTATTATTCTAATTTTTGGTGTTAACCCCAGAGATTCTTTCTCACAAAGTGGCCATGAACATCATGATCATTCGCTTCATTCCGATGCAAATAAGAAATTTTATTTACATGGCGGTGTCAAATTGCATTTTGATTCTATAGTAGAAGCACACGAAAAAAAGGAAGAAGTAGATGAGGCTTCAACACATTCTCATTTTGAATTAGGGTACAATTTAAATAAAAATTTCTCGATATTTTCAGATATTAAAATTGAGGGTGAATCAAGTGGTCATACACATGGTGGTTCAACAAGCACAAAGGATCCAGAAGATAAATTTTTTGAAGACCATAAATTATTTGTTAACGAGTTAGTCTTAAACTTTTTTACTGATAGTAATATAAATTTATATCTAGGAAAATTTTCTCCTTCAGTAGGCTTTGATTATCATATATTCCCTGGAATGTATGGCTATCAAAAAATTGAAGAATACGCTATAACAGAGAGGTTGGGATATGGCCTTATGCTGAATCAAAATTTTGGAGATTTCGGTACTCACAAATTAAATGTTTCAACTTTCTTTAAAGACACAACTCCCTTGAGTAATTCCATAATAAATGACAGAGGAAAAACAAAAAAATCTGATGGAGGGGTATCTAATACTCAAGATTTCTCATCCTACGCTATTTCATTAGAAGGTAAAAATTTCTTTTCTTTAACTAATAATTTCATAGACGGGTTTTCATATAAAATAGGTCACGCTAAACAAGCAAAGAGTGTTAAGCATTTAGGTAGCAATGCAGCAAATGTAAGTCTTACAAATGATGAGAAAAGATCCTCTTTCTCTCTTGCTCATACCTCGTTAATTACTTCAAATTTAAGGATGAAGATAATTGCCGAATATATGAATATTGAGCATTATACAGGCGAAGAGCTGCATGACAGAGCTTATATGACGACTGGAATGGATTTGCTTTACAAAAAAATAAATATTGGGGGGACCTATACTCAAGAGACCAATGAGGCTGCCGAGGAAGATGAAGCAATAGACGATAAAGTTTATCAAGTATCTTTAGGGTATTTGTTCAATAAGAATTTAAGAGCAGATATCGGTTACAAAAAAGCTGATGAAGAAAATGAAATAAAACATACGGTGGGAGCATTAATCACCTACTATTTAGACTTCTAAATTGAATATTGAATAACAAACAAATTATTTTGAGGAGACAGTTATGAAAATTGCATATGTTTTTAAAACCAGTCTGTCTAGTACTTTTCAACTAGGCGAAATGATATTGCCCCAATTGGAAAAAGGTAACCATGGTGTAGATGTAATAGGAATGTTTTTCTTTGATGATAATATTTCTTGCCTACAGCAAGATAATCCTGTGGGAGAACGTCTAGCTAAAATTGCCAGAGAAAAAAACATTCTCTTAATGGTTTGCGACGCTTGTGCTGTAAGAAGAGGTTTGGCAGAAGGTGTTCTGGAACAATGTGGAAGTGGAAATGTTAAAGCCAAAGGTTTAGTTGAGGGAGTTTTAGCAGGTTGTTTTCCTCAATTGTATGAAGCACTTGGACCAAATCCACCAGACCAAGTTATAACACTGTAAGCTAATAATTTTGTGCACAACTTGTAATCTTTAGAGTTCTAAATCAAATTTTCATTTAGAACTCTAAAGGCATTTCTTCCAGAGAATTTTTCTATTATTGAGGTTTTTACCTTTTTTGACTCTAAAAAATCTATAATCTTTTTTAAATCCGATGCTTTTTTAATGCCTACAGGAAAATCAACTATTGGAGCTCCATCAATATCTGAACCAAGAGCTATATGATCTTCGCCGCAAATATTTAGTAGATATTGAAATTGAGTATATACATCCTCTAGGCTTAAATCCTTTTTGTTACTTATAAAGTCGTTATATAAAACTATCCCAGTTACACCAACTTTGTTTGATATAGCCGTTAACAGTTCGTCCTTAAGATTTCTTTTGTGGTTCCTTATAGAATATGAATTGGAGTGTGATGCAAGTGGGACAAGCTTAGTTCTATTGATTGCATCCCAAAAACTACCTTCACATAGATGAGAGAGATCTAAGGCTATTTTTTTTTCATTCATTTTATCAATCAATTCGAAACCTTTCTTTTTTAGAGTTCCATCAGTATTAGTGCCATAAGCATATTGATTTTCGTGATTCCATGTAAGACTTAAAATCCTTAGACCCAATTCATGAAACAAATCAATATCATCAATTTTTTTTATTGGCTCGGCACCCTCCATTAAAAAAATCAAACCAGTTTTTTTATGTACATCTATTTTTAAATCTTCTTTACTCTGTATTTTGAAGAATTTATTTTTATAATTTTTAAAGATTTTCTCATATTCATGAATTTGAGCAATGGCTTCTTTGTGATGATGCTTTTTTTCTAGATGAGATACAAAAATTGTTGAAAAAATTATATTTAATTTTGAATTGGTTAAGCTTTCAAGGGAAATCATGTAGGAATCCTTGTCTGTATCAAACTCCCTTTTGTTCGCTCTAATCGAGTAGGCTATATCTTGATGGCAATCAATAAACAATCTATTTTTTTTCAAGTCCCCAACTACCTCCGCCGGGAGAATTGATTTCGATAGACTCTCCTTTTTTGCATTTGATAGTTATTTTCGATGGCAGATTAATCTTATTGCCATTTCTTTTTATTAGAAAATTCCTTCCAAGTTGACCTTTGGATCCATTCCCTAAGCCGTATGGCTCAATAACCCTTCTTTCCGTAATTAATGTTGTAATAACATCCTCCGTAAAATTGTAAGTCCTTTTTATCCCGCTACCACCCTTATATGTACTCTTGTTCCTCTTCTTTTGTCTGATGGAGTAGTCCGTAATTCTAATCGGCAATTCATTTTCGATAACTTCAACTGGCGTACTAAGAGTATTGGTCATATGAGTTTGAATGCCATCTTCTCCTTTATAGCCTCTTCCAGCACCAGACCCCGAGCCTATTGTTTCATAGTAGGCAAAAGAATTACGAGTATCACCAATAGAAATATTATTCATTGATCCACCTGATGCTGCAGGGATTTTGTTAGGTATTGCTTTTGATAGGGCACCAAAGATTGTGTCAACAATTCTCTGAGATGTTTCAACGTTTCCAGCAGCGACTGCATCAGGAAATTTGGCATTTAATATGCAATTTTTTGGAATCTTTATCTTTAAAAATCTCAACAGCTCCTCGTTCTTTGGAATATTTTCTTGAATCAGGCACTGGAAACAATAAAGAACTGCAGAATAGACAACCGACTTAGGACAATTGATGGGCCCTTTTGCGCGCTCACTTGTCCCTCCAAAATCTAAAATTATTCCATCTTTTTGTATGATGATCTTTAGTCGGATTTCATGTTCTTTATTCTCTATACCATCATTCTCTAAAAAGTCCGAGAATGAATACTCCCCTTCGGGTAGTACTCGAAGTATCTCCGCAAAGAATCTTCGTGTGTATTTTTTGATTGCTTGGATTGAGCCCCTCATCTTAGGTGCTCCATATTTTTTGTATATTTCACCTAATTTTTTGTTTGCAAAATCTAATGTGGCTATTTGGGCTTGTAAATCCGCGTATCTTTCATCCGGCGTCCTAGACGATTTTGCAATCTGTTTAATTAGTTCATCATCAAGAGTCTTTTTTATAAGCGAAGTCTTTATAAGTAATCCTTCTTCATGGATATTCTTTGATATGGGCATTGAGCCTGGAGATATTCCTCCAATGTCCGAATGATGCCCCCTGGTTGCTAAAAAAAGTTCTAAATTATTTTTATAAAAGAAAGGTGCTACACATGTTATGTCGGGTAGGTGAGTGCCCCCGTTGAACGGATCGTTAGAGATAAAGATGTTACCTCTTTTTATATTAAAATCTTTTATTATAGACTTTACATTGTGTGACATTGAGCCAATATGAACAGGTATGTGAGATGCTTGAGAGATCATATTCCCTCTGGAATCAAACAGTGCACACGAGAAGTCTTTCCTGTCTTTTATGTTGATTGATATACTTGATCTCTGCATCAAGTTACCCATCTGTTCGCAAATTGAACTTAAAAGATTGTTGAAGATTTGAAGTTCATAATCAAAGACTCTTTCCATCTTCTAATTATAAACAATTAAAGTAAAGACATAAGGGTTTCGCCCATTTCTGCAGGACTTGGAGAGACTTTTACACCCACAGATTCAAGTAGTTGTTTCTTTTCTTCTGCCGATCCAGAACTGCCTGAAACTATAGCCCCAGCATGTCCCATCCTCTTTCCTTTAGGTGCTGTAGCTCCAGCGATAAATGCGGCAACTGGTTTAGTAAAATTATCCTTAATCCACAGCCCGGCTTCTTGCTCCGCCGTACCACCGATTTCCCCTATCATAATGACAGCATCTGTATCTTTATCTTCTTGAAATAATTTTAGTATATCAATAAACGAAGAGCCTATAATGGGGTCTCCGCCAATGCCAACGCAGCTAGACTGACCTATACCTAATTGGGTCAGCTGCCAAACGGCCTCATAGGTAAGGGTTCCACTTTTAGAAATAATGCCAATTCTCCCTTCTTTATGTATATATCCAGGCATGATACCAACCTTAGCCTGTCCTGGAGTTATAACTCCAGGGCAATTGGGTCCAACTAAAGTAGATAAAGAATAGTCAACTACCTTTTTTACATTAATCATATCGTTAGTAGGAATTCCCTCGGTGATACAAATTACTAGCTCAATTCCAGCATCGACTGCCTCAAGTATTGCGTCTGGAGCAAAAGCCGCAGGTACGAAAATTAAACTAGTGTTCGCACCCGTTTTTGTCTTTGCTTCGGATACGGAATTAAAAACATGAAAACCTTCAACTTTAGATCCACCTTTTCCAGGAGTTACTCCGCCAATTACATTGGTCCCATAGTCTCTGCACTGCGTGGCATGAAACAATCCCTGGCTTCCCGTGATTCCTTGAACCATAAGTTTTGTGTTGTTATTGACTAAAATGCTCATCTTGGCGAATAATAGAATGAAAAATATATCATAGTATAATTAATAATCAATTCTGTGGAGGTGTTCTATAGTGAATAAAGTTGCCATTATAGGTGGTAGTGGCTTGTACGATATGGAAAGTTCAGTTGATGTGGAAGAACTTAATATCGTTACTCCCTGGGGGCCTACTTCTGATGCTATTTTTAGAACAAAGAAGGACGATGTGGAATTATATTTCCTATCTAGGCATGGAAGGGGGCATCTTGTTAACCCATCTGAGATAAACTACAGAGCAAATATATATGCATTAAAATTTCTCGGAGTAGATTGGATAATATCGGTTAGTGCTGTTGGAAGCATGAGAGAAGATATACCTCCAGGGATGATCGTCGTTCCTGACCAATTTATGGACTTTACAAAAACCAGAAAAACAACTTTTTTTGATGAAGGCATAGTGGCTCATGTGTCAATGGCTAGACCTGTGAGTGAGAAATTATCGCAGATTTTATATGAGGCATGTAAAGAAGTAGGAGTAGACGTAAAAATGGGAGGGACGTACCTTTGTATCGAAGGCCCACAATTTTCATCTAAAGCAGAAAGCAATTTCTATAGATCTTTGAATGTTGATATTATAGGCATGACCAATATGCCAGAGGCAAAACTAGCAAGAGAGGCCGAGATTTGCTACGCAACTCTTGGATTAAGTACGGACTATGATTGTTGGCACGAAGCTCACGAATCGGTAACGGCAAATGATGTTGTTGTAACAATGAAAGAGAATATTGACAACGCTAAGTTAGCTATTAACAATGCAATAGGCAAAATACCTAACGACAAAGATGATTACATCGACAATGCACTAAAATCGGCGATTATAAGCTCGATTCATTCGATATCAGACGAGTCAAAAGAAAAATTATCAGCGATAATCAGGAGGTATCTTCTTTCGTGAGCATAATTGTTGTTGGATCATCTGCCTTTGATGACATTAAGACGCCAAAAGGTTCAAGAAAAAAAATTATCGGTGGCTCGTGTATATATTTTTCCATTGCTGCAAGCTTCAAATCAAAAACTCATATTGTTTCCGTAGTGGGAAAAGATTTTCCTAAAAATATTTTTAAGACACTGAATAAAAAATATGTTTCGACTGACGGGCTCAAAATCGAAAACGGAAAGACCTTCAGTTGGGGTGGTACATATAATACCTTTTCAGAGGATCCTGAGACAAGATTCACACGTTTAAATGTATTCGAGAAGTTCTCTCCGGATATACCTGCTTCATACCCACAGAAAAATGCAATTTTATTTCTCGCTAATATAGACCCCGCTTTGCAAAATAAAGTTCTTAATTTGTATCCTAATCCACGAATTGTCGGATTAGATACGATGAATTTCTGGATTAATTCAAAAAGAAAAGAATTATCCAAGATTTTGAAGAAAATAGATGTCTTAACTATTAATGAGCTAGAATTGAAATTATTAGGAAGGAAGGATTCACTTCATGATTCACTCAAAGTACTTATAGAGGAGCTACAAATTAAGTTTGTAATTGTTAAGCGAGGTAGCGCTGGCTCTATGCTTGCGACAAAGAAGGCATTTCATTGGATTCCAGGTTACCCCTTTTGTAATGTGGTTGATCCAACCGGAGCAGGTGATAGCTATGCGGGTGCTCTATTCAGTTATTTAGATAATAAAAAAAATATTAACGAACAGACAATACTTGACGCAATGATTTACGCATCATCTCTATCGTCGTTTACGATAGAAAAATTTGGTATTGATAGATTGCTGAGACTAAAAAAAAGTGATATAAGAAAAAGAGAAACCGAGCTAAAAAAAATTGCTAGAATATAATATCAATCTTCTTTCTGATTTGTCTGTGCATCCTCTTTGGAAGACTCCTTTTCTTCTTTCGTCTCCTCTTTTGAAGAAATAGCTTTTACATAGAGCATTTTTAAATTCGAAAGAGTCTCCGATAGAACCTTCTCTTCTTCATCGGACAGATTACCGTCTGTCTTGATTTTTAGAAGATCTAGCATGTCAATTAAATCCTTAGCCCTATTAAGATCCCGAGATACTTTGCCACTTGCCGGATCGGGAGTAAGTCCGAGATGTATCGTAGCATTCACCGCATAGGAAAGAACAATATTTGAAAAATCCATTAATGGTGCATCTTCACTCATATAAGTATTTTATAGTTAAATTATATTTTTTCTAGCGCTCGACTGGCTATATCCTGAAACGCTTTCGCCGTTGGAGAATCGGGATTAGCGAACACAATAGGTTGGCCAGTGTCGCCACCTTTCCTAATCTCAGGATCTATCGGTATTTCGCCAAGAAATGGCACTTCTAGCTTCTCGGCTATGTTTTTGCCGCCCCCTCTGCCAAATATATCAATGATTTGATCTCCATTTTGTAAATAACTCATATTTTCAACTATACCTATTACAGGAACGTTTAATTTTTTAAACATTTGTATCCCTCTTTTAACATCAAGCAATGCTACATCTTGAGGGGTTGTGACGATTATTCCTCCACTGAGGGGGACCGTCTGAATTAAAGACAAATGAGCGTCTCCAGTTCCTGGGGGAAGATCAATTATTAAATTATCTACACCACTCCATTCGACATCTTCGATGAATTGTTTGATTGCCCCATGAATCATTGGACCTCTCCAAATAACTGTATCATCCTCGTTTAAAAGAAAGCCAATGGACATCATTTTTATATTAAATTTCTCAATTGGTAGTATTTTTTCGTCTTTTGTTGCCATTGGCTTTGAATGTATTCCGCACATTATTGGTATGCTCGGCCCCCAAATATCAGCATCCATAAGCCCAACATTATCGAGCATATGAGAAAACGCTATTGCTAGGTTAACAGCGACTGTTGACTTTCCAACCCCACCTTTTCCACTAGCAACGGCAATATATTTGGATATATTTGGAAGTTTTGATTCAGTACTTGCATCACTTTGTGTTGTAGATTCTGATTCGGACGGCTTGTTCTTGTTTTGATAAACTGTGAATTCAAGCTCTGGCAATTCTAGACCTTCTCTTGAGAAGGCATTGTTAATTCCTACTGATATTTCCTTTGCAATATCTTGGTCTTCTTTTGGAAGTTCTAGTAGAATTGTAACTTTAGAATCAGAAGTATTTATATTCTTAACAATACCGAAAGAGACGATGTCCCTGGTAAGACTCGGGTACTTTACTTCCTTAAGTAAATTCGAAACTACATCTTTTTTGTCCATCAATTACATGCCAAGCTTTGCTTTAGCTTCATCACTCATCATATTGGGATTCCAAGGAGGGTCCCATAGGATTTCGATGATTACGTTCTTTGCTCCAAGAGCATAAAGGGTGTTCTCGATTTGTCTTGAGATGGCGCTGCCCATTGAGCATCCGGGAGTCGTAAGTGTCATTTTGATGTTTATATTATTATCAGCTGTTTCTACATTATATATTAGACCCAAATCGACAATGCTAACAGGCAGTTCAGGGTCCATAATATTTTTTAGGGCTTCTACGATATTATCTTCATTAAAACTAAAATCGGTATTTTTATCACTATTACGCTTAAATGATTTTAGCTCAACATTGGATTTGCCCTCCTGTGGTTGCTCCGACTTGATGTTCTTTTTGAATACAATCTTTTTCATCACGGTCTTTATTATACATTAAAAATATCTTCTTACACGTTCTATCTATTTGACAGTTTATTTAAGATTAAATAAGCTAAAAATCAGATGAGAAGAATAACGAGAACGATTCAATTGGGAAATGTCAAAATCGGTTCGGGTCACCCAATACCTATTCAGACGATGACAAAAACTGATACTAGAGATATCATCTCCACAATTAATCAGATAAAAGAGATAGAAGAAGCAGGGTGTCAAATTGTCAGGTGCGCAATCCCAGACTTAGATGCGGCCAAAGCTTTAAAGAAGATTATTAAAGGCGTGAACATCCCCGTTGTTGCCGATATTCATTTCGACTACAAATTGGCACTAGAGTCTATCAAATCTGGTATACACGGATTGAGAATCAATCCTGGCAATATAGGGTCAAGAAACAAGATAGAAATGGTAGTAAAATCCGTAAAGCAGGCAGGTATACCGATTCGAAT
This sequence comes from Thermodesulfobacteriota bacterium, assembly GCA_036337225.1. Taxonomy (GTDB): domain Bacteria; phylum Desulfobacterota_D; class UBA1144; order UBA1144; family UBA1144; genus UBA1144. Next base: position 12,537 of record JAYZEP010000002.1, read on the forward strand.
AGGGGTTAATTCTGGATCGCTAGAAAAAGACATTCTAAAAAAATATGGATCTCCTACGTCGGATGCACTAGTTGAAAGCGCCATACGACATATCTCAATTCTCGACGATCTTAATTTTTACGATACTAAAATTTCTGTTAAATCTAGTAGCGTTGCAATCATGCAGGATTCTTATAGAAAATTAGCATCTCAAACAGATTTGCCATTACATATTGGTGTTACAGAAGCTGGAACTTTCGAGCTAGGATCTGTCAAATCGGCTATTGGCATAGGAAGTCTCTTATCTGAAGGCATAGGCGATACCATACGAGTATCGCTAACCGATCATCCAGTAAAAGAAGTAGTATTCGCAAAGACAATACTTAAGGCATTGGGCCACTTTGAAAATGGCATCGAACTCATATCTTGCCCCGGTTGCGGCAGGCTTGAAATCGACTTGGAAACCTTGGTTGGTGATGTTGAAAAAAGAATAGTTGACCTCAAGCCCAAAAGGGCTTTAAAAGTTGCTATACTTGGTTGTGTTGTCAATGGTCCCGGTGAAGCATCGGATGCGGATATTGGCATTGCAGGCGGAAGAGGCAAAGGGCAGATTTATAAGAATGGGAAGCTGTTTAAATCTTGTAAAGAAAACGAAATTGTCGATATATTGGTCGAGGAGATAAAAAATCTTAATTGATTTAATTTAAACTATTGCGATTCTCTAAATTTTTATTAGCGACCCTTAAAGAAGCTCCTTCGGATGCAGAAACTCAAAGTCACAAATTGATGATTCGAGCTGGCATGATACGAAAAATCGCTGCTGGTATCTATAATTTTCTTCCAACTGGACTAAGAGTTTTTAGAAAAGTAGAAAATATTATTAGAGAAGAAATGAATCATGCTGGCGCTATTGAGGTCATTATGCCTTTTGTTACTCCTTCAGATTTATGGATGAAAAGTGGAAGGTGGGATGTGTATGGTAAAGAACTACTAAGACTTAAAGACAGAGCCGATAGAGAATTTTGTTTGGGCCCCACGCATGAAGAGGTCGTTACTGATTTAGTAGATAGAGAAATTCAATCTTACAAAAATTTGCCAATCACACTATATCAAATCCAGCCTAAATTTCGAGATGAAATTAGACCAAGGTTTGGAATTATGCGAGCAAGAGAGTTTGTAATGAAAGATGCATATAGTTTTGATGTTGATGAAAAATCAGCTGAGATTTCTTACGAAAAAATGTTTGATGCATATAAAAGAATCTTTGAAAGATGTGGCCTTAATTTCAGGGCTGTTGAAGCTGATTCGGGCAACATAGGCGGTAGTTTGTCTCATGAATTTATGGTACTAGCTGAAACGGGTGAAGATTCGATAATGACTTGTAATAAATGTAATTTTGCTGCCAATATAGAATCTACACCTCTAATTGCTGAAGGTGATGCTTCTAGTAAAGATTTTTTAAAGCTGGAAACTGTAAAAACCCCTTCTATGGTATCCGTTGCTGAGGTTTCAAAATTTTTAAAGACTAATCCAAAAAATGTTGTAAAAACAATGATACTGTCCACCAGTCAAGGATTAGAGGCTGTTTTGATTCGAGGAAATAATGAGCTGAGTATAGCAAAATATAGAAAATATAGAAATCTAGATTTTGTGGAATTGGCAACTGCAGACGATATTAAAAAACTAAATACTACAAAGGGATTCTCTGGACCTATAGGCTTAAAAATTAAAATTTATTCTGATAATGCAATTAAGCTGATGACCAACTTTGTTACTGGGGGGAACGAGATCGATACGCATTGCATAAATGTTAATTTCTCTAGAGATTTTAAAATTGAAGAGTTTGGTGATTATAGAGAGGCACAAAATGGGGATACATGTGCTTCTTGCAGTGAAGGGTCGTTGGAAACAATACGAGGTATAGAAGTAGGACATGTTTTTAAATTAGGTACCAAATATAGCAAGTCTATGAATGCTAAATTTGTTGATAAAGATGGAAAAGAAAAACATTATTTTATGGGATGTTATGGAATAGGGGTAGGGAGAGTGGTGGCCGCTGCAATAGAGCAAAATAATGATAAGGATGGCATTAAGATGCCCCCATCAATTGCGCCTTTTGAGGTCGTGGTAATACCGACAGATTTAAAAAATTCTGATGTTACAAAAATCAGTGAAGACTTATATAGGTTCCTTTACGATGCACATTGCGAAGTTGTGATAGATGACAGAGCCGAAAACCCTGGAGTCAAATTTAAAGACGCCGAACTCCTTGGCATACCCTACCAGGTAATTATTGGACCTAAGTCTCTTGCTAATGACATGATTGAATTCAAAAATCGATTTCAAGGAACTAGCCGAGAAATTAATAAAGAAGATTTTAATACAATTTTAGAGATGATAAATGAAAAAGCACGATAATATAATTTTAGCTCTTGATACTTCAGATGTATTAGAGATAAAAAAACTTCTTGACGATTTGGTACCACCGATAAGTTTTGTCAAGATTGGCCCTGTGGCATTTCTCCCTAATTCTCATGAATTATTGAATATCTTAGAGGAAATGAACCTCTCGGTGATGTTTGACTTTAAATTTTTTGATATTCCCAATACTATAAAAAGTTCCTTAAATTTTCTTTTTGAAGCCAATATAAAAATTTTTACTATGCACTGTCTTGCTGGCCCTAGCTCTATAAGTAATGTTCTAGAAGAGCTAAAGAGGATAGAGCAAGAAAAAAACAAGCCCAGACCGGAAATCTTTGGTGTTACTATTCTTACAAGCTTTGATAATCAAGAGCTAAATTCTATAGGACTGCAAGGAGACATATCTGATAATGTATTACGACTTGTTGAGACATCAATTAGGGCAGGGGTTGATGGAATAGTTTGCTCAGGTGACGAGATAGAATTAATAAAAAGTAATTTTTCGGATTCAGTAAAAGTTTTAGTGCCAGGTGTTAGATTAGAATCTAGTGATGATGACCAAAAAAGAGTTATATCTCCCAGGGAGGCTTTTGATAAAGGTGCAGATTACATAGTCCTTGGAAGGACTTTAACGTCAGCAACAGATAAAAGGAAAAGAATTAATGATATAATTAATTCCTTATAATCTAGGTGGTGATAAAATGGGAATAAATACTGGAGTAGTAGGACACAAGACTCAGAAAAAGATAGTAAAAATAGATGATATTGCTGTAAGCAATTACTTAGAGGCAATTAGCTCCAGCAATCCCTTGGGTTTTTATTCTAGAAATAAATTTGCTCCACCTATGTTTAATGTCGCATTAGAGATTTCTCATATAGCTGAATTATGGAGCCTTGAAGAGTTGCATGGTTCGAAAGAAGAAACAGAAAGAAACGTTTTAATGCTTGTTCATGGAGAACAAAAAATGACTTTTAATCGGCTACTAAAACTTGGAGAGGAAATAACGACTCACTCAATAATAGAAAATGTTCAAGAAAAAGGAAGGAATTATATTGTTACTTTGAAGTCTATACATGAAGATTCAAAATCAAAAGAAACTGGGACTTCTACTTGGACTTTGTTTATACGAGCAGAGGATTCAAAGCTTCAAAAAGCTGAACAAAAACAAAAAGCAAAATCAAAACCAAAAATGCCAGAGCAAACCAAGCCAAAAGATGTTGTTTTAAGTAGCAATTTCCATGTACCTGATGGGGTAACTCACAAATATGCTGAAGCATCAGGAGACAAGAACAAGATACATGTCGATCCCGAATATGCGAAGAAAGCAGGCCTTGATGGTGTTATAGTCCATGGTTTGTGTACAATGGCCATGACTCTTGAACAAATCACGGATAATCATTTGTCAGGATTTCCAGGAACCATTAAAGAAGTAAGTTTGAGATTCTCTAGTCCAGTTTGGCCAGGAGACAATCTGGTTGTTCAAGGATGGGAAGGTGAAGAAGGTGGAACCAGTCTCATGTTTGAGGTTCATAGAGAAGGTAGTGATACAAAAGTTATTAAAAGTGGAAAATTAAAATTTGAAAATGAACAGCATATAGGATTTTAAATTCTACCTAGGCTTTATTCTGTATTTTGCTCTTTATTTTTAACTTAAAGCCGTACCTGTTTTCATGTCTCCTCTCATCTTTGAATTTAATTCTAGAGATTTCAGCCCTCTCTTCTTCGTTGATAACTTCAGATGCCTCACATTGTAGTAAATTATTATCAATCTCAACTTCTACGTATTGATTTTCAAGTAGATTCTTATACCATGAAGAATTTTTATTTCTCCTAGTTATATAGAGAAAGCCATCTTTCGAAACGACTCTAAGTTTGACAGTGTTTAGCTGAGTAGAATCTCTTTTGACTGTGGAAACTCTTGTTACGAAACTCGAAGGTAATTTTATATCTAAAGCCATGCAGTAATATATACTATAACAGTATAAGTATTTTTCGTTTGAAATGACTAATTTTATCAATAGTTTAGAAAATTATTTTCAAGAACGTGGTTTGAATGTTGAAAAGTATAGTCCAACTGCAATACGTCACGGTCTAGATGTACAAACAAGTGGAAAAGAAGCCCTGTTTATATGCATGAATAATAATGGTAGCCCTATGGATAAAGGGATATTTGTTTATAAAAAAGATCATGAATATGTGATACTCGGAAGTGTTTTTGTTAATAAGAAGAGAAATTTTAAACAATTATTAGTTTTAACTTCTGATCAATCCGGAAACAAACTGCTGGACAATACAAACAATGAAGTTGACATAGACCATGTGATGGATGCTTTAATTGGTTGGTTAAAATAATAAGTGGCTTAATGCAGCCCATCCAACTACAAAAAAAATGAATAAAAATATTCCAACAATATACGGAACAGCAGCCGATTCGTGATCTTCGAGTTTGTATCTGCTTATTAGGTCTTTAAGTTTACTCATCCCGAATGTTATTATATATAAGTATTACTCTATATAAAAGTAAGTGTGTGTAAATGCAATGATTGAATTTGAGCAACCCATGTTTAGACCTCCTAGTGAGGCCAATAGTTTATTGATTCAAGCAACCATAGGATGCTCTCATAATAACTGCACTTACTGTGCTATGTATAGACAGTCAAACCAAAAGTTTCGCATGAGAAGCAAGAAGGATATTTTCCAGATAATCGAAGAGAATTCATCGTCAGGTTTTAAAAGATCTTTTATTGCCGATGGCAATGCCCTAGTTATGCCTTTTAATCTTTTGTCGGAAACCATTGAGAAAATTTATAGCTCCAATCCAAACATGGAAAGAGTGTCTTTATATGGGAACGTGGGAGATATTTTAAGAAAGAGTGATGATGAGCTAGCCGCTTTAGCAACTAAAGGTTTATCTATGGTTTATATTGGATTTGAAAGTGGAGACGATGTGACACTTGCAAGAATAAAAAAGGGTGCGAACAAAGAAGAAACAATTCTAGCCATGGTAAAGCTCAAAAAAGCGGGAATCAAAGTTTCTGGAATGGTCCTGTTGGGTGTTGGAGGGAAAGATAGGAGTTTTGTTCATGCCTACGAAACGGCTGATATGCTATCACAAGGCGACCCGGATTATGTCGGTCTTCTATCACTACAAGTTAGACCTGATGCCCCAATATATGAGAGTTGGAAAAAGGGAGAATTCGAATTACCGGATAAATTTCAGCTCTTAAAAGAATTGGAGATTATCGCTGAAAATACAGACTTATCTAATGGTTATTTTTTTTCAAATCACATTTCTAATTATTTGCCTATAAAAGCCATTTATCCTCGTGACAAAGAAGATATTGTACGAAAAATAAAAAAAATTATTTCAGAAAAATCTGAAATTGACTTAAGGTCAGAATATTATCGAGATATCGTAAATCAATATTAAGAATTAGTGTGGGGGGAACAAGGCCTGTTGGATATGATGAACCAACTCTTACAATTCCTAGATTAATAAAGTAAACTTATTGGCAATACCTTAAGGAGGTACTACACATGGATATTTCTGTTACTACACCTGTGTTTGGCTGTTCAACACCTGATTTAATTGGAATTGCTAGGTTGGCAGAGGACTCAAACACTCATGCAATACTATCACCAGAGGTTCCACCTTACAGTAGCCTTGCTAATGCTCATTTAATGTCTAATCATACAAAGGAAACAAAAGTAGGGACATGGATTTCTAATATTTATTTACGCCATTCAGTTATGTGCACTGCTGAAGCAATGACGATTCAAGAAGCTAGCGGAGGAAGAATGATGCTTGGATTAGGAGTTTCTCATGCTCCGGTCAATGCAGCTCTTGGAATTGATATGGGTGATCCTATAGAATCTATGAGAACGTATGTTAACGAAGTGCGTGCTCATCTAGATGGTTCATCTCAACAAACTAGGCTTAAGCGACAAGTAGATCCTTTTCCGATTTATATAGCTGGGCTCACAGAGAGAACCGCAGAACTTGCAGGAGAAGTTGCAGATGGTCTTATGCCCTACCTTACAACTCCTGGTCACTTGCAGAAACTAATTGAATCTGGAAAAAAAGGAAGAGAGTCATCGTCTATCGAATCAAATCTTATTATGACGATGGGATTACCCTCTTTTATTTCTGAAGATTTAGATTTAGCTTTAGCTTCAGCTAAAAAAGGGCTTACGGGTTATTGCATGCTACCTTTTTATCAGAGAGTACTTACTCTTTGCGGATACGGAGAAATAATAGATAAAATAAAAGGTGGAGAAAAGCCTGCCGATGTCTTGACGGACGAATTAATCAGCGAGGTAGCCCTTGTTGGCCCAGCCAGTCGATGCAAAGAAACTCTTTCTAAGTGGGAAGAAGCTGGAGTCGATATGGCTATTATAACTCCTAGCCCCGTTGGTAAGCAGACTCCTTTAGAAATAATGGAAAATATTGTTCAAGTTATTGGATAATAACTCGCTTTACTAATATGAAAGAATACAGGACGCTAACGAAACGCTTAGATTTTTCCGCCTCTCATAGATATTGGCATAAGGAATGGTCCAAGAAGAAAAATGTAGAGGTTTTTGGCAAATGTACTAGCCAGTATGGGCATGGCCATAATTACGTATTAGAGGCAACAATTAGAGGACCTCTTGATCCTGACACGGGCATGATTATCAATATTTACGAACTTAAACCGATTCTAGAGGGTGTGCTAAAAGAATTCGACCACAAATTTTTAAACGAAGATACGGATTATTTTGAAGAGCTGATTCCTACAACTGAAAATTTTGCAAAAGTATTATATGAATGTATAACTGAAAAATTACATTGTGGGGACTGTAGATTGCAAAAGGTAAGACTTTACGAAACTAAAACTTTGTTTGTTGATTATTGGAAGCAAGATGAGTGAAGAAAACTGTACTCTAACGAAAATTTATTCTTTTAGTGCTGCGCATAGATTGCATAACGATAAGTTTTCCAATAAAAAGAATAAGGAAATTTTTGGAAAATGTAATAATCCGAAAGGCCACGGGCATGATTACTATCTTGAGCTAACGGTCAAAGGGGATGTCGCCGTCGACACCGGCATGATTATCGATATAGAAAAATTAGATGATGTTGCTACTGTAGTAATTGATAAACTTGATTACAAAAGGTTAGATGTTGAAGTAGAGTATTTTACAAACAATCGTGCATCGGGTGAAAATATAGCAAAGTACTTGTGGAGAGAGCTGGTAAATAAAATTCCTAGCCCGGCGTATTTGTACCATATTAGATTGTGGGAGACATCAGAAAATTATTTTGATTATAGGGAATAATTATGAGCAAAATTGTAGAGCTGACTTGGGAAGATGTTCTATCTAGAATTAATCTTGTTAAGAAAAAATATAGTATAGATTCTAAGACAAAAATTTATGGTGTTCCACGAAATGGGATGATTCTAGCGGGTTTTTTTGGATGTAAAAATGTTACTGTCCCTGAAGATGCCGATATTATTCTGGATGATATTATAGATTCTGGTCAAACAAGAAAAAAATATAAGAAACTCTACCCAAGAAAAAAATTTATAACACTTTTTCAAAAGGGCAAAAACACCAATTGGGTACATTTCCCGTTTGAAAAACACATCGATGAGGATCATGAAGATACGGTTGTAAGGTTTTTGCAGATAATCGGTGAGGATCCTAACAGAGAAGGTCTTAAAAAAACACCACGTAGATACCTAGATACCTTTGAACAATTCTTGAACCCACCAGAGTTTAATATGACGACTTTTAGTGCTGAAGAGACTGATGAAATGATAGTTCAACTTGATATTCCTTTTTATTCATTTTGCGAGCACCATCTCTTACCTTTTTTTGGCAAGGGGTATATAGCATATATTCCAGACAAGAAAATTGTTGGATTAAGCAAGCTCGCAAGAACTCTTGAGGTTTGTTCACGTAAACTTCAGAACCAGGAAAGGATTACCAATGAAGTTGCTGAATACTTGCAGTCGAACCTGGATGCAAAAGGAGTTGCGGTGGTCTTGAAAGCGCGACACCTTTGTATGGAAATGCGCGGAGTTAAAGCCGCAGATGCAAATACTATTACCAGTAAGCTCTTAGGGTATTTTAGAACGGATAAACGAACAAGATCAGAATTCTTAAATCTGATAGGTGGCCATAGGAACTAAATTGTAATGAAAAAAAAAGTTGCGGTAATAAGTGGTGGTACAAAAGGCATAGGAAGAAGCTTGACTTCCATCTTTCTTCAAAATGATATCCAAGTAATAACTTTTTCTAGAAGCAAAAAAAATATTAATTCCCTAATTAAAGATCTTAAAGAATACAAAAAAAGTCTTATTTGCTATCAAGGAGATGTTAGCTCCCCGCGAGACGTTAATAGGATTCAAAGGTCGATTAAAAAGCAATATAAAAGAATAGATTTTTTAGTAAATAATTCTGGATTGGCTGTTGTTTCCCCTGTCGCAAAACTCAAATTAAATGATTGGAACCGTATTATTGATATAAATCTAACAGGAGCGTTCTTACTGACCCAAAATATGCTCCCACTACTAAAAAAAAATTCCTTAATATTAAATATCGGATCTATAGCTTCAAAAATCGGTTTTCCTGACTGGTCTGCATATTGTGCGTCCAAATTTGGGTTGAAAGGATTCACTGAATCTTTAAGAGAAGAGTTGAGACCAAAAAAAGTAAGGGTTGTTCATGCTGAAATTGGTCCCACGGCTACAAGCCTATGGGATAATCTTGATGGTAAATGGGATACATCCGAAATGATGGACGATTCTGAAGTTGCACGTGTCTTATTTGATTCTATTACTAATAAAAAATCTTTGAACGTAGACGAGATATCCCTAATGTCACCCAATGGTATACTCTAATTGTTCTAGATTTATTTTTTAAGGGGTATAATGAAAACTGTTGATAGTATGAATGTAGAGAAAATCGACAATACCTTACTTAATTTGTTACAGTCCGATTTTCCGTTGACTGATAGACCGTTTCTTAGCTTGGGCGAAAACTTATCAATTCCTGAGGAAGAGGTAATAGCACGAACTAAGAAATTAAAAGATATCAATTTTATCAGACAAATTAGTGCAATCTTTGATACTCGAAGCATGAGATATAGTTCTACTCTTGTCGCTATGGCATTTGATGACGACAAACTTGACGAAGGCGCCAAGATAATTAGTTCACATCCGGGTGTTACTCATAATTATAAGAGAAACCATTTTTATAATTTATGGTTTACGTTAGCGCTCCCCCCGGATAGCCTATTAGGCTTGGAAGGGACTATTAACTTGTTAGGAGAGTTATCAAATTCGAAATCTACAAGGATTCTTCCTACGCTAAAACTTTTTAAAATAGGTGTAAAATTGGATATGACCGGTGAAGATCCTTTGTCTTCAGGGGATAAAGATTTTTACAATGAGGAAAATATTTCTCGAGACTATGAATTTACACAAGAAGATATAAGTGTCATAAAAGAAGTTCAAGAAGATTTACCTCTTGTGCCAAGACCTTTTGAAGAGATTGGAAAAAAAATCCATATGGCACCAGAAGATGTAATTAATTGCCTTAAAACTTTTAATCAGGCGGGGATAATGCGAAGAGTAGCCGCTATTCTTTATCACAGAAAGGCTGGATTCAGAGCAAATGCTATGGGTGTTTGGAAAGTATCTGAAGATATGATTGAAGAAATCGCCCCAAAAATGGCAAGCTTTAAGTCAGTAAGCCATTGCTATAGAAGACCTACTTATCCGGATTGGCCTTATTCTTTATTTACTATGGTTCATGGGCGGTCCGTCAAAGATTGTAAATCTTTACTTAAAACACTCTCAGAGCTTACTGGCATTAAAGAGTACGATGCCTTATACAGTTCAAAAGAATACAAAAAAACACGACTTAAATATTTCTCTGACGACTACAGGGTCTGGGAACAAAAATATAGTAAGGATCAGATAGATGCTGTCAGTCTTAACAATTAATCACAATAATACTGAAATCTCATTTCTTGAAAATTTCGCATTTAATAAAGACAACTTGCATCTTGCCTTAGGTGGACTTATTGATAAACGAGGAATAGATGAGTGCTTTATCTTGTCAACATGCAATAGAATAGAAATATATGTCTACAGTAAAATTGAAAATATTGAATCCACAATAATTCAATTTGTATCTGATTTTCATAAACTTCAGATTGAAAAATCACCAATTACTTACCAGTTTATGCACGACAAAGATGCTATCTATCATTTGTTCAAAGTCGCATCTGGCTCAGATTCAATGATTATAGGTGAGCCACAAATTGTTAATCAAATTAAAGAAAGCTACAGAATAGCCAACTCTGTTGGAACCATAGGAACTTTCTTGCATAAGCTGGTTCATATGTCACTTTTTACAGCCAAAAAAGTTAGATCAGAAACCTCGATAAACAATAAAGGGAATTCGGTTGGATCATTAGTGATTAAATTAAGCAAGAAAATATTTGATAATTTAAAGAATAGAAGTGTCCTAATTATTGGAACAGGAGAAATGTCCCAACTTTTAGTTTCTCATCTAAAGGCAGAAGGACTGTCAAATATTTTTGTTGCAAGCCGAGACCTGAAGAATGCCATTACTTTTGGGGATAGATATTCATGCAAGCCGGTTATCTTAGAAAATATAGATAATTATTTATCTGAAGCGGACATTGTGTTCTCCTCAAGCGGTTCACAAAATTTTTTGATCACAAAAGAGAGCATAGAAAAAGTTTTGCAAACTAGAACAAAGCACAATATCTTCTTTATCGATATAGCGGTCCCACGAGATATTGATCCGCGAGTAGGGGACATCGATAAATGCTTTTTGTATAATCTAGATGATTTAAAATCGATAATTAGTGATGACTTAATTGAAAACAATAAGAGTCTGGAAGAAGCATCTGAAATCATACAAGATTCTGTAGGATCCTATACGCACTGGGAAAATGTAAATAATTCTAAGGACATAATCAAAGGGTTAAGAGAACATGTTTACGAGGTTGTTAGTTCCGAGATCGGTGAAAATAAAAACAAATTAGATACGGAAGCTCTTTCGCGAAAAATCTCAAACAAGATACTCCATTCGCCCGTTAATAAAATTAAGGCTGAATCTGAGATGCAAGAAAGTTTGTATCTAAAGGTTCTATCAGATATTTTTGACTCAAAGAAAAGAGAGACCAAAGACAATCTTCTTAAATTAGGCAATGAAAGTAGACATAAGAATAGGGACTAGGTCTAGCAAATTAGCATTGTGGCAAGCAAATTTTGTAAAGACTTTCTTAGTAAGCAATTTTAATGACTTAAAAGTAGATATTGTTCCTATAATTACAACGGGCGATAAACGCCAGGGTACTCGTCTTGATCCAGTAGAAGGAAAGGGAGTTTTTGTAAAAGAAATTGAGGACTCACTGATAAATAAAGACATTGATATTGCTGTCCATAGCTATAAAGATGTACCGATAAATTTGCCCGAAGAACTAGAGATTATTGCTACATCGAATAGAGAAGACCCAAGAGATGTTCTTATAGCGAAATCCAGAAGAAGTCTTAGTGACTTTGAGCCTAATTCGATTCTTGGGACGGGAAGTCTAAGAAGAACTGAGCAGATTAAAGAAATTAGACCTGATATTCAAGTAGAGCCAATACGAGGAAATGTAGATACTAGAATCAGGAAAGTAGATTCGGATGAATATGATGGCGTTGTTGTTGCATATGCTGGAATTAGGAGACTTGGGTTGGAGGAGCGCGTATCCCAGATTTTTGGAATCAACGAACTCGTACCTCCGCCATTACAAGGCTTCTTAGCTGTGGAATCTAGGCACGACTCTGGTATGTCGAAATATTTTCAAAATTTTTCAGATGAGGCAAATCTTTTAGTTTCGAATTACGAAAGAAAGTTCTTAAAAGATTTAAATCTAGGCTGCGAATTTCCAGTTGGTCTCTGTATGCAGATTCATGATAGCAAAATAGTCTTTAGTTACTTTATAAAAGGTTCAAAAGGAAGTAAGAAAAATTATTTTGAATCTGATTATGAGACATTAGATTTGACCTACGGTAAGCTGCTTTCAGAAGTTGGTTCTGTAGTTTGACATCCCTGCATATTTACATAATATAAAAGGGCGGGGTGGAGCAGTTTGGTAGCTCGTTGGGCTCATAACCCAAAGGTCGGGGGTTCAAATCCCTCCCCCGCAACCAATGATTAAGGGGACTTACGCTCCTGCATATTTCCCTCTTTCCCAGTAGCTAACAACTATCATTTAGAATACGTATAGACTAACTAATTAAGAATTCCCCAAAACTGATTTTTGTAATTCTCATTAAAAGATAGATTTTAAGCTGTAATTTTAATTAAGTTTATAATTTGAAATTCCAAAAACAATGTTCCTAGGGTCACCATTGTTAATTGGTCTTGAGTCGCTTGAAAATTGAACATAGTTTGCCCCCGGATTTATGTTTACATCGAAAGTGATATTTTTAGAGCCATCAACTGTAAATTTAGAAACATTTTTATTGACTTTAATATCGATAATTGCCGGGTCTACTGTTCTTCCACCTGGTCGAATCAAACTAAGCTTTATTTTTCTTTTGACCGAATTGGTAGTTTTATTATAAAGAATTAAAGTTGATTGTCCTGATGACCAGCGTAAGTAATTTGTCGAATCTCCTTCTCTTTGATGAAAGTTTTTAAACCCTATAGCTATATTTGTAGCGATAAATTTATTTGTGTCATAGAATTTTGACTCTAAATCTGACTCATGCTGTAATACTTTTATAAAGTCCATGTCATCAGCAGACTTGAATTCCGTAAGTTTTTGATTAAAAGAATTATAAATTTTGTAATTTTTAAAAAGTATCTGAATCGGAATGTCTTCAACGATAACAATATCAAGTATTTCTGCAATTAAAACTGAACCACTTGTATAATTATCACCTAGAAAATAACTCACTCCATAAATCTTAGATTGTATATCTTTTGAAACATTTTCATTTATTGGTATTACAACTTCATCGCCATACTTATTAACAATAAAAGTATATATTTCTTCTTTGCTCATTCCTTTTTCAAACAGGTCTTCTACTTCTTTTTTCATTAAAATAGCAGGTTTAAAACTTGAAAGAACAATTGTTTCTTTTCTGCATATTGCGCATGTGAATCCTTTTGCTATTTTATATGGTTCTGATAAACAATAAGGAAATTGATGATCAATGTTCATAGAGCAAAGATTTATCTTCTTATTGGTTTTCATAGCGTAAAACCAATGATAATCTGATGGGTATCTGTGATTTCTTAAAACTAAATCTTTTTCTTCGACATCATCTAGTAGTCCATTCTTTATTGATTCACCCAACAACTCTCTTGGGTATTTATAGAACTTATTAGATTCTTTCACTATTAATATATTTTCTTCTCGAGTAATCGCGCCCACGGAGAAAACAACAAGCCAAATTAATACAAATAAGACTTTTTTATAATGAGGGCCAGAAGATAGATCCTTTATGAATAACAAAAGAAGTAAGAATAGAACGCATAATCCAAAATATTGGATAAATACTGGAGTGTATCCATAACCAAACCCAGCATCTATGAGTTCTTTTTGATGTCCGGAAGCTGCGATTGCCAATGCAGGACCTAACAAAGTACACAATGAAAAGAAAATTATCTTGTAAATAATATTTTTATTCAATGAGTTTTTATCAAATTTAAATAAGGCAGTACAGAATAAAGTTGCAAATGTGGCATAGGCAATTAAATTTTCTATCCCAATTTCATAGAACTTTTGATGGAAAGGGGCATTTGCAAACTTCCAAGACAACGGTATAGCTGCGGTCGCTTGAATATATAAAGCATGTATTATGCCGATTATATCGAGTTGAAGCTTAGATCCTAAATATTCTCCTTCTAGGCTACTGGGTGATTCACCCATATGAAAATAATTGCCTATTCCAATGTGCAACAATGTTAATAACGCAATAGAAGTTATGACTGTATATGATTCTTTTCTCCATGAATAAAAAAAGATAATGGCAACATAACAAAAGATGAACGAATAAGTAATTTCATAGGCTAACAAAGAAACAAAGTAAACAACAACAAAGCATATGAGGTAAGATTTTTTTTTCTTTTCAAAGTATGCGGTTAAGAAGAGTATGGAAACAAATAACAACATGCACATCATGGGCAGGAAAAATGTAAAAGCTAATATTGGATCGTGCCAAAAGCGAAACTGAAAGAACAATGGGACAAGAAAAGCGCATAGGTAAGCAAGATTCTGGCTCCCTGTAAAAGTCCTGATTATCCTAGAAAAAAGCAGTACATCAATACATATAATTAAAAGCGTTAGACTCTTCATTAGTAATAGGTCTTGCGTTATATAATATAGACCGTATAAATAAATCCAGTTTACTGGTCTAAACCTGCCCGCTTCAGACAAACCAGCGGCAATTCTATCCCAGACTTCTTGCCAAAAAGTCATATCATTAAATATCAAAAGTCCACGAATTTGAGAATGATAAGAATCGTCTGAAATAAAACCACTACTCAAAAGGGGGTACAAGACCCACACTGTCCAAATCAAACACAATAAGTTGAAATATTTTTTTAAATATTTATTATTCGCTGTAAGGAATCGGCTAAAAAAAGAAAACATATGCCTATAGAAATTTTGGAGCTGTCTTGATTAATTTCAAAATGACCCAATTTTTCACTTTACTCTTCCATTGCCCTCTTTGTTTGTTCATCCGTAGGAGGTCTATAGTGAGAAATAAGTTTATTTTCTCTGCCTTTTAACCCTTTTCCTTTTATAGTATTGCAAATTACAACTACCGGCTTGGTTTTGGATTTCCTAGCTTTCAAAAAGGTTTCCTTTAATTTTTTGTGATTGTGACCATCAATTTCATAGACCTTCCAACCAAATGATGCCCACTTCTCGCCTAGAGGATCTAGATTGATAATATCCTTAGTCCGTCCAAAACTTTGGATTTTGTTCTTATCCACAATGGCAATTGTATTATTCAAGTTGTGATGCGATGCAAAAATCATTGCTTCCCAAACAGAACCAGAATTCATTTCTCCATCACTCAAAAGAATGAAGACACTGGCTTTTATCTTTCTATATTTTAATGACATTGCCATTCCAACTCCAACCGACAAACCGTGCCCCAAAGATCCAGTAGAAAATTCAGCACCTGGAACTTCATGATTGTCGATATGGACTGAGATTTTGCCCTTATTCTCTGTAAATGTTCCAAGCCAACTTTTAGGAAAGAATCCCTTATTCGCAAGAGCAGAGAACACGGTAGGGCCATTATGTCCAGGGCTTAAAATAAACCTATCACGGTTAGCAGCCTTTGGCTTGCTTGCTTTAATACGTAAAATCTCTTCATAAAGCACGCTAACTATATCAAGAGAGGATAAGCATCCACCAATGTGTGAGGCCTGTGCCTTATTAAGCATGCTGAAGACATCTTTCTTGATTTTAGCTGCGAGTCCCTTCGAGTTGGCCATTAAGATTATATAACATAGGAATACCAAAATTAAATACTGACAAATTAATTAATAACATTTAAAAATTCTTATGCTAACACATGCAAGCTAAATCCTTCGGAACTTGCAACTAGTTGACCTTGTAAGAACGAGGGTGTAGCTTATTATTTCTTCTGATAGATAACCAACTCCGCCTTCTTCCATCCATTAAGATAATTGTCCATAACGGGGACAGAATCAACTTTATGATATGTTGATTCGATAATTGAAGGCATGGATAACCAATAGTTTAATCCGTCAAAACCATGGGCTAAGAATGGATCGGTATCTAAAATAATCCAATCGGCACCGCCATCGAGTATATACTTTACAACTTCTTCTTTCTGATTTGTTGGAATTATATGATAGGCATTTGCAATCGATAATGGAGATTTGAGATTCAATTTCATATACAGATAAGAATCCCACATTGAAAAGATTACTATCTTTTCTTGATTAGAAATATTGTATTTGTAGAAAAAGTTCTGAATCTTTTCTTTTCTATCTATCCATGATGGAGTAATAGTATTATCTTTAATGTAGTCGGACATATAAATATAGGTAACCGACATTTCTCCGGTAGTACCATGTATTTCCCACAATATTTTTTTGCTGTTTGGGTTTTGGAAATAGAATTCGTGAATCTTAACGTGGTCTTTAATTAGTGGATTTCGAATATCCATAATAAAGGAAGAGGAGCTGAAACATATAAAAGAAGCTAATATTAATAAAAAAAAGTTTTTTGAGCGAGAAAAGCAATCTCTGGTCTGTGATATAGAGAAAAAAGACTTAAAATTGTCCATCATTCCCCACCTATCCAGATATAGAAGAATTATAAAATACGCAGGGTAGCAATCCCTTGGGGCTATTTGCGGAGCATATTGATATGCGTGATAGCTATATATCCCAATACCAAGAATCGACAATAAAAAAATGTAAGAATCAGTGTTGTGTTTTTTTTGAAGCATCCCTTGAGCAGAATAATTCAACGAGACTATGTATGTAATTGCGGGAAGTAGCCATAAACCATTCATTGAAAGTCTAGATAGCCCATCAGAGCTATGCCCTGTTATGTAATTTTGATGAAAAGCAAAGAGCATTCCGTAATTTGCCCAATATCCATAAGTAATTTTATAATACAAACTAATTAAGATTAGTACTGAGGAAAGGACTATAAAACATTTTAATGCATGCAACAAAAATGCTTTTAATCTTGCAAGTAGCAAATCTTTTTCACAAAATTTTTCGTAAGATGAAGCTAGCAAGAAGCTCAAAAAAGAAACAAGTCCAACATCAACATTCCATAATACACCTAGAGAAAGTAGAATGGTAATCGCATAAAAAAGTCTTTCGGATCGATTCTTAAAGTAAAAATACGAAACAAAAATTAGCAGGGCTGGGAATAAGATTCGTATTGGCCAATAAGGAAAAAATAATTCGTAAGGCCATAATGATGTTGCAAATAGATGCAAATAAACATATGCAAAGAACCCTAGAAGTACTAAGGCTTTATTTTTAAGGACATTATATAAAGAAAGACCAGAGAACAAGAAGCTAATAAACATCAGAAAAGCAAAGATAGATGTGACTGATATCAAGCTTACTCCCGTAATTTTAAGAATTGGTTTTAGAAAAATGGGATATCCACCATATTGCGATACAAGATCAAGGAATATTGTTTTTCCAAAATAGGGTTGAGTCATTGCGTGAAGCACATTTTGAAAATTTTGAGCGTTTAAATTATATCTATGGAAATCATTAAATATTACCAAGTAGCCTAAATACAGTGGCAAAAGTATTACAGTCACTAGGATGACAACATCGATATTTTTCTTTAGAGAAGTATCTTGATTAAAACTTTTATAAACAAACATAAACAACAAGGAGGCAAAGGATATCAAATACGTATTTATATTTGAATAGATATCCTTTCTATAATGATTCCACTGAAATGCTTGCCAATCCGCGACAAAGAATAAGAAGATAAAAGTGAAGAATACAAAAATCCAGAGGAGTCTATTTTCCCATACTGGTTTTTGAAATTTCAGAATCTTGTTTCTATAGAATAAGAAGTTAATTAGGAGTGCATACAGAACGGAAATTCCAGCTACTGCTACATAATCAGGCAGTAACACAATATCAGACAATTTAAAAATAGGGTTTAGGAATCTAACTAATACTGCAGTAAAAAAAGCTAACAGTATCCCCACAAAAGATATTGCAAACGAAATATTTATTTTTTTACTCCTAAGGGCTCATAATTAAAGACTCAAGCATCACGCTTGAAAAGTCCTACTCTTAGCCTTAACATATAGCATTGGTTTTTCAAGTTTAGATAAGGAGCCATCTTTTAAGTTGTTAGCATGAACACAAAAAAGATTTCTATATACACTTGTATTGACGACTACGGACTAGGACTGATTCATAATAAAATTATTAGAGAAATTTCAAGAAGAGGTGCGACATCTGGAGTTAGCACATTTGTTGGCATGATGGACTTTCAAGCAGAAGCAGAAGCTCTAAGTGACATCTCCAAAGAAACAAGTTGCGAAATAGGTCTTCATCTAGATTTTACTCAATTTTTTCCACTAATAAGAAAGCCAATTTTTTTAACCTCCGATTCTCGTTGCGCCATTCTTATCGTTGCTTCATTGCTAGGGTTGCTAAGCCAAGACTCAATAAGAAAATCAATAGAAACGCAGATAAATAAG
The DNA here is from genome assembly GCA_036337225.1 of Thermodesulfobacteriota bacterium. GTDB lineage: Bacteria > Desulfobacterota_D > UBA1144 > UBA1144 > UBA1144 > UBA1144. The sequence goes on from JAYZEP010000002.1 coordinate 31,200, forward strand.
TTCCAACTTTATTTTAATAAAGCTCCAGATTTTGTTGATGCACACTACCATTTACATCAAGTCCCACCAATTTCGGAAATTCTAGTTGAAATTTTAAAAAGAAAAAAATTTAATGGGTGGGTAAGATCCACTAATTTTCGTAATAATTACGAATCCCCGTTTAATATACTAGAGGGTATCAAAAAAAGATATCTAAACCATATAGGGGATAGAGCTAGAAAAAAATTCCTTGAGGACTTTAGAACAAATTCTTTGTTTGATGGATACACCAATCTAAAATCAACAAACAATTACATAGAGAACTTTAAAAAATTACTAAGAGGGATTACCTCTCCTACCCTGATTATGTTACATCCTGGTTCATCTAGCGATGCAATACAAATTGATAGCCATTCTCCTGAAGTAAGAGATTTGGAGGCTGGGTGGCTTATGGGAGATTTTGAAAAAGATTGCAAAGACTTGAATCTAGAAATCGTAAAAGACTCCAGATTATTATTGTAAAAATAATCCATAAATATTAATATTAAACTAAATGAAAGTTCTGCTATTGGATGTATACAAAAAAAATGTAGATTATAGGATTTCCAAAGATACAAATGGATCTTATGGTACAGGCAATGACTATGGTGACAGTTTGTTTGCTAAATTTCTAAAAAAGATTTCTAAAAGAACAAATTTTTGGCCACCATTGTACCTCATGTATACAGGCTCCGTCCTCAGGGAGAAAGGCCATGAAGTTAAATATAGTAATCAAATCATTGATTTGGATCATTATGATGCAATTATTATGTCGAGCTCTATTGTATGTCACGAAACCGAGATAAATACCATAAAAGAGATTAAAGATAAATCAAAAGTAATTGTAATTGGCTCATTTGCTTCTAATTCTTCCAAACACTATGTAGATGAAGGAGTAAAAGTTATTAAAGGTGAACCTGAATTTTATTTCAGCCATAACAGTTTAAACAATCTAATGCAAGCTGAAGAAAAAGAATTCTCGACTACTACAAATTATATAGACGGCTTGGATTCTTTACCCTTTCCATGTTGGGATTTAGTAATTGACCACTTAGCTTTTAGTGGCTCAATAAAAAGAAAAAAGTGTATACCAATTTTAGCTGAGAGAGGCTGTCCCTATTCTTGCTTTAATTATTGTACATATCCACTAGAGCAAGGGAGAAAGCCCAGGTCAAGGTCCAATACTAATATAGTAGAAGAAATGGGCTACTGGGTAGAGAAATTCAATATTAATGAATTTATTTTTAGAGATCCTGTTTTTTCAATAAACAGAGAAAAAACTATTCAATTAGCTGAAATGATTATAAAAGCTGATATAAAAGTTAAGTTCACCATTGAGACCCATTTGAACAATTTAGACTATGAACTTATCACCAAACTGAAGGAAGCAGGAATGTTTTTTATTCAGTGTGGGGTCGAGTCAGTAGACGAAGATGTTATGAAAGATGCAAAAAGATTTTCTCTAAAAAAAGGTGCGGAGATAGAAAAAATCAACATGTTACGTAAAGCAGGAATAAAAGTTATGGGGATGTACATCTTAGGATACGAATCTGATACAAGAGAATCTTGTTTAGCTACTATCAATTATGCAAAAGAATTAAACACGAACATAGCGGTTTTTAGCATTTTTACTCCCTATCCTGGTACTCCTGTATATATCTCTTTTAAAAATAGAATAACTGCCACTCAATATGAAGATTACAATCAATGGAATCCTGTGTTTGAACATAAAAACTTAACAAAAAAAGAGATAAGAACATTATTAACTTTTGCATTCGATTCATATTATTTAAGTCCAAAATGGTTTATAAAGAATCTTATTCGACAATTGGTTTAAATTATTTTTTTTAATTTTTTCTGAATAAAACTAGGTGTTAATTGATATAAAATAATTATCAATTTCCAAATTTTAGGTATGTATTCTTCTTCGTCGCCATCAATACCTTTAATAATGTTTTTTGCTATGACTGACTTGCTAGATGCTACGAACTTAAAGATTCCTGTACTTGGTCCCATTTCTGTATCAAAAACTGGTCCGATCTTCATGGTTTGAATGAATACATTCGGTATTTTGGTTCTAAGGGACTCGAGATATTCGTTCAGGAGCCTTTTTGATTCATAATAATGAAATAATCTTTTGTAGAACAAGTCAGCTCCAACTGAAGAACTAAAATGAATTGATTCTACATTTTTAAAATAACCTACTTCATACAAAGAGTCGAATATTTTGCATAGATAATTCACATTAACATTAAAAATTTTGCTAATTTCTTCATCCGAATTATCTCCATTGCGATTTCCCAGATAGCCAACCATGACAAACATCCTTCTAGGTGGAAAATCTTCTCTCAATTTTAAAAGTTTTGCTACAGTTTCATCTGAATTAGACAAATTATAGTCTACAACTTTTATCTTGGAGCTCTGCGCCATGCCCAATTCTCCAACATGTGTTTTTAATTTAGAAGGATTTGTAGTTAGTAAGCATAGGTTTCGATTGTGATTATCTAGCTTTAGCTTAATCAATTCTGTCCCTATTTCAGAGGTTGCCCCAAGTATGTATGTGTAATTTTCCAAAATACAGTTATTATACATTCGAATATTATTCTTTCACTTGATAAAATATTCCTTAAAATAATACTATTAGTTAAAAGACTTTACTAAAAGTGAAATAAAGAGTGGCTTTATGAAGAAAATAAGAAAAAAAATTTTTGAGATGGTAAAAAATGAGTATCGCAATATAGAGAAGGAGAAATTTATACCTGGAAAAACACGTGTCCCCGTTTCTGGAAGAACTTACGACTATACCGATATTAATTCGCTAATTGATTCCGCGCTAGACTTCTGGCTGACTACAGGAAGATTTAATGATTCATTTGAAGAAAAGTTGGGGAAAATCATAAAAGTAAAAAATGTAATTACTTGCAATTCGGGATCATCAGCCAATCTTTTAGCACTTTCATCATTAACATCTCACCTCTTACAAGATTCATCTTTAAAGCCCGGCGATGAAGTAATTACCCTTGCTACAAGTTTTCCAACAACCGTGAATCCAATTTTGCAACACAATTGCATCCCCGTATTTCTTGATGTAGACATTCCAACCTACAATATCGACTGTAGCAAAATAGAAGGTGCAATATCAAAGAAGACCAAGGCTATATCTGTTGCGCATACGTTGGGCAATCCTTGTAATCTCGATGAAGTTTTAGATATTGCAAAAAAACACAACCTGTTTTTTATAGAAGATTGTTGTGACGCACTTGGTTCCACATATAGAGGCAAACATGTTGGAAGCTTTGGCGATATAGGAACTTTAAGTTTTTATCCCGCACATCATATTACAATGGGTGAAGGCGGGGCCATATTTACTAACAGAAAATTATTAGATAAAGCGATACGATCCATTAGAGACTGGGGAAGGGATTGTTGGTGCGAACCTGGATGCGATAATACTTGTGGAGTCAGATTCAACTGGAAAGCAGGAGATTTGCCCCATGGATACGACCACAAATACATTTATTCACATTTAGGATATAATCTGAAAATAACAGATATGCAGGCCTCTGTTGGTCTAGCACAAATTAAACATCTAAATAAATTTGTAAAACGTAGAAAGACAAATTTTTCAAAGATTTACAATAATCTCAAAGATTTGGAAGAATTCATTATTCTTCCAGAGGCCACGGATAAATCTGATCCTTCTTGGTTTGGCTTTCCAATCTCCTTGAGAAAGAACAAGCATTTCACAAGGAAAGACCTTTTGGCATTCCTGACCAAATCAAAAATCGACACCAGACTTTTGTTTGCTGGCAACATAACAAAGCAACCGTACATGAAAAATAGAAAATTTAGAGTTCCTTTCAAATTGCCTAACACGGACTTTGTTATGAACAACACTTTCTGGCTTGGTACTTTCCCGGGTATAAACGATTCCATGATAGATTATATGTCAGAACATATAAACCAATTTTTTAAGAAAAATTCATAAGACTGTGTATTTCTTTAGAACTAATCCAATTCATACTTGCCTTTGTAATCTTTTTTAAGTTCCGGTCTTTGATTAGCCTTAGAAAGAAAATAGTTCCCGATTACCAATATATCAATATTTGTTCCCATAAAACAATTAAAAGCATCCTCTGGGGTGCATACTATTGGTTCACCTCTAACATTAAAAGATGTATTAATAACAACTGGGCAATCATTTACGTCTTTGAGTTTTCGTATCAAATCATAAAATATCGAATTGGTTTCTTTGGTTACTGTTTGTATCCTTGCCGAATAATCCACATGGGTTACAGCTGGAATTGTCGATCTTGGGACATTTAATCTCTCGATTCCAAAAAGAGAATCCTTTTTATAATCAATATTAATAATTCTATTTTTGTTAACATTAGAAACGAAGAGCATATATGGGCTTTCATAATTCATTTCAAACCATTCGTTCGAATCTTCTTTCAACACAGAGGGGGCGAAAGGTCGAAAACTTTCTCGAAATTTGACTTTTAAATTTAAGACTTTTTGCATTTTGTCAGATTTGGGGTTTCCAAGGATAGATCTATTGCCCAAAGCTCTTGGTCCAAACTCCATTCTTCCTTGAAACCATCCAACTGCCAAGTTCTTCAGTATGGAGTCTGCGGTTTTGCTTACCAAGTTATCATTAGTTAAGAATTCATACTCAGCACCAACCCTATCAAAAAATTCTTTTATTTCTTCGTTAGAGAACTCTGGTCCCAGGTAGCTCCCCTGCATTAAATCTTTCCTATCAGGAGTTCTTTCTTTTTCGAATTCCATATGCCACAAGGCAAGAGCGCAGCCGAGAGCACCTCCGGCATCTCCTGATGCAGGTTGAATCCAAATATTTTTAAATTTACTTTGCTCTTTTATTTTTCCATTAACAACACAGTTTAATGCAACTCCGCCGGCCATGCACAAATTGTCCATTTTGAACTTGTCATACAAATTATTGGTAATAGTAAGAACCACTTTCTCTAGAACAGACTGAATTGAAGCAGCTATATCCATATGAAATTGAGTTAATTCGTCCCCGGGATCTCTTATATCGTTCTTAAATAGCTGTATGAATTTTTTATTTATCATCGACAGGCCAGTCGAATAGTCAAAATAATTCTGATTTATCAAAAAAGAACCATCTTGATTTAAGTTGATAAGATTATCAAAAATCAACTTTTCATATATAGGCTTTCCATATGGCGCTAAACCCATAACTTTATGTTCACCGCTGTTAACCTTAAAACCTAAATATTGAGTAAAGGAGGAATAAAAAAGTCCTAATGAATTGGGAAAGTCAATTTCTTTAATTATATTTAACTTATTACCTTTGCCCGTTGCTACTGATAATGTTGTCCACTCACCTACACCATCTAATGTTAATATTACGCTTTCTTGAAATGGTGATGGAAAAAAGGCACTCGCAGCATGGCTAACATGGTGCTCAGAAAAAAATATATCATTTTTTAATTTACAACCTGGATCAACTTTCTTTAGTTCTTTGACTAAAAGATTTTTGAGAAATAGTTTTTCCTTAATCCATATAGCAATAGAATGCTTAAAAGACGAAAATCCTCTAGGCCAATTTTCAATATACGTCTCTAATATCCTTTCAAACTTCAAAAAAGGTTTATCGTAAAAAGCTATATAATCTATATCACTCAAGCTTAATTTGTATTCTTTTAATATATAAGTTATTGATTTTGCCGGGAATCTAGCATCATGCTTTATTCTAGAGAATCTTTCTTCTTGAACAGCTGAGATTATTTCTCCATCACGCAACAAAGCAGCAGCGCTATCATGGTAATAAGAGGAAATTCCTAAGACATATGCCATTTCTAAAATAGAGTATATATGAAGGGTGCCACAGCGGAACCTTGTGAAAAAATTATGAGTCCACCTATTAAAAAAACAATGATTGCCATAGGAATAAGCCAATACTTCTTCCTATGAAATACAAATTGTCCGAATTCCTTTATGAAATTAATCATATTTTCCCCTAGAACTGATTTTTCATAGATCCAACGTCCTTATCTCTACTTGCCCATGTAGAATTCTCAGAACATCTTGTTTTGTTCTTCTTAGATAAATAATATAAAAGTTTTATTGGGGCAAAAAATATAAAATAAACAATAAACATTATGATGGGATTTGTTATTTTCGACAAGCTGACTCCAAACTCGTACCATAGTAAATTCAACCGACTAAGAAGATGAGGTCTTAATAATGCAAGTACCAGGAAAGTCATTCCAACAACAAAAAAGCACAAAACATACAATTGATTCTTGCCCTCAATCCACAACCATAGCGATATTAATAAAAAAATAATCGAGAAAGTTAATCCAAATTTCTTATTTGAAGGGATATTTTTATTGTCCAAATTGGTTCGCATCTTCATTTAAAAAAGTATTCTAACATATTCAAATAATTAATAATAATCAACATAATGTAGTAAAAGAGCCTGGACTACTTATTGATAAAAATTTCTTGGTTTAGGCAATTATATATCTTCTTGTACCCATTTTCGTTTGGGTGACCATCGATTAACATATAGTCAGACAATGTAAGTTCGCAGAAATTGTAATTGATATTTTCTTTATCCATAAAATTAATTACATTTCTAGTATCGTGATTAATTTTGCCTAGCATTCCTACTTCATCGCGCTGAGGAATTAAGATTATTTTCATATTTGGATATTTCTCATGCAATTTTAACAAAGCAGTAAAGTTACCCTTGAAGTAATCAACCTCTCCTTGTCTGCCGGGATTATAATGATGTTCAACTATATTCTTATAGTAAAAATACAACCTATAAGTTGTAGAAAAAAAATGTAAAGCCGTATTGTAGCCTAAATTTTTAATAAGGTGCTGTCTTTTTTTAAATACTTTTTTGGATGATGTTAGCAATTCCTCTTCGCTCTTAAAGTCTTCAATTGGTTCCCAATCATTCACTGTATTGCAAAAACCATTCTCGATGCATTCCTCGACCGGAAGAAAATTTAAGTCGACAAATCTCTTAAAATCATTACTAATCAAGACTAATACTACATCGTTTATTTTTATTGTTTCGGAGATATGAGATTCCAGCATGTACATTGACACGATAGACGCTCCTTGTAGTCCTGCGTTTATAATCGTTGGATAATCCTTAGGAAGACTTTTCTTTGACAGCCACGGTCCTCCTCCCTGCCCCTCCAAAAAAGAGTCGCCTAAAATTAAATAATCAACTTCAGAATCATCTTTGTTAAAATTAGTTTCAATTAATCCAAGATGATTCGTTTTGAATGATGACCGATATTCCACCCATGAGATATTTTTGTGTAAAACGTAAGCTGCCGAAGTCTCAATTTCTTTATTCGGCACATAAGTCCAAAATTGCGTAGGGGGGTCTGTATTGAGCAAAGTAATTCTGAAAGAATTATTCGAAATAAATTGAAATCTATTTTCCCAGTAATAACTATTGTTCTTAAGAAAGAAGAAGCCAAAAACTTCTATGAGAAAAAATACAACAAGAAGAATTTTTATAGTCAGAATTATTTTTTTAGTTAGACATTTACCAAAATCAATAACTGGTTTTATGCTTATATTTTTTATTCTGCTTAAAATCTTTTTGAACATACAAACAAATAATTGTATCACTTTTTATGCATGTAGACAGCGGTGATTTTAGATTATATATTAAAGCTATGAGTTTGATTTCAGTCGTAATACCTTGTTATAACGAAGAAGATAATGTGGTAAACATCGCAGATAAGACCAGAGAAATATTTAAGTCCGAACTTCCAAATGATGATTATGAAATTATTTTTATAGACAATGGGTCGTCAGATAAGACAATAGAGAGAATCAAAACTATGTGTTCCGCCGATAAAAAAATAAAACTTATCGCTAACGTAAAGAATTATGGTCAATTGATTTCCCCCTACTATGGCATGTTGCAAGCAAGTGGAGATGCCGTAATACCCATGGTTTGCGATTTCCAAGATCCTCCGGAAAATATCCCATCTTTAGTTGAAAAATGGAAAAAAGGAAAAAAAATCGTACTAGCAATTCCCAAGAAAACAAAAGAGGGATATACTTTATTCAAGAAAATTTACTACAAGTTAATAAATTTTTTTGCACAAGAAGAACAAATACCAAATTTTCATTCTTATGGAATTTACGATAGGGAAGTACAGGGGGCCTTAGCTAGACTAAATGATAAAAGTCCTTATTTCAGAGGACAAATACTTGAATTGAATTTTGAAAAAGAATTAGTTTACTATACTCCTAATAAAAGGGAGTCAGGTAAATCAACAAACAATTTCTTTTCACTCTATACCGTCGCTATTGAAGGGCTTGTTTCAACTTCCATAATCCCATTGCGTCTTGCTTCACTAATTGGTTTATTTTCCTCGCTGATTACAATACTGATAGGAGGTTCTTATTTTTTTTACAAAATACTACACTGGGATACTTTCGAAATGGGGATGGCCCCTTGGGTAATCGCCCTATTTCTATTCGCCTCTGTGCAACTTTTCTTTCTTGGTCTTGTTGGTGAATATTTATTAATTAATCAATTCAAAAACCAGGCTAGTCCTTTTGTAGTCGAAAAAGAACGAATTAATTTCGACTAAAAACTAAATGATTTTTAACCATAGCAACTTCAGCATAATCAATGAAAACTCCCTAGTTTTAAATATTACGTCATTACTTAGATCTACGGATAGATTAAATTTTATGGATTTTGGTTGCGGGATTGCTTCATTGTACGAAAAAATCCCTAATAAAAATTTTATATTATTTGATAAAAACAAAGACGTACTGAAATTGCACGACAAAAAGAAAGAGCATAATATCTGCATAATACATTCGTTAGATGAGTTGCTGCTCAATGAAATAAAACCAGATATCGTTTTATTAAATAGCGTTATTCAATATATAAAGAAAGAAGATCTATTGGAAATAATTAATTTCTTTATTTCAAACTTTCCACATATAAAATTAATCATATCAGATATACCGGTCCACAATAGATTCGTTGAATTCTTGCTTCTTTTTATAACAAATACCAAAGATATTTTTACCATATACAGTGACATATTCACAAATATATCCAATAAGGATTACAAAGATTTGTATTTCACAACATACGACAAGGAATTTTTTCGATCTATAGAGGGAACGAATATAGAAATAAAGAAAAATTTTTATTTATTTAAAACTAGATATTCAATTTTAATCACAAAAGACTAGGTAACAATTAGAATCAGATTTTTATTGGTTTTACAATCATATTACCTAAGAATTCTTTTTCATCTAAGAACGGGTACATATCTTCTAGAGGTGTAGATACCATGCTTCCATCATCTAAAGTTTTTGAAGCAGCTGTGGGTATTATTTCCTGTTCAGTTTGACATATAACCTCAAGAATCGCGGGACCTTTAAAGCTTTTTAGCCATTCAAGTGCAGTTCCTAGAGTTTTTGCTTTCGAGACTCGCTTGAATGGTAGACTATAGGCTTTTGCAATCTTAGACGTATCAGGGAAAGTTAATCCACTCTCTGGCCCAGCACCAATTTTTCTGCCGTCAAAGAATCTATTCTGAGTAGATTTTATAGATAGATACCCACTGTTATTCCATATTATCAATTTAATATTGGGTTTAAAATTAGTCAGTGTTTGGAGTTCCTGAATATTAAGTTGGAACGATCCATCGCCTGTAATACCAAATACCATTTTATCTTTCGCCGCATATGCAACACCAATAGTACAAGGCAAAGTAAAGCCCATTTCCATTTGCCCACCAGACATAATAAATCTTTGGCCTTTTTTTACCAATACAGATTGAGCCGAAACATAGCCAGAAGAACCTGCATCAGCTACCACTATTGAATTTTTTGGAGTATGCCTATTAAAAATTTCATAAAAATGATACAAATTTATTCCTTCTTTATCGTTCTTTTGGTATTCATTGCAAATTGGCCAGTCTTGTTTCCACTTCATGCACTTACTTAGCCAACCATTCCAATTTGATTGGAAGTCTAGTCGTGGAAGTTTTGGTATCAACAAAGAAAGGTCTTGATGTACAAACCTATCAATCTTAATTGTTCCCTTCCTGTGTTCTTCTTTGTTTATATCGACCACGCAAACTTTTGCTTCTCTAGCGAAAGTTTGGTATTCAAAACCGGTCAAAGGGACACTCATTCTGCAACCTAACGCAATTACCAAATCTGAGTTTTGAACCGCAAAATTTGCCGCCCTATTGCCTTTCGTCCCCAATGTACCAATATGATATTTATGTGAATTAGGAAATATATCGATTCCTAAATACGAAGAGGTGACGGGGATTTTCCAGTTCTTAACTAAAGCCTCAAACTCTTTTTCCACTTTGGCCAACCTAATTCCGTTTCCAATAATAATCACTGGTCGTTTAGATTTTTTCAGAAGACCGATAATGGTTTTAATATTAGAATCTAATGTATTTATAAATTTTTTTTCTTTAGTATTTTTTTTGAAATTCCATTTCTGTTTTGTTACAGGGGCTCCTTGAACATCCAAAGGTATATCCAACCAAACGGGTCCCGGACAGCCTGAAATTGCAATTTCGTAGGCCTTTTTTAACTCATCATATATGCTTTCCGGATCATTAATCATTGTTGCATATTTCGTTATGCTCTCAACAACTGAAACAATATCAGCCTCTTGTACTCCAAAATTTCTAAGCTGTATAGGTTTTATATTTCTCGTAGTTTCTTTTTTCTTTACTTGACCAGATATGTAGATGCAGGGCAAATTATCTTGCCATGCATCCAAAACTCCAGTAACCGCATTTGTACCTCCACAACCCGTGGTAACCATTGCGGCTCCAATGTTATTTTTCATTTTAGAATATCCCACGGCGGCCATAGAGCTCGCTTGTTCATGATGATTAAAGACTGTAGTAATTTCTTTTGCTCTTACTGCAAGGGCATCATTCAAGAACATCGCCCCTCCGCCCATAAGTCCAAATACAGTATCCACCCCCCTATCAACTAAGAAGTCGGCTATTACATCTGCTACACGTAGTTTTTTCATATTATCCAAAAAGTGCCTTAAGTCTATCTAACGCTTCTTTGATATCGTCTTGCGATGTAGAGTAACACATTCTTATATATCCTTCCCCATTGGCACCAAAATTATTACCAGGCAAGACTCCAATACCAGTTTTTTTTAATACATATTCAGAGAACTCATCGCTCGTCATATTGGTTTTTTTTATGTTTGGAAAAACGTACATCGCCCCTCCAGGATCAACACAGCTAATTCCATTAATATCGTTAAGACCTTTGACAAGCATATTTTTTCTATCAAAATATTCTTTTTTCATTTTTATCAATTCAGATTGGTCACCATTAATTGCTTCTAGTCCAGCTATTTGGCAAAATGGAGGTGTGCACGAGGACAGAGTTTCAACGACCAAGCCCATTTTGGCAATTACATCAGACGGGCCAATAGCAATACCTATTCTCCATCCAGTCATCGAGAAAGCCTTACTTAGTCCGTTGATGATGATAGTTCGTTTTTTGCACTGATCTAACGTGGAGGGACTGAAAAAAGTTTTTTCTGAATCAAATATGAGCCGTGAATAGACCTCGTCAGTGAGTAGATACAAATTCTTTTTTTCGGCAATTTTTCCAACTTCAAGCAATTCTTCTTTTGTCATAACAGACCCCGTTGGATTTGCGGGAGAGTTAACTATCAACAATCTGGTTTTATCCGTAATTTTTGATTCCACATCATCAGGAGAGAGTCTAAAATTATTTTCTTCATGTACCGGGACAAAGACAGTTTTGGCTCCTACAAAATTTGCAGCCGATGTATAAGTAGGGAAGCCTGGATCCGGAATAATGATTTCTTCTCCAGGATTAACCAATGTTGAAATAGCAAGAAAGATAATATAATTTGCTCCAGGGGTCACAAGAACTTGATCAATGCCTGGCTCGAAGCCTCTAGACAATTTAGTTGTAAGTTGCGCCGCCTCTCTTAGCTCCCTAATTCCCATCGAGTTAACATAGTGAGTATTGCCTTCTCGTATGCTCTTTATTGCGGCTTCACTTATGTTTGTAGGAGTGGGGAAGTCAGGATCACCTAATTCAAAATGCAAAATTTGTTTACCTTGTTTTTCTAAATCTTGAATTTTGGAAAGCATACGGAACATTGGCTGCCCTACTAGGTTTTGAGCTGCTACAGAAAAACGTCTCGACATCTAAATATTACTATAATCGACCATGGGTAAATATGCTATATTGATAGGTGAAAAATGCTTAGGTGTTGACAAGGAAGGCAAATAACAAGAAATGAAAAATCTTATTGAGAAATATAGCTCGGTTGCATCTCTTTTGTTGGCTCCCCTAATAGCCCTTTTGCTTACCAAATACATAGCTGGAGACCACTTCTTAGAATACTCCTTATGGGAAGATGCGGCTTGTGAGCTTTCATATCTAAAGCTCTATTCCCAAGGCATCTTTAACCACATTTTTAAAGATCCTCTTATGGGCGCACCATTGATTATTGACATTCATTACTGGCCTTGGAGGCAGCTAATATTAGGCTCTTATTATTTCATAATAGGATTGTTCGAGAAGGATATTGTTCAAATTTATGAAATATTTTATCATTCCCTCTTTCCAATTTGCGCTTTGACAATGTTTCTGTCATTAAGATATTTGGTAAAACTTCCAAACATAATCTCACTTGGAATCAGCCTGCTTTATGCATTTATACCATACATGTTCGGCGATAAAGTGATTCAACAAGGGTCTGTGCTAATCAATAGCGTGTTTATACCTTTGCTTTTAGGAATTGTCTTCTATCTGAACTTCAAAAGCTACAAAAATAACTCTTTCGCGCAACATCTTAAATCAAAATCAACGATCCTTATAGGATTAACAATACTCATTGGTGCATCGTCAGGTTTTTACAACTGTTTCTACTTGTTCCTTCTACTACTCTTCTTGTTGGGAAGAGAGTTCATATCCGAGAGTAAAGATAGAAAAAAAATCCAAATCATACTATTTTTTATTCTAATAAATTTTGTTGTTGGTTTGTTTAATGTCTACCCACATCTTGCTTTGAAAGCAGATTCATATTTTACATTTCACTACATCAAAAGGAATTTCGTCCATACCACGCTTTATGGTCTAACAATTGTTGAATTCTTTATACCAATAAAAAATCACATTTTTGAGACCTTTCAATTTTTTAATGATTTATATAGACAAAATACTCTAATAAAGAGTGATTTCGATCATTCTTACCTGGGCATACTTGGAATTGTCTCGTTCTGCACATTGCTAATGTATGCATTCAAAAGACATAAACCAGAAGATGATTTTTCAAAGAGATTGGGATTTTTGGGAATTATATTGATTTTTCTTTTGCTTCTTTGTTCACGCGGTGGATTCCTAACCGTTTTTTATCTTTATACGGATTCTTTAGTCTTAGGATCGCAACATAGAGTTACTCCTTGGATAAACTGTATATCGTTGATTGGTGGGGGGATAATTCTAAATAGAATTTACGAAGGTATTATCCTTAAAAGAAATCTCACAAACAATTCTAATAATAAGATTCCCGTAATTTATCTAAAAGGGATGTTGGCATTTCTCTTTTTTGTAATAATTGCCTTTTCACTTCTAGACTTTAGAGGAAGAGAGCCACATTTTACAAAAGAAGACATACCAGCTAGGGGCAATCAGTACAAGAAAGAAAAAGCTTTTTATGATCAGCTGGAAAAAGAGGTCCATGACTCTGACATGATTCTCCAGATACCTTATGTTTGTTGGATTGAGACAAAGGACATACTTGGAACAAGCTATATGAACAGCTGGTCCTATGTGCTAATGGAGAAGAAGACAAGATTTTCTTGGATGGCATTTAAAGAGGGGACGGCATGCGATATTAACAGTCAGATTAGCTCCATGTCTAATAAAGTAGAAGAAATGCTTAAATATGCAATTTACTATGGATACACTGGAATAATATTAGACACAAAAGGTTTTAAGGATGGAGGGGTAAGCATAATTAATCAAATGAAAGATAAGTTTGGGCTGGAGCCAAAAATCAAAACGGAATACATTTACTACGATATCAATACGAGAGAACTGAAAGAGGCGATTAATCCAGGGAAGATTCTTATCGTTCCCGAGGAAGGCAATTCTCTACGTAATCTATCGTGGCAGGTGGGTAATCCTCCAAGAACAGAAGAACTAAAAAAGCTAGAGTATTTGTTCCCTAGCCCTTGCAGTATAGGGCAAAAAACTTGTAGCGGGAAGTCGCTACAGAATAAAGATTTTTTCTATTTTGCGGATGATAAAATTAATATGAACTCCAATTTAAATTTTCAGAATCGTCAAATAAGCATAGGGGGAAATTATACTGGTAATATTTTGGGTGTCCGCATAACAACAACGCTTAACGAGGGAGTCTATCAGATTAGTTTAAACAATAACGATATGACTTCCTTAAGTGAGGAGTCGCTTGCCTTTCAGGTTACTTTGTGGGGAAAAAGTCTGATAGTTGATGATGATTTTACATTTACATTAACAAATAAACTGTATGGAAAAAAACTCAAACCAATATGGATACATCTGTATAAGAAAAATATAACTGATAAAGACATAAAAATTAGATCGGTAACGATAAGGAAGACGCGCAACCTACCCCCGCAACCCGCCTGGTATATAAAGAAAATCTCTGAATTAAAAGAGCAAATATCAACTATAGCGTCTTATTTTGGTTCTCCGCTAGAAAGTATTAAAGGGAAATTAAATGAATATAAGAAATAATCTATATAAAAAAATTTTAGAAGCTGTTGCACTTTTATTAACTCCTCTGTTGGCAATATTTATTACAAAATATATGGTTGGAGAACATTTTCTAGATTATTCCCTGCATTCTGATGCCGCTTGGGAACTTACATATATAAAACTATATTCTAACAACATATTCAGTCATATTTACGCAAATCCGGATATGGGTGCCCCATTATCCATGACGCACAATTTTTGGCCATGGAGACAGATTATAATGGGGACACATTATTTTTTAATAGGCTTATTTCAGAGTGATGTGGTTGAAATATTTAAAACATTTTATTATTCGCTTTTCCCACTTTGTGCACTAAGCATGTTTATATCCTTAAGGTACTACCTACGTACTTCAATCGTGGTTGCTTCTGGCATAGGAATCCTTTATGCATTTATACCATTTGTTGTCACTCAGCATGTCCATGCATCAGTAATTATAAACAATATCGGAATACCCTTGTTGCTGGGAATAGCCTACTACTTTGACAACAAAACATATGAAGATAATTCATTCAAAAAGCAACTTGTATCTAAAGATGTACTTGTCACACTTGTAGTCATCTTCTTGGGCACATCATTAAGTCTATATAACTGTTTTTATTTTTTTCTCATATTACTTTTCTTGTTTATTAAAGAACTTTTTTCGTCTAATAAAAATAAGACAAAAATTTATATTGTCGGGCTACTCATTCTAGCGAACTTTCTAACTGCAATATTCAATATCTATCCTCACCTTAGTTTCAGACTCGGATCTCATTTTACTTATGACTATATGACTCGAACGTTTGTTCACTCCACTGTTTATGGCCTTTCAATTGTTGAACTTTTTGTACCCGTTCTAGACCATATATTTGAAAATTTCAGATTTCTTGCTTCGCTTTATTTTGAAAATACGAGGATACAGGTTAATTTTCATTCTTCATATCTTGGGATATTGGGCATCATCTCGTTCTGTACATCTATGGTCTACGCATTTAAGACAAGACGCCTTGATGATGATTTTACAAAAAAATTAAACTTTTTCGGTATATTGTCAATTTTCATTTTGCTTGTTTTTTATCGTGGTGGACTGTTGACAGCCTTTTATCTTTTTACAGACTTTCTAGTACTAGGATCACATTATAGAATGATTCCTTGGGTAAGCTGTATATCGTTAATTGCTGCTGCAATTATTTTAAACAGATTTTTTGAAATAAATTTTATAGAACGCCCTAATAGTCTTATCAAGAAAACATTTTTAGTTATTGTCTTTTTCGTAATAGTTGGTTTTTCTCTATTAGATTTTCGTGGCACTAATAAACCATTCATAAAAAAAGGCTCGCCTAACAATATGGATACAGTCTATGCTCCTCAAAAAGAATTTTATAATGCGCTGAATGAACATATAAATGATAACGATATGATTCTTCAAATACCTTACGCTTGTTTTCCAGAGACGAGATATATCAACAAGGCAACTTATGGTGATGTATGGTCATATTTGCTAGTAAACAAAAGAGCAAAATTCTCTTGGATGGCCTTTAAAGAAGGAACAGCCTGTAGTATCAATAGCCAAATTAGCTCTATGTCTAACAAGGTAGAAGAAATGCTCAAATATGCAATTTACTACGGCTACACAGGAATAATAATAAACAAAAAAGGTTATTCCGATGACGGAAGGCGGATAATGGATGAACTAAAATCAAAATTCAACCTCAATCCAATAGTTGAGAGCACTCGTGACAGTTATCATGGACAATATGCATTTTACAATATAAAAACACTAAAGAGGGTCTTTAGCTCACTAAGAATAACCCCTATAGAAGGTGACTCTCTCTATAAAATTGCCTCATTTAATAACAATGTAAACGAAGAGGAAATCGATACAATAATCACAATGTTTCCCAGCCCTTGCATAACGGACAGTGACAAGGTTGCTCTTAAAAAACTAAAAGCAGGGGATGTCTTCCACAAAAAAGATTGTTCTGCGTCAGACTTACAAAATAAGGGATTCTTTTATTTTGCAAATCATGCAATTAATATTTACCCAGAGATTGAATTTCATGAGGAGCAAATCAGAATCAACAAAGATTACGTTGGCGTTATTTTGTCTATAGCCATTCAGAATGATATTGATATGGGAACTTATAAAATTTTCTTGAGCACGAATGATTCAATCGAATTAGATAAAAATCTTTTTGACTTTAATATCACTCAGTGGGGTAAAAAATTTAATAAGAATAAGGATTTTACATTTAAGCTTCAAGGAAAAATTAGTGCAAAAAAACATAAGGCGTTGTGGATACATTTATTTAAGAAAATCAAAACAGACAAGGATCTCAACATTAGAGCGGTCACGATACGCAAAATCACTGATTAGCTTTACTCGGTTGAGTTGAGCATCGTAATTTGCTATTGATATAATTTTTATAAAACTTTTGAAACTGTCTTGATGAGCCCAGACTGATCGATTTTGTTTATTTTTCTTAAATGTTCTTGATTTCCTATTAAGTTAATACTTTCAGGGCTCACACCACAGGAAATTATTTGTGGGGGCTTCTTCATGCTAATCGCTAATTCAGAAATAAAGCTACCAAAGCCTCCAATGGTTTTATGTTCTTCAACTGTTATAAAAATCGAAGACCGATTAAGCAATCTCTTGATTTTTGACGATAAACTGTGAGAAATTACTGGGAAAGAATAAAGACCTATATTTGTTCCCTTATTCTTAAAATAATTAACACATCCAATAGCCTGCTCTAATATAGGACCGGAAACGAGCAATGTAATATCTGAAGACTTTTCAAGTTCAACGATTTCGGTGTTTTTTGGAATAGCTTTTTTATATAGATCAGGCTCTTTTCCCCTGGCTAGCCTAAGATATTTAGGTCCTTTATTACGTAGAATCTTATCAAAACACAAATCCAATTCAAATCTGTCCGATGGAATATAGATAGTCATATTAGGTAGGCATCTCATTATAGCTACGTCTTCAATTCCATGGTGGGTGTATCCATGGGCACCATACGCTAACCCTCCTCCTGTGGCCACTATAGTGACATCAAGATTATGGTAACAAATATCATTTCTTACTTGTTCGTGACAACGCGAGGTCGCAAAATTAGATATTGAATAAGTAAAGACTTTATTTCCCTCTAAAGATAAACCTGCTGCCGCTCCCATCATGTTCTGTTCTGATACTCCCATATTAAAAAATCTTTCTGGATTTTCTTCTCTAAATGGTTCCAAAACAGAAAAGCCTAAGTCCCCAGTTAATAAAAATAAATTTTTATTTTTTTTCGAATATTTAATTAATCTAGAAACGAACTGTTCTCTTAGAGATAGAATACTCATCTTGCTTCTTCCATAACTTGTTTTACTTCTTCATCGGTAGGAGGTCTATAGTGAGAAATGAGTTTATCCTCCATGTCTTTTAATCCTTTTCCCTTGATAGTATCACAGATGATAACTACTGGCCTGGTTTTGGATTCCTTAGCCTTCAAAAAAGTTTCTTTTAATTGTTTGTGATTGTGGCCATCAACTTCATATACTTTCCAACCAAAAGATTTCCATTTTCGACCCAAAGGATTTAAGTCTATAATGTCTTCAGTCCTTCCAAAACTTTGGATTTTATTCTTATCCACAATGGCAATTGTATTGTTCAATTTATGATGAGAAGCAAACATCACTGCTTCCCAAGTACTACCAGTATTCATTTCTCCATCACTCAAAAGAACAAAGACGTTGGCTTTTATCTTTCTATATCTTAATGACATTGCCATTCCAATTCCCACCGATAAACCATGTCCTAAGGATCCGGTAGAAAGTTCGACACCAGGAACTACATGATTATCAATGTGTCCGGGGATTTTACTTTCGTTTTCACAAAATGTATCAAGCCAACTTTTAGGAAAGAATCCTTTATTTGCAAGAGTTGCGAATACAACCGCGCCAGTGTGGCCCTTGCTCAAAATAAACCTATCACGATTGGCAGCCTTTGGCTTGTTTGGTTTAATACGTAAAATCTCTTGATAAAGCACACTAACCATATCAAGACAAGATAGGCATCCTCCCGTATGGGAAGCATTAGCCCTATTAAGCATCTTTAAAAGGTCTTTTTTTAGTTGGATTGCTAACGTTTCCGACTTGGACATCACAATTATATAACATATAAAATAAGAATTTTAAATATTATTCAATCTATAGTTAGCTATCCCAAAAACTATATTGCGCGGATCGCCATTATCCACATGAGGCGATTCGCTTTCAAACTTTATATAATTAACTCCAGGACTAAATATGAATCTAAGCCGGATTTTCTCATTCTTTTCTACGACATATTTGCTTTTACGATTATTATGAGAAACGTAAACAATTGCGGGTTCCGTTTCCGATGAGTTCGGACGAAGCAAATCAAAGCTCAATTCTCGAATAAGATAAAGACTCTCCGTCTTATTGAAGATAATAATCTTTGAGTTTCCTGATGACCAGCGAAGATATTTCTCGTTGCCTTCCTCCCTAATATGAAATTGAGAAAAACCCATGTTCAATTCATCATGAATAAGGAATTTGCTCATATCGTAACTTGTAGATATCACATCTGATTCCATTTCCATTACTTTTAAGAAATCGTAACTTTCTTCACCTGCATAAGAGGTAAGTGTATTATCGACTGAATTGTAAATCTTATAATTCTTAAATGATATCTCCATCGGGATATTGTCAACTTGAAAAACTTGATCAATCTCAGCGATTAACACTGAGCCCTTTATGTAATCCGCCCCTAGAAAATAAGTTGTTCCATAAATCTTACCTCCTGATTCAGAAGGCTTCCCAACTACATCTCCATCTATAAGCTTGATTGGATTTTTTATGCATTCCGGAAATTCATGTTTAATGTTTAATCCACATACGTTTATCTTCTTATTGGTTTTCATAGAATAGAACCATACATAGTCCGATGGATACCTTTCGTTCCGTAAAATTAGATCTTCTTCTCCGACATCATCTAATAGTCCATTCTTTATTGATTCACCCAACAACTCTCTTGGGTATTTATAGAACTTATTAGATTCTTTCACTATCAAGATATTTTCTTCTCGAGTAATCGCGCCCACGGAGAAAACAACAAGCCAAATTAATACAAATAAGACTTTTTTATAATGAGGGCCAGAAGATAGATCCTTTATGAATAACAAAAGAAGTAAGAATAGAACGCATGATCCAAAATATTGGATAAACACAGGCAAGTATCCA
>JAYZEP010000003.1:0-28166 GCA_036337225.1 Thermodesulfobacteriota bacterium
CTTCTTCTTTAGGAGCTTCTTCTTTAGGAGTTTCTTCAGCTTTCGCTTCTTCTTTAGGAGTTTCTTCAGCTTTCACTTCTTCTTTAGGAGCTTCTTCAGCTTTCGCTTCTTCTTTAGGAGGAGTTTTCCTAGGAGCCTTCTTAGGCTTATTTTTTACAAGTTCAGAATATTTTTCTGGATCAATAATTTTTTGAACTCTATTGCTTAATTGAGCGCCCTTGTTTACCCAATCATCTATCTTCTCTTTATTGAAAGACGTTTCACTAGGCTCTTTTAGTGGGTCGTATGTCCCAAGAATCTCTAGAAATTTTCCGTCTCTAGGGGAACGTGAATCGGTTGCCACAATCCTATAAAATGGTCGTTTTTTTCTTCCTAAGCGTGCAAGTCTTATTTTTAACATAAATCCTCTGTCCCTTAATAATGAGTAATATTAATTAAAATTCAACAGGTTTTTTGGATTTTTTTTCATTTTACCAAGATTCTTAGACATTTTTCTCATTTGTAAGAATTTCTTAATTAATTTATTAATATCTTGCACTGATGTTCCACTACCTTTGGCTATCCTCTTTCTCCGGCTTCCATTAAGTAGCGCATGGTCGTCCCTTTCTTTTGTTGTCATTGAGTCAACAATTGCAACAGTTTTTTTCATTTCTGTACGTGCTTGTTCCATTGCAGTCTCATCTTGTGATAGATTTCCAAGACCTGGTATCATTGACAGCGTGCTTTTTAACGAGCCCATTTTATTCATGGATTTTATTGCATCTTTAAAGTCATTTAAATTAAAATCATTTTTTTCAATCTTATCGGAAAGCTCTTCCGCTTGTTTTTCATCCATAGTAGCGGATGTTTTTTCAACAAGGGAGACGACATCCCCCATCCCCAATATTCTTGATGCCATTCTATCAGGATGAAAAATATCAAGCATATCCATCTTTTCCCCTGAGCCATACAATTTTATCGGTTTGCCAGTTATAAATTTTGCCGATAATGCTGCACCACCTCTAGCATCACCATCTAGTTTGGTTAATGCAATACCATCAATACCTACTTCGTCATTGAAAGTTTTAGCAACGTTGACAGCTTCTTGTCCAAGCATTGAGTCTATAATTAAGAGAGTTTCGTGAACTGATACTTTGGATTTTATAGATTTGAGCTCTTGAATCATTTCGTCATCGATTTGAAGCCGACCAGCAGTATCAATAATTAAAACGTCGTAACCTTTATTGTAAGCCGATTCAAAAGCATCTTTGCAAATTTGAACTACATCATCCGATGAATTCTCGATAAAACCCGCATTCACCTGATTTGATAAAATCTTAAGTTGTTCAATAGCAGCTGGTCTGTATACATCTGCGGATACCATACAGGGATTTCGTTTTTCTTTTTCTTTTAAATATTTAGATAATTTTGCTGCCGTTGTTGTCTTACCGGATCCTTGGAGCCCTACCATCATTATTACAGCGGGTGGTGATACTTTTATATTTAAATGTTCAGTTTTAGAACCCAAGATTTTAACTAATTCATCATTAAAAATTTTTGTGAACTGCTCTCCTGGTGATACGCTCTTTAGAACTTCTTGTCCAATGGAAGCTTCCTTGATGGAGTCGATTAAAGATTTTACAACTTTATAGTTCACATCAGCTTCTAATAGGCTGAGTCTTATTTCTTTAAGCACGTCGTCTATATTTTCGTTAGTTAGGACACTATGTCCCCTAAGTTTTTTAAACGAACTAGTTATTTTGTCGGTAATTTTTTCGAACATATGAAGATTATATCATCCCTATGTGTCTATTGAACTGATTTGGGAGATTTCCTAGTTTTCTTAGTTTTTCTTTGAGTCATTTCCCACTTTGGGCTGAATTTTGAATCTAAATATAGTTTTGCTTTAAAAAAAGGCATTCTCGCATTCTTTCTTTTGCTTTTAAATTGCAGGATTGATGTCTTCCCATCTTTAAAAAGTTTCTCTGCTTCATCTATTGGCAGTGAATCTTTCTTTCTCTCTTCTTCATCTTCTGAGTTCAAATAAGGAGACAATATTCTTCTCGCAATTTTATTTTTCCCCGCTTTTCCAAAGTAATAAAAATCTTCATCATAATAAACTTTTGATTCCACAATTGGAGATTCACATAGAAGTTCTAATTCTTCTAGATTTACTTCTTTGCTTCCAGAAAAGTAATCTTCGGGAAACTTGCATCTTGGTATGTCTTTTGTGAACTGTAATGGTGCATCGAAAATCTGACCAAACCTATTAACAAATCCAGTTAGATTGATTGTTCCTACATTTCCATCATATGACCTAATTAATTCTATTGCCTCATCTCGACTAATTGGTCTTCCGGAATAAACTTTACCTATATTTGTTGATTCTTCAGGTTTGTCAGTTGTATATCGGTTAAATGTTTCATACATAGGCAGTCCTGTAATAGGACAATCTATCCCCAAAGGCCTTATATGTTCATCCGTGTCAACTCTTGTATCTTTTGCTCTTTGTATTATTTCATCTCTTAGGTTTTCTATTTCACGAATAAACTCTTCATAAGAATATTTATTTTTTTCTATTTCTATTAGTTTTGACTCCCATTCAGCAGTTAAGCTAGCCGAAGTAAGTTGCTCTATTTTTAGCATTTTTAAATCTTTTATAAGCTTCTTGCCTCTTATAGAAGATGCTATACATTTTTTTCCATTTTCATCTTCAGTTCTTATTAGGTACTTGTCTCTTTCTATTAAATCTTCGATTATAACGGCCCTGGTTGCAGGAGTGCCAATCCCTTTGTTTTTCATAATTAGAGCTAGTTCATCATCCTCTATTTCCTTTCCTGCCGTCTCCATGCCTCTTAGCAATGTTGAATCTGTGTATCTGGATTTAGGTGTAGTATCCTTATCTATCTTGTCTATTCTAATTGCTTCAACTGCATCATTTTCTTCTATTTTGTTTAATATTTTATCTTCGATATTACTATCGAGAACTTCCCTCCAGCCCTTATCGATTAAAATTTTTCCACTTGTCCTAAACAAATTCCCCTCTATTACCGTATCCCTGACGGTTTCTCTAGTGATTGTAGGGGGATAGAAAATCCCAAGGAATCTTTTAACGATTAGATCATATATTTTAAATTGCGGCTCTCTTAACTTGTTTAGATCAGGAATATTCAGTGTTGGTATTATTGCGAAATGATCAGATACAGCTTGTGAATCAAAAATTCTTTTGTCTGCTTTAACGCGATTTTCTTCTAATATTGTTTTTGAGTAATTTTTATATTTTGTCCCCCCAAGATTATTTAGGAGCTTGCCAATTTCTTGTATGTAATCATCTGGTAATCTTCGTGAGTCGGTCCTTGGATAAGTTATATATCCTTCTCCGGAGAGTGGTTGATACAAAGATTGGGCTATTTTTAATGTATTGCTTGCTGTAAATCCAAATCTACTATTAGCCTCTCTCTGTAAAGAGGTTAAGTCAAATAGGGCTGGCGAGTATTGCCTATTTTCTTTAGATTTTTCCGATATGACACCTTTCTTATTTAAACAAGAACTAATAATCTTTTCTGCCTTGCCCATACCAAAAATTCTATCACTTTTTCTTATCCTCTTTTGTTCTTCATTGAAGCCTTCGTTGCTAAATTCTTGGTCAATATAAGTGCCATTATATTCACCAGAAGACGTTTGAAAAGTTGCATGTAGCTCTGAGTATTTTTCTGGAATGAATTTTTCTATTTCTTCATCTCTTGATACAACAAGTGCTAAAGTGGGGGTTTTAACTCTCCCTACTGCCTGTTTACTAAAGTTTAGTCCATAAGCTATATTTGCCCATGCTGTTACCGCCCTTGTTCCATTCATTCCTATCTTCCAATCTGCAATTGCTCGTCCCAGTGCAGCGCTATGAAGATCTTTGTATTCTTCTGATGATCTAAGATTGCTAAACTCTTTTTGAATTTCTTTTTTTGTCATGGATTGAAGCCAAACTCTATATAGAGGCTTGTTAACATTTAAATAATTTATTATTTGATTAAAAATTAATTCTCCCTCGCGTCCAGCATCACATGCATTAATTGCACTAGATATGTCCTTTCGTTTTAGCAACTTCTTTATAAAGTTTAATTTTGATTTCACTGTAGGTATTTCTTTAGGTATTAGATTGCCTGGACCATTCAAAGGTAAAGCTTCAAACTTCCACTTTGCCTTTGGCTTTTCGTATTCAACCAAGTGACCTGATGCTGAGGTGATAACATATTTCTCATCTTCATAGCAATTAAGACCTTTAGCCACGTTCTTTTTGCCGACACCTAGTGCCGAGGCTATCAGTTTTGCCACACTAGGTTTTTCTGCTATAACAAGAAACTTTTCGTTATCCATAGAAACGCAAATTTAAATAATGATAAAAAAGATGTCAAATCTGAAATTTTGAGAAAGGGATCTAAGTACCTTTAATCATTGATATAATTATTTTTTTTATACCACTCTATACTCTTGGTCAAAATTTGATCTGCGTTAAGATACTTGAAGCCTAATTCATCGATAGATTTTTGTGCACTAGCCATTGCTCCTATTTCTATAGCCTTTAATCCGTCGATGGCTAGAAAGGGTCTTTTCTTAGTAAAAAAGGATATGAATTCTGAAAAATATGCCAACATTCGTAAAGAAATATTTGGCGTAATTCTATTGATTCTTTCTTTGCCCCGAATCTCACAAACTTTGTCAAAGATGTCTCCAATTTTAATATTCTCTCCAACAACAACATATTTCTTACCAGGTTCTATGTCAAAAGCTCTTATCAAGATATCTATGACGTCATCTATGTATACTAATGGAACATAGGATTCGGGAAAAAATTTAGATTTAATTTTTCCATTTGAAATTCCAATAAGAGTTTTTCCAAATGTTTTAAAATCACGAGGTCCAGTAACAACACCAGGATTTAAAGTTACAATCGGTAAACCAAGATTTTTATACTTATCTATTTCTTTCTCCACTAAATATTTCGATTTACTGTAGTCACTCTCAAAATCACCCTGATGCACCGAGTCTTCTGTGGCGACAATACCTTTTGGCTGTCTTATCGCAGCGATGCTACTGGTATAAATTATTTTTTCTAAATTTGAATTTTCTGCTTCTTCTAGAAGATTAATTGTTCCAGTGACGTTGATGTCATAATAATCCTGTTTTCTTGGAAGCCACCATGAAGCTATGTTGGCTAGATGGAATAGAACTTCTATATCGTTCAATATCCCTTTTAGCGATTCCTTGTTGGTTAGATCTCCAAGAATACAATTAAACCCTTCCGAGCTTAATCTATCAAAATCATCTTGTTTTCTGACTAAGATACTAACTTGATGACCATCTGCTTTGAGTCTGTTTACAAGAAAAGGGCCGATATAACCGGTTGCTCCTGTTACGAGAGTTCTCATTTACTTATAAGGGCGACCTCTGAAATTATCGCTTCTAAAACCTTTTCGTCTATAGCATTTTTTTCGGAGATTTCTTTAATCTTTTTTTTATTATCAAGTAAATCATTAATAATTGTATCCATGTTGGCGTTATACTTGTTCCCGCTTGTATTATAATTAACGTTGATCAAATCAGGTCTTGAATAATGACCAAGATGATCAAAAATAGCTTTTGATGCCATTATTTGTTCTGGGTAACAATCAGCATATACTATTCCTTCCTCATCGAACAAAGGGCCATTCAGAACTCTACCGGCGGGATTGGTTATTAAAGACCCTCCTTTAGACCAAGCGTAGTTCATATGCTCACTATCTCTAAATTTTTCTAAACTCTCTTTAAAAGAGTTCTTGGTGAGAATCCCACTTACAGAAAGAGTAAATGCTCCAGACTCGAACGAATTAACTTTGCAAAATGGTTGGATATTACAAGAGTTGTTCTCCATACTTGTATCGGCATCAAGCAATTTATCCTCACCTCTTTTCCAATTTCCAGGCCATACACATATATGAATTTCAAAACCTTTTGTCATTAAATAAGATCTAATAGATGTCATATGGTTTTCCCAACAAATTAAACCACTAATCCTTCCGTATTCGGTGTCATAGACTTGCAAATCCGATCCGTCTCCGTTACCCCAGTAAATTCTTTCGTTATATGTTGGAACAAGTTTTCTATGAGAACCAAGTAACTCTCCGTGATTATCGATAAAAAGAAGAGAGTTGAAGATAGTTTGTGAGCCCGGAGTAGCATCTAGTTCGTTTATTCCCATTACGACTATAATATTATTATCCTTGGCCGTTCTTTTTAGGACGTCTACTTCTTCTCCGGTAATTACCAAAGAACTTCGCTGTAGTGCAATCAAATACTCCGTCCATACCTTTGGATTTGAATCGTAACCTAACGTAAAGAAGGCGGGATAGCCGGATATAAAAACTTCTGGAAAACTAACAATGTTACATTCGAGTTCGGCTGCCTCTTTTATTAAATCACAAGCCTTTGAGAGAGTTTTGTCTTTATCGAAGAAAAAAGGGGAAGCCTGTGCGGCACCAACTCTTACCTTGTCTTTCCCCCCCAGAATTTTTTTCATTAAATTTCCTTTGGCATTATTAAACTATAATCTTTTTATCTTCGTGGATAATCGTGCCTTGTTCGCCTTGACCTTTTTCTGCAGCTTGTTTTTGGGTTTCCAAGACTCTGTCTTCTATTAACTGAAAAAGTCTAGCTTGAAAATCCTTATCATGAGCACAAATTCGAGGAATTATGTATCCTACGGCTGCTATCTGAACAAAAAATTCTGCATTAGCCCTTATAAAATCTTCTGATACATCGTCCCCATATGCTTGTTTAAGTTGGCCACTTATGATTTCTTGAAGCCCCTTAATTAAATCTGCCGTTGTATCAGTTGGTTGTTTCGGCTGACTTTGTAGCCCTAAATTAAATGCATTTGCTATAGATGCCCTTATAGCGTTAAGTGCATCCTCAGGAGTCGGCTCTTTGGCTTCTTCTCTAGTAGAACCTTCTTCAGGCTTACTCTTTTCTTCCTCTGTCATCTTCTTGTTACCCCCTTAAGTAATTTTTTTGTATGTAATTTATATTATACTGTTAATTGAGTTAAAGCATATGAATAATAAAATTGATGGTGGGTTTGCAATTGTAAATACCTTACGGGATTTGGGCGTCAGGGATATTTTTACATTGGCAGGAGGCCATGTTAATCCGATTTACAATGCTTGCAGAGAGATGGGTATAAGATTAATCGATACTCACCACGAGCAAGGCGCATCGATGGCTGCAGATGCATACGGAAGAGTGACCAAATCCCCAGGTGTTTGTTTGGTTACCGCAGGACCAGGATTAACAAATGCAATGACTGGAATGTCTGGAGCATTCTTATCAAACTCTCCTTGTATATTCTTATCTGGAAAAGCGGGCATTGAAGAAATAGACAGATTGCCTCTGCAGGATATAGATCAAGAATCAATGGTCCGCCCTATAACTAAATGGGCCAAGACTGTTTATGACACTAAAAGATTAGCCGAATATACAGCCCATGCTTACAAGATGGCTCGTTCTGGAAGACCGGGACCTGTTTATTTAGGATTTCCTCATGAAGTTCTTTATGAGAAAATTGATAGTAAAGAGCTTGATAGGTCTCAATCGGCAATCCCCTCAAATCCTGAGATTAGTGATGTAGACGTACAGAGATTCCTAGAAATGATTAGGGAATCCTCTAGGCCAGTTGTCATAGCTGGAAGTGGTTCTTGGTATTCTGGAGCTTCTGATATGCTAGAGGAATTTGTTAACCAACTCGATGTACCAACATTTACCCTTAATTTTGGTCGAGGAGTAGTGTCAGATAAACACAAAAATTGTTTAGGACAAGCTAGCCCTTCAGCCTTAAATGGTTTTAAAAAAATTACTTCTGAAGCAGATCTAATTATATTACTGGGGGTTAGATTAAGTTTATATATAGGTTGGGGTAGAACATTCAATCCAAGCGCAAAAATCGTACAAGTAGATATCGAGTCGGAAGAAATAGGGCGAAACATACCAGCCCATCTTCCTATCATTTCTGATATTAATAAAGCTTTAATTAAGGTTAACGATAGATTGGCTCATGAGCCTATCGTCAAAGATGCTTTCTCGGAATGGATGAATACTTGTATAAAATGGAAGGATGCTGAATGGAAAGCTATAACAAAGCTGAAAAATAGTGACACGAAACCTCTACATGTTCTTAGAGTCGTTAAATCTATAGAAGATGTTTTAGGTGAAGACGCAATGCTTTGCATTGATGGGGGCGACACTCAGGCTTGGACTGATTCCGTTTACCAAGTATCTAAAGGAGGCCTCTATGTAAAGGGAGGACCACTGGGGTGTATGGGAGTAGGGGTACCTTTCGCTATAGGCAGCAAGGTCGCTTTCCCAGAACGACAAGTCGCACTAATTAGTGGCGATGGAGCCATAGGGATGAATCTCATGGAATTTGAAACCGCCGTTAAGCACAAAATACCTTTTGTATCTATAGTTTGCAATGATCAGTCTTGGGGAATGACAAAACATCAGCACTGGCTCAACTACGGTAGAGATAATACTCCAGCGGGACACGAGCTTCCATTTATTAATTACCATGAAATTGTAAAAGCGATGGGAGGATATGGAGAAATGGTG
Organism: Thermodesulfobacteriota bacterium; assembly: GCA_036337225.1. GTDB lineage: Bacteria > Desulfobacterota_D > UBA1144 > UBA1144 > UBA1144 > UBA1144. The sequence continues at coordinate 8,614 of JAYZEP010000003.1, forward strand.
ACCGAAGCAGATGAGTTATCACCAGCTATAGAAAGAGCATGCAACTCCGATTTGCCTTCGTTGATAAATGTCATTACAAATCCTGATGCTACAAGTGCTGCAACTTTAGCAATTACTGCTATGATGACCCCAAAAGAAAAAGATTAGATATATTTATTCTTTAGATGACAGTACAGCCATAAATGCTTCTTGAGGTATCTCGACACTGCCAACATTTTTCATTCTTTTCTTTCCAGCTTTCTGTTTATCTAAGAGTTTGTTCTTTCTCGTTACGTCTCCACCATACAATTTGGCAGTAACATCTTTACGAAATGCCTTTACAGTTTCTCTAGCAATAATTTTCGAGCCTATAGCAGCTTGAATAGCTACTTCAAATTGTTGTCGTGGTATTATTTCTTTTAATTTTTCAGTGAGGTCTCTTCCTCTGTAGTAGGAATTCTTTCTGTGCATTATTAAAGACAATGCGTCAACGATTTCCCCATTTATTAATATATCGAGCTTTATTAAGTCGGACTCTCTTGATTTGCTTGGTTCGTAATCCATGGAGCAATATCCCTTTGTAATCGATTTAACTTTGTTGTAAAAATCATAAATCATTTCAGACAAAGGCAACTCGTATTCTAAAATTAATCTTTCTTCAGATATAAAAGTTATATTTTTCTGAACCCCTCTTCTTGATTCACACAACTCAAGAAGACCACCTAAAAACTTCTTTGGCGTATGTAGGCTGATATCAACAAAAGGTTCAATAATAGATTCAATATTACTTCTATCGGGAAGCAAACTAGGATTGTCCACGATTATTCTTTCTTTATTTGTTTTAAGCACTTCGTAAACCACTGTTGGCGACGTTGCAATCAAAGCCAGATTGAATTCTCTTTCTAATCTTTCTTTTATTATTTCCATATGCAGTAACCCCAAAAATCCACACCTAAAGCCGAAACCTAATGCGGCAGAAGTCTCAGGCTCATATTTTATGGAAGAATCATTAAGACTAATTTTTTCAAGAGATTCTTTTAGTTGTTCATAAAAATTAGGGTCAATAGGATATAGTCCACAAAAAACCATAGGCTTTATGTCCTTAAAGCCCTTGAGGGCAGTATTGGCAGCTTTACTGGTAAGTGTAATTGTGTCCCCTACTTTAGCATCACTTATTTGTTTTATTGATGCAGTAATAAAGCCAACTTCTCCTGAACTCAATTTAGGAACATTCGTTGGTTTGGGATTAAAGATTCCTAAGTTTCTAACCTCGTAATCTCTGTCGGTAGAAATTAACCTAATCTTCTCTCCCACTTTAATTTCATTATCAAATATCCTAACAAGAAGGACGACTCCCAAATAAGAATCAAACCAACTATCTATTATTAGTGCTCTCAGGCTATCAACTTCCGTCTTTCTTGGTGGAGGTATTCTTTTAATTACCTCCTTAAGCATATCTCCAACACCTTCACCAGTTTTTGCGCTTACAAGAATTGCATTACTGCAGTCAATTCCTATTGAGCTTTCTATTTCCTTACAAGCTCTTTCCGGATCAGATGCAGGAAGATCTATTTTATTTATTACAGGAATTATCTCTAAGCCCATATCGGCTGCAAGAAAAGCATGGGCTAAGGTTTGAGCCTCAACACCCTGTGTTGCATCTACTACAAGCAATACTCCTTCGCATGCCATTAAGCTTCTTGAAACTTCATAGCTAAAATCTACATGACCAGGAGTGTCAATTAGATTAAAAATATAGTTTTTATTATCTAACAAGTAATTAATTCTTACGGACTGAGATTTTATAGTGATGCCCCTTTCTCTTTCTATGTCCATATTGTCCAAGAATTGATTAGTCATATCTCTTTTTGTTACTGATTTGGTAATTTCTAGTATCCTGTCGGCCAGTGTCGACTTTCCATGATCTATATGAGCTATAATGCAAAAATTTCTTATGTTGTCTTTATTCATCTGATTGAATTATAAATGAATTAAAAAATTAATATAATTTATTAAACAATAATCCTGTCGCAACTTTAGGATAAAAGTAAGTGGATTTTTGAGGCATTTTCTTGTTGTCCAGAACTATCCTCATAATATCTTCTGGAACAAATTTGGGTAGTATTAAGCCAATTGAGTTATGAATCATTGAAGGCTTAGCATCATCAATGCCCTTAAAGAAGGCAATATCCGAATATATGTCATCAAATACATCGATGATTTTATTTTGAACCGCATAAACACTCATGCCATAAAATTTTTCTTTATCTTCATCCATGATTTTGCATTTGTAGAGATTCTTGCTTTCCGATACAACAAAAAACTCGTCCGAAAGAAGCTCATCTTCCTTGATATGCTCCAAAGATTTAGTTAGAAAATTTGATTTTATTGACGAAATTATTTTGTCTATATTCTGAACATCGTTTAGCACTCTATGTGTAGGATTGATTAATAATCCTTCTTGATTAGATCCAGACAAGTAGAACATTGCATAGGAATTTTTTGCCGTTTCTTGTCCTCTCTTTAAATTTAATGAAGTTTCATATCTGTGATGACCATCAGCAATAAGAATTTGCTTATCACTGAAGGCATCTTGAATCTTATTAATTAAATCTTTATCTGATATTTTCCAGACTTTATTGATTATTTCATCTAAGGACCTAGCTTCAATAATTGGTTTGTTCGAATTTATGAAGTCACTTATTATGTGATGAATCTTTAAATTGGGATCATTATAAACACCAAATATAGGACTCAGATTAGCATTACATGCTTTCATTAGTTTTAATCTATCTGCTTTAGGACCACTGAATGTTTCTTCATGTGGCAAAATAATCTTATCTACAAATTCGTGGAGTCTAACAAGCCCAATTAATCCAATTCGTTCATGTTCTTTTCCTTTGTAGGTAAATTTTTGATAGTATGGATATAAGCTATCTTCTTCGTCTTCTATTAAGATTTCTCTTTCTTGCCAATCTTCAAAAGCTTCTTTCGCAATCTTGTATTTATCGTCCCCGGGAGCCTTGTTTAAATCAATCTTGATTATATTATGCTCGTCTAGTGAATAAAGTTCTTCTTGCTGGTCCTTGCTTATTACATCATAAGGAGGGGCAATTACATTGCTCAGATTTGTAACTACCTTTTGATTGTACCTTAGTGCTCTAAAAGATTTAATTTCTGCCATTAAGGAAAACCGTTATCTCTTTCTCTTTAATATCGCCTTCTCTTATGAGTTTCATATCATCTTTATTTATTTCAATAATCGTGGAACCCGCGGATTCCTCAATATCCCCACCATCAATAATAATATCCACGAGATTATGGAAAGTATTATATATGGTTTTGAAAGAAAAAATATTTTCTTTTCCACTAATATTGGCACTTGTAGATATTATAGGAACATCTAAAAACTCAAAAAGTTTAATCACGAAAGGATGAGAAGACACTCTACAGTTAATTTTATTATTCAAACCAACCAAGCTACCTCTAATGGAATTATCATTCTTAATTTTTAATAACATTGAAAGAGGTCCTGGCATAAAATTTTCAATCAAATCTCTTTCCGTAGTATTTAAACCGCAAAACTCTTCGACCATATTAAGATCTTTGAATAATATGGAGAATCTTTTTTCCTTTTCTCTTGATTTAATTTTATATAATTTACCAATGGCTTCATCGTTATCGATTACACAACCTAAGCCATATAGTGTTTCTGTAGGATAGCAAATAGTTTTTCCATTTTTAATGGAATTAGAAAGTGAACAATAGTCAACCTGATTGGTATTTATTAATTCCAACTTATTTGTTATGTTTCTCGGCAGCTTTTTTAACTTTATCTTTTAAGCTTTGTCTAAAGTTATTTAAGGATCCTTTTATTTCAGGATATTTAATTGCAAGAATCGATGCTGCATAAATTCCAGCATTCCTTGCCCCGCCTTTTCCTATAGACATTGTGGCGACAGGTATTCCAGGAGGCATTTGAACTATGGAAAGAAGCGAGTCCATCCCATTAAGACAAGAAGAATCTATTGGTATACCGATTACCGGTAAAGTTGTATAGGACGCTACTACTCCCGGTAAATGAGCAGCCCAACCAGCAGCAGCTATTATTACTTCAACTCCTCTTTCCTCAGCTGTGCTCATGTACTCTTCTAAAAGTTCTGGAGTTCTATGAGCCGAAGCAATTCTTAGGTCATAAGGAACGCCTAATTCGTCAAGAATCTTACATGCATCAGAGGCTTTCTCTAAATCTGAATCGCTACCACAAATTATTCCTACTCTAGCCACAGAAATAAGTTATCTTGATTATAATAAGAATTCAAGAGCATTCAGAAAAAAAGGAGTAATGATTGATAACTAGAGAATATAACGATAGCCTGTGTTTCGTTAAACAGCATGACCATGCAAGAGCAGCACTTGATATTTTCCTTCTTTTTAGCGATGAAATTACCTATGGTTTAAAGAATAAGACGGAGCTCGAATATGCTATACGCAATCATGACTGTGGGTGGATTGAATATGATACAACTCCAAAAATATCAGATACCAACCAAGTATATACTTTTCAAAACATGAAACAGTCTCTGCAAGAAGAGCTGTGGCTTAAAAGTATTTCCAATGCTATTATCCCTTACTCATCTCTCTTAATTGCTGAACATTTCAAAGCCCTCTTTGATCAATCTTCTTCCAGGAGAGATATCTCTGAAAGCTCGTTTAACAAAGAACGTGAACATATGCTTAGCACTATCTTTTTAAAACAGAAGAGACCATCAATTAATACGGACGAGTTTAAAATCGAACTCAAATTCCTTCAAGTATGCGATTTGTTGTCATTAATTTTGTGCAGAGAAAGATCAGTCGATTCCAGCATAATTCCGCCAATTTATTCATTTAAAGGAAAGGCTTTCGATCTTTATTTCAACAAGATAGATGACTCAGTCTACCAATTGCCCGGTGGTATATTGCAATCTAAAACAAATATTATTGAGATTCCCTATAAGATGATTGATAAAGAATTATTGCTAAAGCCGAGGAAACTTAAAGACGAGTTTAAAGAAGAGAAGAATTTAAAGTTTAGGCGATTACATTTAGTTGGCTAATGTGTAATCGTTGATATCTAAATTTTTTAAGAAGTCTCTTTTTATCTTCTGAGTTGATGTTTTTTCAAAATCATTTTCAGTTATGTAAACTTTGCTGACCCTTTTGTACGATTCTAGTTGCTTGTTAATGTCTAATACGTGATTGTAAACCATTTTTTTTATTTCATCTAAATGCTTACCTTCGATTGCTAGTTCTTCTGGCTGAATTATTGCAATTATATTTTGATCATCTTTACTAAAAACTACTGAGTCTTTAACCAAGCTTGACGTCTTTAGACGCTCTTCAATCTCTTCCGGATAAATATTTTTCCCCCCTTTATTCACAATAACAAATTTTTCTCTGCCAGTAATATAAAGATAGTCCTCATCGTCAAGATATCCTATGTCCCCGGTATCAAGCCAACCATCTTTTAAAACATCATTGGTCGATTCAGGATTTTTGTAATACCCTAAAAATATATTCGGACCCTTTGCAAAAATTATTCCGTGCCCTTCTTCGTTTTTATCCCTCAGTTCTATGTTGCAAGATTCTATAATTTTTCCTACTGACCCAAACTTAGTTTTAGTTGGAGGGTTAACGGAAATGAGAGGAGATGCCTCGGAAAGGCCGTATCCTTGAACTATTGTGATTCCAATTCTATCCAGAAATCTTTCTATCTCTTCGTTTAGTGCTGCTCCACCGCATAAAATAAATTTTACTTTATCTAAGCCGAGCTTGCGTTTGACTAAGATTCCAAAAAGTTTTGGAGTTATACGAAACAATGTTCTCTTTATTGTTGATTCCTCTAAATTTTTTTTTATACCTTTAAATATCTTCTCAAGTATCAAAGGGACAACTGGCCATATAGAAGGCAAAGTCATTTTCATTTCTTTTGACATTGTTGCTAAATCTATCTTGGAGCAAAAATGTACCATGTTCCCATTGTAAATGCTGTTTAAGAGCCCCCCAGTTAGTTCATACACATGATGCAAAGGAAGTATAGAAAAAGATTTATAAATAGTATCCCGATTATAAAAAGGAATAACTTGATTAATGTCACGTAAATTTGAAATCAAATTTTTATGCGAGAGCATGACACCTTTTGGGTCCCCAGTTGTTCCAGACGTAAAAAGAATCTCTGCAATGGAGTCTTCATCAATTAGTGGAGAAGGAAGCTCCTCGGAGGTTTCTGTGATTGGTATATTTTTAATCAAGGATGCATTTGTAAATTGGAGAATAAATTCAACTGCTTGCTTGTTCAATTTTGGGTCTATTGGTACAACTGTGCAATTGGCATAGATTATCGAGAAGAATCCGATAACCCAGTCAATTGAATTGGGACCCGATATAGCAACATTAGATTTTGGTTTTATGCCGGATTCTAATAACATTTTAGCTCTATATAGAGCTTTCGAATGAAGAGAGCTAAAACTTATACTTACAAGCTTGCCCTTTTTAATCTCAGTAAGGGCGGTATCTTGCCCATATCTTTCTGCTGAGTTTCTCAGCATTTCATAGAGATTCTTAGGTTGGGACTCCATATAATACAGGATACAACAAAAAACAGGGAATCATTTTTATTGCCATAGTTCTTGCTCAATATAAGCCCTTCCTAACGGGATAGGGCTTATCGTGTATATATTTGGCATGAAAATTGCCTCCTATACGTATACAAGGAGGTAAATCTACATGAAGTTTTTTACCAAAATTTTAGTTTTTATCCTGTTAATGCTACCCACCAGCGCTTTCGCTGATGAGCTTAACAGCGGTGATACTTCTTGGATCTTAACATCAACAGCCCTTGTTCTTCTTATGACTTTGCCTGGTTTGGCTTTGTTTTATGGCGGACTTGTTAGATCTAAGAACGTGCTTTCAGTTTTAATGCATTGTATAGCAGTAGCTTGTCTTATGTCTGTACTTTGGGTTATTGCTGGGTATTCAATTGCATTTGGAGATGGTGCAGACATGACTCCATATTGGGGCGGTCTTTCTAAATTATTTTTAAATGGTGTAGGTCCTGATAGTATGGCTGGCACAATACCGGAAACCGTATTTTCTGGTTTTCAAATGACCTTTGCTGTCATTACACCAGCTTTGATTATTGGTGCATTTGTAGAAAGAATTAGATTCTCATTTGTTCTAATTTTTTCAAGCTTATGGATGCTTTTATGTTATGCCCCTGTGACTCATTGGGTTTGGGGAACAGGAGGATTTTTACTTGACCTCGGTACAGTTGATTTAGCTGGAGGTCTAGTAGTTCACCAAACAGCTGGTCTGGCTGCTTTAGTTATTGCATATTTTCTAGGTTCTAGAAAAGATCAGAACAACCCCCCACATAATCCATCATACGTTATGATTGGAACATGTCTGCTTTGGGTTGGATGGTTTGGCTTTAATGCTGGCTCTCAGTTAGCCGCAAATGGTAGTGCAGGAATGACTCTTTTAGTTACTCACCTATCTGCTGCTGCAGCTTCTTTATCATGGGCCGGATATGAATATTTCAAACATGGAAAGGCATCACTAGTAGGTTTGGCAACTGGTACAATAGCCGGTCTGGCAACGATAACACCTGCTTCTGGTTCTGTTTCACCAATGGAAGCCATTTTGATTGGTGCTTTTGTTGGAATTGTTTGTCAAGAAATGTGCTCAGTAGTTAAGAATCAATTTAATATAGATGATTCATTGGATGTTTTTGCTGTGCATGGTGTAGGAGGAATGATTGGAGTTCTCTCTATAGCATTCTTTGGTTATGCAGGATGGTATGAACAATTCGTTGGAATTGCTGTTGTTGGCATCTATACAATTGTTATTACTGCGGTAATCATATTAGTTGCTAAAAGCATTGTTCCTATTAGGGTCAGCGGTGAGGAAGAAGAAAGTGGCTTAGACTTATCAGAGCATGGCGAAAAAGCATATAGCCCTGAATAGGTTTACAATCAGAAGATTATTTTTCTGAAAGCATTTTTCCACCAACACCCCATTGATTTCGGGGAATCTCGTCTATTTGAACGTATGTTGATGAGGCGGGTTTCCCCGCAACTTTAAGCATAGTATTAGTAATATCTTTTACTATCTCTTTTCTTTGTTTCTGACTTAATTTCCCTGCTACTTTTACATTTATATATGGCATTTTAACACCCAAAAAGAACCATGAATTTTTTACCACAACAATGACATTCTTTATCGGCCTTCTTGTCCTCGGAATGCAGTTTGCTACTGTCAGGATCTAGCTTGTCTCGTGTTTCTGATGAGACAGGAAAAAGCACACTCCCACACTCTGGACAGTCTTTGTGATAAGCGGATATAGGTTCTACTAAATTTAAATTTCCCACGAGTTAATCTTACAATATAATATAGTAATGAAAATAGGGATTTTTGATTCAGGAATTGGTGGACTAACTGTATTTAAAGAGATTTCTAAAAAACTCCCATCTTTTGAATTGTTTTATCTTGGTGATACTGCAAGACTACCCTATGGAATAAAATCAAAAAAAACGGTTGATCAATATTCTGAACGTAATGTAAGATTTTTGCGATCGTTGGGTTGCAAGATTATTGTTGTGGCATGCAATACTGCTTCATCCTATTCAACGTCTTTGTTAAAAAAGAAATTTAATCTCCCAATTTTTGATGTTTTATCATCGGGCGTACTGGCGTCATCGAAATTAGGAGCCAAACGAATAGGAATTATCGGTACTGCATCAACGATTGAAAGTAAAACATATGAAAACAATATACGAAGGATTGATAAATCAATCAAAACAATAGCAAAAGCATGCCCCATTTTTGTTCCCCTGATTGAGCAAGGCCTCTTAAAGAAAAATTATTCGAAACTAATAATTGAAGACAATTTGGCTGTCTTCAGACGTAATGCCATAGACGCATTAATATTGGGGTGTACTCACTATCCATTGATAAAAAAAGATATACAAGATTATCTTGGTCCAAATGTAATTCTCATTGATTCAGCGCAAGAAATTTCTAAATCTTTGTATGACTACCTTAAATTGAAACATCCTAATGAATTTAGCAAGACTAAAAAACGGAGGAGAATATTTGTTACCGACAAATCTGCCTATTTTAATTCGGTGACGAGAAAAATATTTCGTAATTTAGATTATAAAATCAAGTTGATTGATATTAAATAAAATATAGCTTACCTGTTATGTATTATACGCTTAGATTTGTTTAAGAAAGTTTTTTAAACTCTTCTGTCAATGCGGGGATAACTTCGAACAAGTCACCACAAATTCCATAATCACATTTTTGAAAAATTGGTGCGTCAGGATCTTTATTGATAGCAACGATTACTTTTGATGAACCCATTCCTGCGTAGTGTTGAACAGAGCCAGAAATACCTATAGCAATATATAAGTTAGGAGATACGACTTTACCCGTTTGCCCTACTTGCATTTCGTAGGGTACAAACCCAGAATCCACAGCTGCTCTTGAAGCACCTGCAGCAGCACCGATACTATCAGCTATATCGAAAATTAATTTAAAATTCTCACTACTTGCTACTCCTCTTCCTCCAGAAATGATTTTATCAGCCTCAGTTAATTCTGGTCTTTCTTTAGGAGTAATCTTTGTTTCCAAGACTTTGATATTGTCTTGTGAGGGAATATCGGGACTTTCGCTAACAACCTCGGGACTTACCTCGTTCTCAACTGGTTTAAATGCATTAGGCCTTACGGTTGCTATCATTGGTTTTACATCATGATAACTAATCGTAGATATTGACTTGCCTGAATATCTGTATCTTTTTACTTGCAAAGTCGAAGAAGAGCTTAAATCAATATCGATAGCATCAAGAGTTAAGCCAGCGGATGTTTTTGATGCAACCCGTGGAATGAAATCTTGATTCTGTAGAGTATTGCCAGCTAAGATTATTTCAGGAGTATGGCTTTTAATTATTTCAGATAATGCATGGGCGTACGCTGAAGGATTGAATTCCTTAAGGGCGGGATTTTCAATCTTGTAAACTTTTTCAGCACCGTATTTGCCAAGGTCTCCTTCAATAGAACCCGCACTATCTCCGATATATACTGCAGCTACCGTAGCGCCATTTTTTTCTTTCAGCTTTCTGGCAGCGGTCAAAACTTCATAAGTAACATTTCTAATTTTTCCTTGACTTGTATCTACTAATACCCAAATTTCACTCATTCTCTTCTCCTTAGATAATTTTAGCTTCTTCTCGTAGAAGCTTTACAAGATCATCGGATGCTTTTTGCACTTCGTCGGCCTGCACCATATCAGATTTTCCACCCTTAAGTATTTTAAGGCTTCTTTTGATTACAGGAATCTCAATACTATCAACTTTAATTCTTGAACCTTCACTGCCTAGACCTTCTTTAGTAAGACCAAGTTCATCAATATCAATTGAATCTATCAGGACTTCTTCAAGAGGTTTTTTCTTCGCCTTCATAATTCCTGGTAACGAAGCGTATCTTGGCTCATTAAGGCCTCTCTCGCAACTTATCATAGCGGGGAAAGTTAATTCAACAATTCGCTGACCACCTTCAATTTCCGATTGAACCTTTACAGACTTACTGGCCTCATTTACGTCTACTTTGGTAGCAAGTGTAGCTTGAGGAATACCAAGTTCTTCTGCGACTTGGATCGCAACTTGACCAGATTCTTCATCAATCCATTTTTTTCCGGTCAATATTAAGTCAACATCGCCAATACTTTTAATTTTTGATGCGATAACTTTTGCAAGAGCATAAGAATCCATATCCCCGAAGTTCTCATCTTTTATGTGAATCGAGGAGTCACCTCCCATGGCCAAAGCGGTTCTTAGTACTTCGACAGATCGTTCGGGACCAACGGTAAGCATTACTACTTCCGCATCTGAGCTCTCCTTGATTTTTACAGCTTCTTCAACAGCAAACTCATCAAATGGATTGAGAATCCATTTGATACTTGATGTCTCAATACCATTGTTGTCGGCATTAGCTTGAATTTTTGCTTCGGTATCCGGAGTTTGTCTTACAATAACTAAGATTTTCAATGAAAACCCCCCCACTTATTTATGAAAGTACCAAAGAAATATAAGTAATATAACTTTAAAGTCAAGGAGAATTAGGACTTTTTATGGTACTTTCCTTCTATCTAATAGTGATTTTGCTAGCGTGTTTTTGTCTATATAATCAACTTCAGAACCAATCGGAACACCAATTGCTATTCGTGTTACTAAATTGCAATAATCTTTAATTTTTTCGTGGATAAATTGGGCGGTGAACTCTCCGTCGCTTGTGGGGTCTGTCGCCAAAATTATTTCCTCAAAATTCTCCTTCTTGACTCTTCTGATAAGTTTATTGATTCCTAAATCTTCCGGGTTAATCCCCTGAGAAATTGAGAGTAGCCCTTGAAGAACATGATATTGACCACTGTATTCTTGACTTCTTTCTATGGAAATTAAATCTATCGTGTTTTCGACTACGCACAGGATTGTACTGTCTCTTGATTCATCACGGCAACTGCAATCATTATCAAAAACAAAATCATTACAAGTTTCGCAAGTTTTAACGTTTCTTCTAGCCTCCACCATAGATTTTGCTATTTCCACACTTAGCTGTGCAGGTTGTTTCATTAAATGGAGAGCGAGTCTAGATGCGGTCACGCTCCCAATTCCGGGTAGCTTAGATAAGGAATCAATTAATCGTGTAATTTCATTGGCAAGATAATTTTTTTTCATTTTTAAAGGAAACCTGGTGGTATCCCCATTGATGATGCGGCTTTAGACATTTCTTCTTTAATGTTTTCTCTGCCCTTGTCTAAAACTTCATTTATTGCGGCTTGTATTAGATCTTGAATCATTTCTCTGTCCCCAGACTTCAATATTTCGTCTTCTACGACAATTGAAGTTATTTCACCCTTTGATTTTGCTGTTACTTTTACCATTCCACCACCCGAACTCGACTCGACTAATGTGTTTCCGGCTTCTTCTTGCAGTTTGTCCATTTCAAGCTTCATTTTTTCAGCCTGTTTCATCATGTTCTTCATGTTCATGTTGCCGGGTAATTTCATAATTAATCTTCTCTTTCTACATCTAATATTCTACAATCAAAAGTATCAAACAGATTCTTTACGGATTGAGACTCTAATAGTTTATCTTTTTTTTCCCTAAATTTAAATTCGTTATCACCTCTTCCTTCTTGTGAGTTTTTGTTAGGTTTTTTGGTCGCTAAGTCATGATTATCGCTAGGTACATCACTAATTAATTTTCTACTACCATTTTCCTCTGAATCATTATGGACATTAGGATTTAATTTTTTTTTTTTAGTTTCTGCCTTTATGCTAGGCTCTCTCGAAGTCTCGATACCGTTATTTCTCTCCAGGCTATCATCTTTGTCAAGTATTAAGTCGAAATTGAGATAGTCCGAAATAATACATAACTTAATTAAATTAGATTCTATAAAAAATCTAATATTTTCTGATTTTGAAGATATATCATATAGCTTAATAAGCTCATCAAATAGAGTTTCAAGTATTTGCAGATCATACTTTTTTATGTTTGCGATTTCGTCGTCACTTAGAACCTCAATATCATCAACCGTATTGTCTAAGTCTAATTTGTAATAGATCATGGTCCTAAAATAATTCATTAGAGAGCTGATAAACTTTTTTGAATCGTAACCACTTTCATAAATATTATTATATTCATCTAAAACTTTGTTGGTATCTGCTACAAGTATGTTTTTGGTAATATTTGACAGAATCTGCGTTGGAGTCTTTCCTAAAAGAATTGAGGCATCATTTATCTTGATAGCTTTGTTGAGAGAACTCGAAAGCAATTCAAGAAACCCTAAGGCATCTCTTGCTGAACCCTTACTCTCATCAATAATCATCCTTATTGATTCATTGTCAATTGAGATTCCTTCGTTTTTAGAAATTTCTTCTAAATGTCCCTTAATTTCTTCTTTTTTTATGTTTTTAAAATTAATTGTTTGACATCTTGATATTATAGTAAGAGGTACTTTCTCAATTTCGGTTGTTGCAAGAATAAAAATTGTATTTTTATTTGGCTCTTCAAGTGTTTTTAATAAAGCATTAAAAGCAGCCTTTGAGAGCATATGGGCTTCGTCAATAATGAATACTTTGTATTTACATTTAATTGAAGAATAATTAGAGCTATCAATAATCTCCCTGATTTGATCAACTCCATTATTTGATGCCGCATCAATTTCAATTACATCAATTGATTTATTTTCATCGATTTCTCTACAAGAGCAAGAATTATCATTTGAACATTTTCCCGTGTTTAACAACTCATCACAGTTGATGGTTTTTGCTAAAATTCTTGCCATTGATGTTTTTCCAACGCCTCTTGAGCCACAGAATATTAAGGCATGAGGTAAAGAGTCTTTTTCGATAAATCCCTTTAAAATAGTTAAGGCGTTATTTTGACCTAGAACTTCATTAAAAGTCTTAGGTCTATATTTTCGTGATAAAACTAAATGTGACATACTTTAACTTTACGGCCGGCTAATCAATCAAGATACCCAGACCTACTTGCTACCGTTGCTACATTTCTGTCCTGGCGGAGTTCGCAAAGGTCTACTATCAAAAATGACCAGCCGACTTAATTCTTCTACGGAGAGTGTGGGATTCGAACCCACGAGAGGTTTGATCCTCTACACGCTTTCCAAGCGTGCGCCTTCGGCCACTCGGCCAACTCTCCAACAAAAATAATAGTAACATTTTCATAATTTTTTATCTTCAAGATTTTTAATTCCTCAAGCCTTCGGTTAATATTCAAACTTGTATGAAGAAATGGGAAATACGAAATAAGAAGTTATTAAAAAATTTGAAAATTTTTGACTTATTTGAATATGAAATGCAATCTCCATATGAGGATTCGCAGAAGAAAAAATACTCCTTTTATATTCTTGATTCTCCTGATTGGATTAATATATTTCCTTTGACAGATGATAATAAAGTTGTGTTTGTCGAACAGTATAGACCGGGAACTGATTCTATTACTTTGGAGTTACCTGGAGGTATGGTTAATCCCAATGAGCAACCTCTTAAATCTGCACAAAGAGAACTTTTAGAGGAAACTGGATTTATATCTCAAGAATGGTCAAAGCTTGGGATTGTCGACCCCAATCCCGCAATTTTAAACAATAAGTGCCATACATTCTTAGCTAACAATGTCGAGAAAGTATCTGAGCCAGAAAATTTCGGTAGCGAACATACTAAGGTTAGGCTAGTGGATTGGTCGGATTTGAAAAACTTTATCAATAAAGGAATAATCACCCATTCCCTTGTAATTAATGCTATTTATTGGTATAAAATCAAAGAAAAAATAATTTAACTTAAAATATTTGGGCGAATGGCGGAATTGGTAGACGCGGCGGCCTCAAAAGCCGCTGAACTTATGTTCATAAGGGTTCGAGTCCCTTTTCGCCCAAGAGGGTATAATAGTTTTTATGAATTTTTCAAATTATCTTAATTTAGATTTTTTAAAATATATTTACTTTTCTTTAAATGGAAGAATAAGTCGGCGTTATTGGTGGTGCTCTCACATTTTCCTTTTTTGTACCTATATAATTATTTTATCTTTATTCTCTAGTCTTGGTTCATCTATTGTTTTTATACCAGTCTTGATTAACGTGATTTATTATGGAGCTGCGTTTTTTGTTTCTGCTAAAAGATTACAAGATTTGGGAATAAATGGACTGATTGAGCTTGTGCCTATAGTTCTGGGCATATATGTTATGAGCTTTATACACGAAGTGATTGGTGGATCAGACATTTCTACCTTTCATTCGACTGTTTTATTGCTAACGCTGATTGTAAATCTAATCCTTATTATTATGAAAGCATTTATATCAGGTAGGGAGGCTTCTTATTTTTCATCAACGGAGCCTAATCAATATGGAGAACAGAATTCTTATATTAACAAGTTTAATACCTAGGCATTTTGTCATCAAATTTTGCTGCCCAAGCATCTATTCCACCAGCTAAATTTCGTACTTTCTTGTACCCCATACCTTTTAAGATTCTTGCAGCTTGCAAGCTTCTCATTCCATGATGACAATAGACGATGATATCGTCAGCGGTATCTAGTTCATGAACTCTGGAAGTTAAATCACCTAAAGGAATAAGTCTTGAATCTTTCAGGCTACATATTTCATATTCACCGGGCTCTCTAACATCTAATATTGTAATATTATTTGAGGATTCTACGATACCCTTAAATTCATTCACGTCAATTTCTAACTCACCCTCATTTTCATCTGCCGTATTAATACCACAGAACTCTTCGTAGTCTATCAATTCGGTAATTTCTGGGGTCTCAGGGTTTTTTCTTAATTTAATCTCTCTAAAAGACATTCTTAGTGAATCATAAAGAAGAAGTCTCCCACTCAACGTTTCACCTATATCAAGAAGAATTTTTACTGTTTCGGTTGCCTGAATGACTCCAATTATTCCTGGAAGAATACCTAATACTCCTCCCTCGGCACACGAGGGAACCATCCCTGGAGGAGGTGGCTCAGGATATAAATCCCTATAATGTGGCCCTCCTTTATGATTAAAGACAGTCGCCTGTCCCTCAAAACGAAAAATGCTACCATAGACATTTGGCTTACCTAATAATACACAGGCATCATTGACCAGATATCTTGTTGCAAAATTATCCGTTCCATCAACAACTACATCGTAGTCTTTAAAGAGATCTAAAGCATTTTTAGATGTTAATCGAAGATTGTATGTATTGACAGTAATGTCGGAATTAAGTTCTGCAAGTCGTTTTTTTGCGGATTCAACTTTTAATTCCCCAACTCTGTCCTCAGCATGGAGAATTTGCCTTTGAAGATTACTAAGATCAACCACATCAAAATCTACTATTCCGACCGTTCCGATTCCGGCCGAAGCCAAATAGAGCGCTAAAGGAGAACCTAACCCTCCGGCACCTATACACAAAACTTTGGATTCAGCTAGCTTTTCTTGGCCTTTTACTCCCACTTCTGGCATTATCAAGTGCCTGCTATATCTTCCAATTTGATTTTTTGTTAAACCCATAAAATTCTCTAAGCCAATCTTATCTAAGAAGAAAAATATAGCATAAAAATTAAGATTTAAAACAAATAGCCTCTTATTTACCTATCGAAGATGGCCTAACTAATTTGTCTTTTAAACCTTAATTAAGTAGAATGTGATAAAAATTTATTTCTTTTTGCATAATTTAGAGGTTAGAATAAAGAATGAGAAGGACAACTGTTAGAATAAGTGTTACTCAAGATGGATTACTTTCCGAAGAGGTTACCGTTCTGGGCACTATTTTCCTCCCTGCCATTCAAAAACAAATTCTTAGGTCAGTAGGCTTTGAGTCGATTGATAAAGGAACGGGCACATTTACTGGCGTTATGCCTGTAAAGATTACAACTAATAAAAAACTCCAAGAGATTGAATTTGAAGTTGGAGCGTTATCAGATTTTAGAAAGAAAGTTGTCCATTTTGTAAATGACGTAAGCTTACGTGAGTTTGATACTATTGAACCAAAAAATAAAGAAGCTTCTACGAAAGAAAAAGAATCCAAACAGAAAAAAAGCAAAACCGAAAAAGACAAGAAGACCAAGGCTCCTCGTAAGCCAAGAACTAGTATAAGACTCAAAAAAGCATCTAGTAAGACTTCAAGTAAAAAAACAGTAAGAGGAAGACCTGCAGCTAAAAAGACGCAACCAAAAAAGAAAGCCACAATTAAAAAGGTTAAAATTGCAAAAACTTCACCTATTAAAAAAGCTACGAAAAAGAAGGTAAGTGCAAAATCTAAAAATACAAAAAAGAGGTCTAAAAAATAGCAAAGAATACAATAATCCAAGAATCATTAACGTTTGATGATGTTCTTCTAAGACCTTCGTATTCTACTGTTATGCCTTCAGCGGTTGACGTTAGTACGCACATTACAAAACGATTCTCATTAAATATACCCATTGTGAGTGCGGCAATGGATACTGTAACGGAAGCTAGAACCGCTATTTCTATGGCACAAGAAGGTGGTATAGGAGTAGTCCATAAGAGCCTAAGCATTGAACAGCAATCTCGAGAAGTCGAAAAAGTAAAAAAATATGAAGGCGGTATGATTATCGAACCCCAAACGATTTCGCCTGATTCTACCGGAGAGCAAGCCCTTGAAATTATGACAACTAAAAATTTTACTGGACTACCCGTAACTCAAAATGGATCAACCTTGCTTGGAATAATAACGATGAGAGATTTAAGATATGAAAAAAACTTACATTTTAAAGTAAGTAAATTAATGACACCAAAAAAAGACTTAATAGTTGTTGAAAGCGGTATTGGCTCCAATAAGGCTAGAGAGTTATTAAATAAATACAAAATAGAGAAGTTGCCTGTAGTAGATAAGAAATTTAGACTTCAAGGTTTAATTACTATGAAGGATATTGAAAAGAGTAAGCAATTTCCAAATTCATCTAAAGATAAACAAGGAAGATTGCTTGCCGCTGCAGCGGTTGGAGTTGGACCGGACATGGTTGAAAGAGCAGAAAGTTTAGTTAGTTCCGGATTGGATATTTTATTTATTGATACGGCTCATGCTCATTCAAAAAAAGTTATCGATTCTCTTAAAATATTGAAAAAGAAATTTGGTAACACAGATGTTGTTGTTGGAAATATAGCAACAACAGAAGCAGCCAAGGATCTTATAAAAGCTGGTGCTGATGCCCTTAAGGTTGGGATAGGACCAGGTTCTATTTGTACAACAAGAATCATAGCAGGCATAGGAGTTCCGCAATTATCTGCAATCATGGATGTTTGTTCGGTTGCTAAGAAATCAAAAATACCTGTTATTGCAGATGGAGGCATTAAGTTCTCTGGTGATATCACCAAAGCTCTAGCCGCCGGTGCAAGTTGTGCAATGATTGGAAATTTATTAGCAGGTACCGATGAAGCACCTGGAGATCTTGTTCTTTATCAAGGAAGATCCTTTAAAACTTATAGAGGAATGGGCTCAATGGAAGCTATGAAGGAAGGAAGCAAGGATCGATACTACCAGGAAGATATTATTGATTCAAAGCTTGTCCCAGAAGGCATAGAAGGAAGAGTGCCTTATAGGGGACCAATAAATAAAGTCATTTATCAATTAGTAGGTGGATTAAAAGCTGGCATGGGGTATACCGGATCTAAAAATTTGAAAGAATTAAAATCCGCTCAATTTTTAAAACTAACTAGTGCGGGATTAAGAGAAAGTCACGTTCACGATATTGATATAAGCAGAGAGGCACCAAACTATTCCTTAGATTAGAAATGAATACAAGTAATGCTCTAGTTTTAGACTTTGGATCTCAGGTAACAAAGTTAATCGCGAGAAAAATTAGAGAGCTTAGTGTGTATTCCGAAATAGTCCCTTTTAATACTAAAATTCAAGATATTATAAAAAGAAATCCAGACTGCATTATTCTGTCGGGTAGTCCAGCCAGTGTACATGATAGAAAAGCTCCAAAGATAGATTCAAAGATATTAGAGTTAGGTGTTCCGGTATTAGGTATTTGTTATGGAGCACAATTAATTTCTAAAATGCTTGGGGGTCGAGTAGAAAAGTCAAAGATAAGAGAATTTGGACCATCAAAACTAAAAAAGCTTTCACAATCAAAAATACTAAAAAATATTTCTAGTAATGAAACTTCTTGGATGTCACATGGTGATACAATTGTAAGACTTCCAAAATCTCTAAAGGTTCTTGCAAGATCTGAGTTTGGATCAATTTCTGTTTTTTCATCAAAAGATTCAAAGATAATTGGTACACAGTTTCATCCAGAAGTTATGCACACATCCTTTGGGAAACAATTCTTTAAAAATTTCTTAAATATGGCGGGTTGCAAACCCAACTGGAAACCATCAAAACTTGTTAAATCAAAAGTCGAGGAATTAAAACAAACAATAGGAAAAGAAATTGCCATATCCGCAATTTCTGGAGGAGTTGATTCATGTGTTTCTTCTGTCCTTGTTAGTAAAGCTATAGGGAAGAATCTACAATCTTTTATTGTTGATACGGGGCTTATGAGATACAAAGAAGTAGAAGATATATTACCAAGCCTAAAAAAATTAGGAGTTAGACCTAAAGTCATAAATGCTTCAAATCTATTTTATAAAAGATTAAAAAATGTAGTTGATCCAGAGAAGAAAAGAAAAATCATAGGAAAAACTTTTATTGAACTTTTCGAAAAAGAAGCAAAAAAGAGTAGGGCCAAGTTCTTAGTTCAAGGAACGTTATATCCAGATGTTATTGAAAGTGTAAATGTTAGTGGTCCATCTGCAGTTATTAAATCGCACCATAATGTTGGCGGATTACCAAAAAAAATGAATTTAAAACTAGTCGAACCACTAAGAGACTTATTTAAAGATGAAGTTAGAGTTTTTGGAAATGCTCTAAAAATAAATAAAGATTTAGTTGGGAGGCATCCATTTCCAGGCCCTGGTCTTGCAATAAGAATTATAGGCGCTGTCACAAAAGAAAGAGTTCAGCT
>JAYZEP010000004.1:0-74972 GCA_036337225.1 Thermodesulfobacteriota bacterium
ACGCGGCATCGCTGGGTCAGACTTGCGTCCATTGCCCAATATTCCTCACTGCTGCCTCCCGTAGGAGTCAGGGCCGTATCTCAGTCCCCATGTGGCAGATCATCCGCTAAGACCTGCTACGCGTCATAGGCTTGGTAGGCCTTTACCCTACCAACAACCTGATGCGACTTGGACTCATCTTTAGGCGAAAAAACATTTTATCACTGACACCTTAGCGCCTGTGGTCATATCCGGTATTAGTTTCAGTTTCCTGAGGTTATCCCGGTCCTAAAGGCAGATTATCCAAGTATTACTCACCCGTTCGCCGCTCAGTAACAAATAAAGCAAGCTTTATTTGTTCTTCGCTCGACTTGCATGTGTTAGGCGTGCCGCCAACGTTCACTCTGAGCCAGGATCAAACTCTTCAAAAAAAAAAGATTGTTTGTTTAAATTATTGGCTCAAAAACTCACACGTATCTTCTACTAAATTTTCAAACATCTACCACAAAATAGTGGAGGTATTAAATCTATATTAAAGTTGTCAATTGTCAAGAATTGAAAAAAATATATTTTTTATAAACCAAGAATTAAGATATATAATAGTTAAAATGCCCAAAACCATAGCAGTTGTTAATCAAAAAGGTGGTGTTGGAAAAACTACAACAGTTATTAATCTGGCTGCAGGATTAAGCCTTCTTGGTAAAAAAGTTCTCATAATCGATCTAGATCCCCAAGGTAATTCCACCAGTGGACTGGGAATAGATAAATCTTCTTTGAATCAATCTACATACGAAGTGCTAATCAATAATGGGAAAATCGATGAAAGTCTAAAGAAAGTGGAGATAAGAGACAACAAAAAGATATATATTTGCCCTTCTAATGCAGAATTGTCTGGGGCGGATATCGAATTGTACGATCTAGAAGAAAGAGAATGGATACTAAACAAGGCTGTACATAATTCAAATTTGGATAATTTTGATTATATCCTCATTGACTGTCCTCCTTCATTGAGTCTTTTAACAATAAACGCGTTCGCGGCTTCAGATTCTTTACTAGTTCCAGTTCAGTGTGAGTTCTATGCAATGGAAGGATTAGCCCAGCTTAAAAAAACAATTGATTTAATCATTGAGCGAATTAATCCCTCCTTGGAAATTGAAGGATTGTTACTCACGATGTTTGATTCACGTAATAACATTTGTAAAACTGTGGTATCCGAGGTGAGAAACTTTTTTAAAGAACAAGTTCTTACCACTTTGATACCCAAAAATGTTAAACTTGCTGAGTGCCCGAGTTTTGGACAGTGTATTTTTGATTACGATAAAGATTGCATTGGAGCCGTAAGCTATCTACAGTTAGCAAAAGAACTGATATCAAAGAATGGAGGATCATTTGTTGAAAAAGTCTCTTGGTAAAGGATTAGATTCGTTAATTAGATCAAATGAAAAAACACTTGTCGATAGAGACGAAGCTAGTGGTATAACTTCTGTTTTTATTTCGGACATAATACCAAACAAGAATCAACCAAGAAAGAGTTTTGACAAACAAATTCTTGATGACTTAGTTGAATCAATACGAGACAACGGGATAATACAGCCAATCGTGGTTAGGAGAGTCAATGATAATCGATATGAAATCATAGCTGGCGAAAGACGGTGGAGAGCCGCTCAGATTGCTGCACTCTCAAAAGTACCGGTCGTTATAACCGAGGCAACAGATCAGAAAGCTTTCGAATTAGCCCTTGCAGAAAACATTCAGAGAGAAGACCTGAATCCCATCGAGGAGGCTTTAGCTATAAAAGATCTGATTCAAACATATAATTTCTCTAATGACGACATCCTAAAAATAACTGGAAAGCAGAGATCAAGTATCGCTAATATAGTTCGCATATTAGATTTACCTCCTAGCATAAGAAGGCTAATAGCCGAGAACAAGCTATCTAGAGGGCATGGAATCGCCCTATTGTCATTTCTGGACGAAACTACAATGATTAAGGTTGCTGATCAAATAATCAAAAAAGAATTAAGTGTAAGGCAAGTTGAGAGCCTAGCAAGATCTTATAAGAATCCCGACAAAAAAAGTCCGCAGGCTGAGAACGATATCTACCTGAGTAGTCTATCAAAAACCTTAGAAGATAAATTAGGATTAAAGGTTACACTTAGTGGAAATTCAAGGTCAGGGAAAGTAGAGATAAGATATAGAACCTTAGATGAATTAAATAAAATAATCAATACTATTAAATAACATGAAGAATTTTAATGTAACCATAGAAATTATGCCTCTCGATAGTGTTCTCGATCCACAGGGTGAAGCTTTAGAGCTGGTTGCAAAACGCAGTAAAACCTATAAGGCAAAAGATTTTAGGGTTGGAAAAAAAATTGTCTTTTCCCTATTGTCAAAAAACAAAGCTGATTGTACCTATTCCGTTAGAAAATTATGCAAAGATTTTTTAGTTAATGAAATTGTTGAGCAGTATAAAATTAAGATTGAACATGCGAAAGATTAATTTTGGAATTATTCAATTTCCTGGATCAAATTGCGAAGAAGATTGCTTTAACGTAATCAAGAATATTCTAAAACAAAATTGCACGTATATATGGCATGATTCCAACACGTTTACCAACATTGATTGTATTATAGTTCCTGGAGGCTTCTCATACGGTGATTATCTAAGAACCGGTGCTATCGCTGCTCAAAGCAAAATAAGTTATAAAATTAAAGACTTTGCAAATCGAGGTGGGGTCGTCATTGGTATTTGCAATGGCTTTCAAATCCTAACAGAACTAAAGCTCCTTCCTGGTATTTTATTGAGGAATCAATCTTTAAATTTTATTTGCAAAGATGTTTTAATAAAAATCGAAGATAATACAACAAGGTTTACTAACTTGTACGAGCACGGTCAAATCATACGAATCCCCATCGCACATGCAGAAGGCAATTTATATCTAAGCAAAGAAGAAATTGATTCCATCAAAACGAATAATCAAATCATGTTTACTTACTGCAATAGGGATGGCAAACCAACTGTTGAATCAAACCCTAATGGTTCCATCCTAAATATAGCAGGACTTTCAAACAAGGAGGGCAACGTCTTAGGCTTAATGCCTCACCCCGAGAGAGCTTCGGACACAGTTTTGGGAAATACGGATGGAAAAAAATTATTTGAGTCAATAATCAACTATATTAATTAAACTAGGCTTGCAATTAGGTTTAATTATTTATGTTACATTATAGCTATGAGTGACATCACGAAACCCAACTTTTTTTTAGACATAAGTTCTGACTTTTGCCCAATGACGTTTGTTAAAACAAAATTGCAACTAAAAAAAATGTCTAGTGGAGAAATCTTAGAGGTAAAAATATCCGAAGGCGAGCCTTTGGAGTCAGTCCCTGAGAATGTTGAACACGATGGTCACAAAGTTATTTCCGTAAAACCTAATGGAAACAATTCTAGGATATTCATCCAAAAAGCCTAAAATGGGAGATTCTTTGAAAGAGTTATCTGGAATTAATTCTGTAATAGATTTAATTGGAAATACTCCATTAATAAAACTAAATGGATTTCCAGAGCTAGAACCCACGAAAGAACTTTATGTAAAAGCGGAATGGTTCAATCCAGGGGGCTCCATCAAAGATAGGGCTGCACTATCAATGATTACTGATGGAATAAATTCCAAGAAACTAAATTCAAAGAAGATAATTATGGATTCTTCATCTGGCAATACCGCTATTGCGTATGCAATGATTGGTGCTGCACTTGGATTCAAAGTCGAATTAGTAACACCAGAGAATATTAATGTTGAAAGAAAAAAAACACTCCAAGCCTATGGGGCAAAAATTATTTATTCAAGCCCCCTGGAAGGCTCAGATGGTGCAATTATTGAAGCAAGAAAGTTGGCAAAAAAATTTCCTGACAAATATTTTATGCCAGATCAATACAACAATCCTGCCAATCCTCTAGCCCATTTTCAAACCACCGGTCCAGAGATATGGGAACAAACGAAAGGGGCAATAACCCATCTTATTTCTGGAATTGGTACTGGTGGAACAGCAATGGGAGCCGGGGAATATCTCAAAACTAAGAATTCAAATATAAAAGTCATTGGAGTTCAGCCCGATGATTCCCTACATGGCTTAGAAGGTTTAAAGCATATACCAACATCAATCAAGCCGGGGATTTACAATGAAGAGTTAATAGACGAACTGTTCTGGGCAAACACAGAAAAATCTTATGAGATAATGGAGAAATTAGTAAATTTGGAGGGGATGTTTGTAGGGCATTCTGGTGGAGCTGTTGTATTAGCCGCCCTAAAAGAATTAAGCAAAACAGATAATGGAGTCATTGTATGTATCGTCCCGGATGGTGGCTATAGATATTTGAGTGGAGGAGTCTGGTGGTAAAAACAACAACAGAAATAAATAATAAGCTTATAAAAATATCGCAAGAAGGGTTCCCATATGAAGTTTGTGGTTTTTTACTTGGTAAATTAGAATACGGCGAAAACAAATCTGATGGCACAGATACCAAATTCGATATAAAAGAAGTCCTTGTTTGCGAAAACATAAATAAAGAATCTCCTGAGGTGAGATTTATGATGAAAGAGGGAGAATGGAAAAGGGCTGAAGAAGTTGCTGATGAAAAAGGACTAAGAGTAATTGGGGTATATCATTCTCACCCTAATCATAAAGCTTATGCTTCTACAACAGACAATTTATACGCACAACCTGATACCATATACTTAATATATTCTATTTTGGAAGCTAAGTTCCATGAGGTTAAGGGCTATATGTTGAATACAAAAACTAACAAATTGCAAGAAACTGAAATCCACATATCATGAAAGAAAGAAAAAAAATTGTATTAATAACAGGCGCTGCGAAAAGAATTGGAAGAGAAATTGCGCTCAGATTACCTGTAGAGAAATACAAATTTATAATTCATTACAACGAATCAAAAAAAGATGCTGACAATGTTATTAAGAAGATAAAAAACAATGGTGGTGAAGCAAAATCTATCAAGTTTGATTTATCAAAAAGTAAATCGATAGGGAAGTTTGCTAAATCTTGCGAAAAATTATATGGTCGGATTGACATATTAATCAACAATGCCTCAATTTTTAAGAGTCAAAGTTTCGGAAATATTACAGAGAAGGATTTTGATACATTTCTTAATGTAAACCTGAAAGCACCTTTTCTTTTATCTCAACATATATCTAAAGATATGAAAAGAAGAAGATATGGGAAAATTATAAATATCACGGATTCTATTGGGGTGAATAAAACTTGGAAAGATTATTCCTGTTATTGCATATCGAAGGGTGGACTTGAAACAATGACCAAGGCTTTGTCCTTGGAACTAAGTCCTCACATACAAGTAAATTCAATAGCACCAGGAGCAATATTAAAACCAATAAAAAGCGTAGATAGAAAAATATATAGAAGTACGTACAATTCCACAAAGGCCTTAGATAGCTTGGTAAATTCCGTAGAACTATTAATAAGTTCTGATTTTCTCTCTGGAGAAAGTATTAATATAGACAATGGAGAAAGACTTACTTAGTTTTGGCTATTCACACCCACGATCTCGGACAAACTTTTAATTCCATCATTTTCCATTAAGATTTTGAGCTCATCGTTAATATGATTTATCAAACCCGGGCCTTCAAAAATTAATGCTGTGTATAATTGCACCAAATTTGCACCTAATTTGATTTTTTCATAAACATCTTTTCCACTAAAAATCCCACCCACGCCAATTATCGGCATAGAGCCCTTAGTGATACTATAAGTAAACGACAATTTCTTATTCGAGGGTATTGATAATGGTAGGCCCGAAAGACCTCCTTCCTCAGAACCATATTTTGATCTTAGTTCGAACCCTCTATCCTTAGTTGTATTAGTTAATATCAATCCATTTAGTCCGAACTTCATTGCCGATTCTACTATTGACACTATTTCATTATTTTCTAAATCAGGAGAGATTTTAATAAATATTGGTGTTTTTGATATTCGATTAAGCTGAATTTCTTTTAACAGATCTTTAACCTTTGAGGTTTCAAACTCTCTTAAGTCGGGCGTATTTGGAGATGATACATTTATCGTTATATAATCAGCCAATTCCTCTACTTGTTTTAGATTATCGATATAGTCTTGAATCCGGTTATTCGAATCTTTGTTGGGACCAATGTTGACTCCCAGTTTTCGATCTTCTTTGAAGTGTAGCCTGGTCTCAAGATTACGAAGAATGTTGTTGACTCCAATGTTGTTAAAACCCAACCTGTTGATTAAAGCTCTATCCTCCTTTAGCCTGAATATTCTTGGTTTTGGATTTCCAGATTGAGGCATTGGGGTTATGGTTCCGACTTCGACAAAGCCAAAGCCAATTTTAAATAATTCATGGAAGATTTCAGCATTTTTATCAAATCCAGCAGCTAGACCTACCGGAGACGAAAAAGATAGGCCACTCACAGACACTTTTAGCTCTGAAGGGATGTCCGATTTATAAAAATTCAAAAAACCAAGCTTGATTAATTTAATCGCCAGATTATGAGCAATCTCTGGCTCAAAAGTCCAGAACAAAGGTCGAATGACACGATACATATAAAGTACACTTATTTTAACTCTTAAAAGGGCTATTTCAAAAAATAAAAAGTTGACTTATTTTTTTACGTTCGCTATTTTCATAAAAGAGCATTAATGTTTAATTTTAAAAGAAAAATACCGAACATCATTAAAATCATTTCGTATTATTTTTCAGTAATAATTGGCCTACTAATTTCATTACTTTTAACTATTGGCATAATTGTCAATTTCTTCGAATTACCTAATGCGGCAGCGCTAATAGGAGGATTAGGCAGTCAGGTCTCAGAGAAGTATTATTACCTCTTTGGCATTTCTGGCTTAATAATATCAATCTTCCTTATCGTATATATATCAAAGTCGCTTAGAGAAAAGACGGAAGGTGTCTTTTGGAGAAAATTCTTTTTTGTTTTCCTGTTAGCACTTGCGGTTGGTGGCCTATTAAGAGTAGGGAAAAAAATTTTCGGGTTTTCACAATTTGAGATTATCGGATTTATCCCAAGTCGAATAACCGACTTTTTAGTAGAGAACATCACCGGAATACTTGGTACTTCAATATTTTATCTTTTTATAGTTCTAATTGCTATTCAACAACTAAATAGTCAATCAATAAGAAGCGCCCTATCTAATGTGTTGGGTGCAATAAAGAATATTCTTCTTAGAAAGAAAAACAACGAGGAAGTTCCCTCTGCGTCTCAAAATGATGAAATAAAAATAAACCTTAACGATGACTCGGAATCCAAAATATCACAGGAGCACAAAGTTGATACCCCACAGCTAGAGAATGTGCCAAAACAAAGTACTAGTCCTAACAAGAAGAAGTCGCAATACGGCAAGTTCCTACTGCCATCACTAGATTTACTTGACAATCCTCCGGTTCAATCTGTAAGTTACGACAAGGAAAAAGCTCTGGAAAAGGCTAAAACAATAGAAGAAAAATTATTAAACTTTGGGATTGAAGGAAAAATAACAGAAGTAAAGCCCGGCCCCGTCATTACACTCTATGAATACAAACCGGAGCCAGAGACGAAAATCAATAAAATTTCTTCATTATCCAACGATTTAGCAATGGCACTTAAAGCTACCAGCGTTAGAATCATCGCTCCAATTCCCGGGAAAGATGTTGTCGGTATCGAAGTACCCAATGAAATTCGAGAAACTGTTTACTTAAAGGATCTACTCTCAAAAAAGCAATTTAAAAACAGTACAAATTCACTGTACCTTGCGTTAGGCAAAGACATATTTGGCACACCTTTCTTTACTGATTTAAAAAAAGCTCCACATCTGATGATCGGAGGAACCACAGGATCTGGGAAAAGCGTATTTCTTCATAGCATTATAACCAGCATGCTTTATAAAGCTTCACCTCAAGATTTAAGATTTATAATGATAGACCCTAAAATGTTGGAGCTTTCTGGTTATGAAGACATACCTCACCTACTACATCCCATTGTGACAAATCCAAAAAAAGCAGCGGCAGCATTAAAATGGGCCGTAAAAGAAATGGACACACGTTATAAACTTTTATCCGATATAGGCGTCAGAGATATAGATTCATACAATGCAAAAATTCAGACAACCAAAGAATTTAATTCGTCATCCGAGTTATTGCTACCATTTATTGTCATTATTATTGACGAGTTGGCTGACTTAATGTTCGTATCATCCACGAATGAAGTTAAAGAGTCTATCACTAGGCTGTCACAAATGGCTAGAGCGGCGGGTATACATTTAATAGTAGCAAGCCAAAGGCCTTCTGCGGATGTTGTAGCAGGATTAATTAAGGCAAATTTTCCGGCAAGAATATCTTTTGCTGTATCATCTAAGACTGACTCTAGAATTATCCTGGATTCATCCGGAGCAGAAGAGCTTCTAGGGAAAGGGGATATGCTTTTACTTCAACCCCCAAATAATTTAATGAGAATTCAAGGATCAATGATTTCGGACAAAGAACGAGAAAATATAGCGGATTTTCTAAAAAAGCAGGGCACTCCAGAATACAACACTGAAATAACAAAGACAGAGAATGACGTCTCTCAAGGTCATTTATCATACGAAAAAGATGAACTATACGAACAAGCTTTAGACATCGTAAGGCAAACCAAACAGGCTTCCATCTCAATGATTCAGAGAAGGCTCAAAATTGGGTACAACAGAGCTGCAAACATTATTGAAACAATGGAAAGAGAAGGAATAGTGGGAGAGCAAGAATCCGCCGGTAAGCCAAGAAAAGTTTATCTATGAGTAATCCACTTGACGTACTTCAAGAAAAAATTATTCAGTCACAATCCATTGTGGTTTTAACCGGAGCAGGTGTATCTCAAGAAAGTGGCATTAGGACATTTCGAGGTGAAGATGGATTATGGAACGATTATAGGCCAGAGGAGCTTGCTAACTACGAATCGTTCATTAAAGATCCTGTCACTGTATGGGAGTGGTACGAATGGAGAAAAAATATAATAATTAATTCTAAACCCAATGATTGTCATTATGGGCTAAGCACAATAGAGTCAAAAAAAAAATTATCAATTGTATCTCAGAATGTGGACGGTCTTCATGATGAAGCGGGTAGCAAAAATCTTATAGAATTGCATGGAAATATTTGGGAAACGCTGTGTGTGCAGTGTAAGGATATTCGTAAAAACAAAAGCTTACATGAAACAATCCCCCCATGCTGCTCTTTGTGTAATGGACTATTAAGACCTAATGTTGTTTGGTTTGATGAAATTATCCCAATGTCCACAATAGAAAGCATCTCCGAGAAAATTAACGACTGTGATCTTTTTTTGATTCTTGGGACATCTGGTTTAGTGCAACCAGCTTCGTGGTTCGGCATGCATGCAAAACAAAAGGACAAATACGTTATAGAAGTCAATATTGATATCACACCAAATAATCAATTCTACAATTTACATATTCAAGGTAAAGTTGGGGAAGTTTTTAGTCGTTTGAATTACGATTTTTGATGCATTCTAATAGCTAATAGTATAGCTTCTTCCATGCTCTTTGAATTTGCTTTATTTTTCCAGGCTATGTCATAGGCAGTTCCATGATCGGGTGATGTCCGTACAAAAGGCAAGTTTAAGGTAGCATTTACTCCTCGTTCAAATGCCAACATTTTAAAAGGGATAAGTCCTTGGTCATGATAAATTGAATGGATAATATCATAGTTTTTTCGATGTTGCTTAATGAACAATGTGTCGGCTGGAAAAGGTCCATAGGCCAAAATCTTTTTTTTTCTTGCTAGTTCTACAGCAGGAAATGTAATACGCAAATCATCGTTCCCAATTTGGCCATCCTCAGACGCGTGAGGATTGATAGCGCAAATAGCAATCTTGGGATTTTTTAAACCAAAGTATTGTTTTAATGATTCGTTGATTATTACAATTTGTTCTAAAATGATTAATTTATTGATTTGTGTTATGACGTCCTTAATAGGAATATGAATCGTTGAAAGAGAAATGTTGATATCTTTAGAAAAAAAAGACATAACGACATTCCTAATCTTGAAAGACTCTTGGAGCAAATCTGTATGACCTTTAAAATTTGAACCAGCCATACTGATGGCATGTTTACTAATTGGAGCAGTAACAAGACAATCGATTGATTTTGATTTAATTAAATTGATACCTTCATAGATATAATTAAGGGATGCCCGACCTGATAGTAACGTAGGTTTTCCTGGATTAATTTGCACCCTGTTAGATGTTTCGTAAATTTTAATTTTTTTATTAAATTTACATTGAAGTGCCTCCAGGACCTTGGAATCCGCAATGACTATGGGATGACATAAATCTAAAATTCGTTTTTTTTGTAGGGACTTGGCAACAACTTCAGGACCAATGCCATTAAAATCACCAATAGTTATTCCTATAGTGGGTTTTTTTTTCATAATTTGAAAAACTTAATAGAATTATCTCTTAATTGACTTGCCATTTCTACAAAGCTAACTTCCTTGATTAAAGATATACATTCAGCAATATAAATTAAATTTTTTGGATAATTTTTCTTGCCTCGCTTGGGCTCAGGTGATAAGTAGGGTGAGTCGGTTTCTATCATCATTCTATCTCCCGGAATATAACTAACAACGTCTCGCAGTTCGTTTGATTTCTTAAAAGTTACTATCCCCGTAAACGAGATATACGACCCAATATCTAGAAGAGCTTTCGCTATTGGCTTATCACCAGTATAGCAGTGAACCACATATTGGGTTCTTGGCTTTCTATTTTTTAAAAAATCAATCAATTCTTTATAAGACTCCCTAGAATGTATAACAAATGGAATATCAAGTTTTTCTGCAATTTCTATCTGAGAATCAAAAAAACTTAATTGTTGCTCAGCGTTCTGTTTAGAATAAAAAAAATCTAAGCCAATTTCCCCAATTGCTTTATTGTTTTGATTCTTTGCTAATTGTTCAATTTTATCAAGATCTTTTAAATGAAATCTCTCAGTGTCACAAGGATGGACTCCAACCGCGGAAAAAACACCCTCAAACGTATTGGCAATTTCTATGTTCCTCTCCGAAGAATCAAGATCTGTAGACATAGATATGATTTCTTTTACCTGAGACTGGGCAGAATCAATCAAAATGCTTTCCAAATCTTCAAAGCTATTTAAATGAGCATGAGTATCAATCAACATCTTGCTTAATCTTTTTTGACAAGTTTGTTTAATTCATCCAAAAATTGAGACAAATCATCAAAGGACCTATAGACTGACGCAAATCTGATATAAGCAACCTGATCAATAGAGTAAAGATGCTTGATAACGAGCTCACCTATTTGACTAGATTGGATTTCTCTTTTTCCGGATTCAATTAACTCTTTCTCTATCAAAAAAACTATATTCTCTATCTGTTTAATGCTAACGGGTCTTTTTTCACATGCTGTAAGAATTCCTTTTACTATTTTAGTTTTGTCGTATTTTTGAGTCGCGGCATCTTTTTTGATAACCACCAGCTCATATTCCTCAATCCTCTCGTACGTTGTAAATCTCTTACCGCAATTAATACATTCTCTTCTTCGTCGAATTGATTGAGAGTCAGCTCCGGGTCGTGAATCAATCACCCTAGAACCGTCAACCTTACTACAATCAGGCCTATCACAGAACATAGGAAGATATTATCATAAATTTATTGCCA
This sequence comes from Thermodesulfobacteriota bacterium, assembly GCA_036337225.1. Taxonomy (GTDB): domain Bacteria; phylum Desulfobacterota_D; class UBA1144; order UBA1144; family UBA1144; genus UBA1144. The sequence goes on from JAYZEP010000004.1 coordinate 11,696, forward strand.
AAGCTTATGAGCCAAAACAATCAAAGTAAGTAAGAATAAATAGGGAACCTAGAGCAAAGATCGTTAACTTCTTTTTTGCAGGATTCCAATACGCCGCTATTTGTATGATTTTGCAAAACCTTGCTAATTAAACTCGCTATCTGTTCTATCTCTTTGTCCTTCATCCCCCTAGTTGTAATCCCAGGAGTACCTATTCTGATACCCGATGCGATAGCTGGAGGTTGAGGGTCGAACGGTATTGCATTTTTATTCGTAGTAATTCCAGCGTCTGAAAGGGCTTGCTCAGCCTCTTTCCCTGTAAGTCCGGACTCTCTTAAGTCTAACAATACTAAATGTGTATCAGTACCCCCTGTTATACATTCAAATCCATTTTGAATTAAAATGCTCGCCAACAATCTGGAATTAATTAGCACTTGCTTTTGATAATCCTTGAATGAACCATCCAAAGCTTCGTTAAAGGCAACAGCTTTAGCTGCAATCATATTCATCAAGGGCCCACCTTGAGTTCCCGGAAATACTCTACTGTTTACAATTTTTGCATGTTCTTCTTTCATCATAATCATTCCCCCTCGTGGTCCTCGTAGGGTTTTATGTGTTGTGGTTGTTACAAAGTCACAGTAAGGAATAGGGTCAGAATACAGACCAGCAGCCACAAGGCCAGATGGGTGAGCTATGTCAGCTAGCAACAAAGAATTTGACTTGTCAGCAATTTCTCTAAATCTTTTAAAATCCAGATCTCTAGGATAGGAGCTCCATCCGGCTATAATCAATTTTGGCTTATTCTTTAATGCCATTTCTTCAATTTGTTCATAATCTATTAAGAACGTATCTTGTTTAACTCCATAACTAATGGAGTTATAAACTCGTCCAGAAAAATTAACTTTTGATCCATGAGACAGATGCCCTCCATGATCAAGGCTCATTCCTAAGACGGTATCACCAGGCTTTAAAAAACCAAGGAATATTGCCATGTTGGCTTGAGCTCCTGAGTGTGGTTGAACATTGACAGCCTCAGCGCCAAATAGCAACTTAGCTCTTTCTATTGCAAGTTCTTCCGCGACATCATAAAATTGACATCCTCCGTAATATCTTTTTCCAGGATAACCTTCGGCATATTTATTCGTTAGTACCGAGCCCATGGCCTCCATAACGGCCCGACTAGCATAATTCTCTGAAGCTATCATCTGGAGTTCGAATTCTTGCCTCCGGATTTCGCTTTCTATTAAATTTGCGATTTCAGTATCTTTAATTTCAGATAGACTCATAAGATAGGATTGAGATTACTCAAATTGCAAAAAAATTCAAGAAATGTATACATTTTATATTAGCTAATGCAAAAGAAAATTTCAGTTGTAGGCGCCTCGCAGAATAATCTTAAAGGAATCGATTTTCAAATTCCGTGGTATCAATTATGCGTTGTCACTGGGCTATCTGGTTCAGGGAAATCCTCCTTGGCAATTGAGACTATACACTCAGAGAGTCGGCGAAGATACCTAGAATCTTTATCCACATATGCAAGACAATTTTTGGAAAGAATCGACAAACCCAACGTCCTTTCGATTGATGGGGTTCCTCCGTCTATATCCATTGAGAGTCGAAATAGTGTTAAAAATTCAAGGTCAACGGTGGGAACATTAACAGATATTTATGACTATATGCGAATAATTTTTAGTCGATCGGGGAAAATATATTGTCCAGATTGCGATATGGAGTGCGCCTCACTATCAAACGAGAATATTTTTAACAATTTGTTTCTACATTATAAAAATCAAGAGATCTCAATTTGCATAAGTAAAGAAAATGAAACCAAATATAGTACCCTGAGAAAAATTGGAATTGTTGAAGCCATAGTTGCTGGCAAGACCGTTCTAATCGACAAGAATAATAATAAAGATGCGTTAGAAATTTACCCGTTAATTGATACAATAAGCATCAATAAAAAGAATCAATCCAGAATAATAGAATCTGTTGAACTAGCCTTTGGTTTATCAAAAACAATATACATATTCAACAAGAAAAAATCTGCCCTTAGAACTTTTAAAAAAGAGTTCTGTTGTCCTAGTTGCTTCACGGAATTCAAGAGACCTTCTCCCAATCAACTATCTTTTAATAGTCCCGATGGGGCCTGTAAAGAATGTAAAGGTTTTGGCAATATTCTATTGCCAGACTTAAACCTTATAGTGTCAGATAAAAAAAAATCTATACGAGAAGGTTGCATAGGTATTCTTGGAAGACGATCTTATAGTCATGACAAAAAAAGATTCATGGAGTTTTGCTCTAGGCGTAAAATAAATATTGATACCCCCTATGACGCACTTTCTAAAGACGCTATTCATCTAATCTTAAACGGAGATGACAAATACAAAGGCTTAACAGGTTTCTTTAAGAGACTGGAACGCAAAAGATACAAAATATATATCAGAGTTCTTCTAAGTAAATTCAGGACACCTGCGGAATGTAAGAGCTGCCAAGGATCAAGAATAAACCCCATAGCTTCAAAAATAAGGTTCGGGGATAGGACAATTAAAGAGTTGTGCTCTTTGAGTATAGATAAGCTTCTAAAATTTCTAGTGGGCATAAAGCTTACAAAAAAAGATCGTGATATCGTCGATGAGCCTCTTAGGCAGTGCACCGAAAGATTAAATTACTTAGTAGAAGTTGGATTAGAATATTTGACATTAGCAAGATTAGGAAGAACATTGTCGGGGGGAGAAGCTCAACGTGTTAATCTCGCCCAGCAACTAGGGTCACGACTTACCGACACCTTGTATGTGCTTGACGAACCCTCGATTGGCCTTCATCCGAAAGACATTGAGAGATTACTCAAAACAATAAAAAACTTACGTGATTTGGACAACACAATAGTTTTAATAGAGCATGATTTAGATATCATCTCTAAGGCTGATTGGATTATAGAATTGGGTCCAAGATCAGGAGACAATGGAGGAAGGTTGATATATTGCGGACCCACAGAGAATATTAACACGAAGAAAGAATCCATAACGAACAAGTACCTCACCGGTAATTTGTTCGTGGAGACTCCCAGACAAAGAAGATCGTCCACTCAGAAGTTAAAAATGAAATATGCGTCAAAGAACAATCTCAAGAAAGTCTCATGCGATATTCCTCTTAATTGTATAACGTGTGTGACTGGCGTGTCCGGATCTGGCAAGAGCACTCTTATCAAAGATTGCCTTTATGGTAACGCAATAAGGGAATATGGTCAGTCATATGAAAGCCCTGGAAATGTTTCCTCAATTTCAGGCCTGCATAATTTAAAAGAAATTGTCATGATAACTCAAGAGACAATTGGGACGAGTAACAGATCGAATCCTGCTAGTTATATGAAAATTTATGATGATATTAGAAAGATTATGTCTGAATCTCCTGATGCAAAAAAAGTGAGCTTGCGACCTGGAGATTTCTCGTTTAACACGGATGGTGGTAGATGTGATGATTGCAAAGGAGATGGGAAGAAGAAAATTGAAATGCAATTCCTGTCTGATTTGGAAGTGGATTGCGATAGCTGCAACGGTAAAAAATTCAAAGACCATATACTAGACATTCAATATAAAGGCCAAAATATAAACAACATATTAGATTTTACAGTTGATGAAGCCAGAAGATTTTTTGAGAATAACAAAAAAATAATCGACAAACTTGATATACTCTCTTCCGTTGGACTTGATTATTTACAACTTGGGCAACCTTCTAATACTCTATCTGGAGGAGAGTCTCAGAGAATTAAAATCGCCAAGTCTTTATTGGCAAAAAATTCTACGAATGTACTTTACATTCTTGATGAGCCATCAATTGGCTTACATTTAGAAGACTTAAAAAACCTGATAAATACATTCGAACTTATTATAGAGAAAGAAAACTCAATAATTGTAATTGAACATAATGTGGAATTAATTAAAATAGCCGATTATATAATTGACATGGGCCCTGGAGGAGGTAGCAATGGTGGAAAAATTATTGCAACTGGCACGCCAGAAGAGATTCAAAAGAATAGGCTATCAATAATTGGTCAATATCTAAGCTTATAAATTTTACTTGTATTGTAATTTTTTCATAAGGTCTTTATGTATGTACGAATTGGACGCCAACAAACTTTCGTCATAGACACTGTAATCTTTCCCATTGATTTGAGTTACCGTTCCGCCTGCTTCTTGAACAAGCAAAATTCCACCTGCGGTATCCCAAGCATTAAGGCCCAACTCCCAAAAGGCATCAAGTCTTCCACACGCGACATAGGCAAGGTCCAGAGCTGCAGAGCCATCTCGTCGTATTGATCTACAAGAGTGGATTAAATTTTTGAAATTTTTAATATTGATATCGGTATGTTTTTTGTTCGATGTTATAAAACCAGTACACAATAATGATTTAGAAAGCTTATTAAGCTTGGTAACAGAAATTTTTTTTCCATTAAGAAATGCACCCTTGTTCTTTTCGGCGAAAAAGAACTCGCTTTTTAATGGATCAAATATAGCAGCATAAGATAGTACTCCGTCAATACTCAAGGCGATTGATACACAGAAAAAAGGATAATCATGAATATAGTTGTTTGTACCATCAATAGGATCAATTATCCAAAGTAGGTCTGATGGACCTTTGTGCCTTCCTGTGGACTTTCCTGATTCCTCCGCCAAAAAAGAAGACTCGGGGAAATATTCCTTGATACACCTTATAATTGAGTTTTCTGCTTTAAGGTCCGTTTCCGTAACCCAATTATTATCTCCTTTGGATTTGATTTTCTTATTTTCACCAAAGCTTTTAAGTATTATTTTCCCAGCTCGAGAACAGGATTTTTGCAAAACTTCGTGAACTCTATCTCTTAATTCGGGAGGAGGTTTGAATTGTAATGGCTTTATGTTCATTGCGTTCCTATTGAATTATTTTTAAAGTATTATAAATATATATTTAATTATGAAAAAAGATATTTCTTTCTCCATTGGTGCCGATGATATGTCAGAGTCGGTGATTAAAGCTAAAATTTGTTTGGAGAAACTTAACTATAAATACAAGTCGTATGGATTAATCAACAAGGATGGATTAAATTGGGTCGACATAGCAAAAAACGTGGCCAAAGATGTACAGAATGGGGTTTCCGATTTTGGAATAATCTTCTGTCATACAGGTACTGGCGTATCTATAGTTGCAAACAAGTTTAAAGGAATTAGAGCTGCCTTGTGTAACGACAAAGAGATAGCAATAGCAGCACGAAAATGGAATGATGCAAACATCTTAACAATGGGTATTATGTCCGTAAAAGAAGAAGACATCGAGGACATAATCACAGGTTGGGTTAATACAGAAGTTGATAATTCTGAATTAAAAAACATTGAGAGTATCAGCGAGATTGAATTATGAGAATTGGCATAGTAGGAGCTAGTGGGGCTGTTGGTGCGGAGATAATTAAAATTCTTGAGGAGAGGAAGTTTAAGGTTTCATCTCTATCCTTATTTGGTTCTCGAAGATCCGCAGGTAAATATCTATTGTTTAACAAAAAAAGAATTAGAGTAAAACGGCTTGAAAAAAAATATTTAAAAGATCTTGATTTGATATTTTTTTCAGCTGGGGCAGAGATTAGTAAAAAATTTGCTCATATAGCAACATCGAATGGAGCAATTGTCATTGATAATAGCTCCGCATTTAGGATGAATCCCGAAGTTCCACTAATTGTTCCTGAAATAAATTCCAAAGATATAAAAAAAATAAGGAATGGCATAGTGGCCAATCCAAATTGCACTACCGTAATCTCGCTTATGGCTATCAAACCGCTTCACAGCTTATCAAGAATCGACAGGGTTGTGGCAACGAGTTTTCAGTCCGTATCAGGGGCAGGGGCCAGAGGAATGGAGGAGCTTGTAAACAATACCAAGAACTTATTACACAATGGGAAAAAATTTAAGAATATGGTATTTGAAAGAGAGATTGCTTTTAATGTCATTCCTAAAATCGGCGACATAACTGCAAACTTGTATTCAGAAGAAGAGATGAAGCTTCACAATGAATCTAGAAAAATACTTTCGGATAATAAAATTAATTTTACTGCTACGACAGTAAGGGTACCGGTGCTTAGATCGCACAGTATCAGTTTGAATATCGAATTTAAGAATAAAGTCTCTATTGGCAATGCAATCAATGCTCTTAAGAAATTTCCTGGCTTAAAGGTAATGGGCTCACGAAATAATTCCTATCCTACTCCCATAGATGCAACGAATAGAGACCATTGTATCGTTGGTAGGATCAGGAGTGATTTTACAGTTAAAAACGGTATCTCCTTATGGATTGTGGGAGATCAAATAAGAAAGGGTGCGGCACTTAATGCTGTTCAAATTGCCGAGCTTTTGTAATAAATTAAATTTGTATTGTATTATATAGACAGATGCAAGAAATCAGAGGTTGTATAACGGCTTTGGTTACTCCCTTCACTAACAAAGGAGAGGTCGACAGGAACGCTCTTGAAGATTTAATTTTAAGACAGTTAGAATCCGGAGTTCATGGTATTGTGCCTTGCGGAACAACAGGTGAATCACCTACCCTTAGTCACGAAGAGCACGAAGAGGTAATTAGAATAACAATAAATACGATAGGGAAGCGCGTTCCCGTTATTGCAGGAACAGGATCAAATTCAACAGAAGAAGCTTTAAGATTAACAATGGCCGCAGAAAAAGCCGGTGCTGATGCTAGTCTCCAGGTTGTTCCATATTACAATAAACCTAACCAGAGTGGCCTCTATGAACATTTTGATAAGATAGCAAAAAACACTTCGTTGCCAATAATTCTATATAATATACCCGGCAGATCCGTTGTGAGTCTCGAGACTGCCACCATAAAAAAATTAAATAAACAAAATAAAAACATTGTTGGAATCAAAGAGGCAAGTGGGAGTATGGACAAAGTGAGAGAGATAAAAAGTGAATGCCCAAAGGATTTTATAATTTTATCAGGTGAAGACGCTCTAAATTTTGAAATCTTAAAGGCCGGAGGAGATGGTTACATTTCTGTAACTTCAAATATTGCACCAAAAGAATGTTCGGAGCTATTCAATCATTTTTCAGAAAACAACATAGAAAAAGCCGAGCAAATAAATAACAACTTATCTGAGCTGAACAAAGTACTGTTCATCGACACTAATCCAATACCAATCAAATATGCCTTATACAAAGCGGGATTATGCAACAATATCCTAAGACTGCCTTTGGTTGAACTAGACTCCAAAAAAGCTAAGCTTGTTTCAGCCGAACTAAGTACGCTAAAGCTAATTTGATGAAATCTTTTAACCATATAGAAGATGAGTTGCTAAATCAAAACAAGATCATAGCAGGTGTGGACGAAGTAGGTAGAGGTTCATTAATGGGGCCTATAGTTACCTGTGCTTTTTTGATTAAAAACAAAGAATTTTATACCGAAGTTGATGATTCAAAATTACTAAGCGAATCAAAACGAAACAAGATATTCGTCGAGTTAATGGAAAATAATCCGGATTTTTCTTTAGGTTTTTCTTCTCATATAGAAGTTGATAAAATAAATGTCTTAAATGCTACAAAGCTTGCCATGCTGAGGGCCATTGCGAATTTGGAAGCATCACCTGATGTACTTTTAATTGATGGTAATCAAAAAATTGATTCTCAAATTTCACAAATATGTATTCCAAAAGGTGATAGGATCTGCAAATCTATCGCTGCAGCTTCCATTATTGCTAAAGTCGTTAGAGATTTTATAGTAAAAAGAATTTCCACATTCTTTCCTTATTACGGTTTTGCAAGAAACAAGGGTTACGGAACCAAATACCATAAGGAGTCTCTACGTCAATATGGGCCTAGCCCTATTCACAGGAAAAGTTTTAAAAATCGTTAAAAGATTGACAATCCAATATTATTATCTTATTTTTTCATCTCATGTATGTAGAGAAGGAGGAGAATCAAAAATTCTATTTTAAAATTGGAGAGCTTGAGGCCATCACAGGAGTACCGGCAAACAAAATTCGATATTGGACAAAGAAATACTCTCACCTTCAAGATCAACTGAGGACAAACTCGAACGGCATACATAGGCTATATCATAAAAAATCAATAGAAATAATTTCCAAAATTAATCTGTATTTGAACGAAGCAAGTATCAAGATGGATGGAAGTAAAATTAATGAAAAGCTTCAGAATACATTCCAAAGAGAAGAGAAAGTCGTTAAAGAACTTAAAGCAATAAGAAAAAGATTAGAAAAAATTTTAGATGCTCCTTAAGCACGGGGTGTGGCGCAGTTGGTAGCGCACTGGTCTGGGGGACCAGGGGTCGTCGGTTCAAGTCCGATCACCCCGACAATTAATGAGAATTCTTTTAACAAACGATGATGGGGTTAATTCCGAGGGAATTGATGCGCTGTATAAGATTCTATCAGAGTTCGGAGAAACTATCGTCGTTGCCCCTTCTCATAATCAAAGCACCACAAGTCACTCTATAAGTTTGAATGTTCCATTGAGAGTAAGAAAAATTGATAACAATAAATATTCCTTATCAGGACTTCCAGCGGATTGCGTTAATTATGCTATCAATAGCAAGATGGGTAAGAGGAAATTTGATTTAGTTGTAGCAGGTATCAATAATGGGGCCAACTTAGGTGATGATATCAATTATTCTGGCACTATTGCAGCAGCACGAGAAGGATTTCTTCATGGCATAAATTCGATAGCAGTATCAATTGCAAATAAACAGAATCCAAAATACCTGGAATGTTCCATAGCTTTCAAAAATATCCTTACAAAAATACTCAAAAAGAAGCTAAAATCATACTTTCTTAATATCAATTATCCCAATATCACCCCAAAAAAAATGAAGGGGATCAAATTTACAAAACAGGGCTCAAGAGCCTATGGACAAAAGATAATTGCAAAGAAGGATCCACGAGGAAATGAATATTTCTGGATTGGGGGTAATGATTTAAGCTACAAGGCAAAAGCGGGAACCGATATACACGCGGTCAGAAATGGATACATTTCTATCACCCCACTAATTGTTGATTACACTAAATATTCAGATCTTAAATCAAAAAGGCGTAAAGTTCTCAAGAAAAAGAGTGTTAAGATTTATGATTAACAAACTATCAGCCTATCTTTTTAAGCCTAGAAATGGAAGAAGAGGAATAATCTTTATGTCAATTGTTGCGTTTACTGAAGCAATCTTCTTTCCCATTCCGCCTGACCCATTCCTTGGTTTCTTGTGTATAAAAAAGAGCTACAGAAGGGTTTTGCGTATTGTTACAATTTGCCTGTTTTTTTCAATCTTTGGAGGATGCGTGGGCTATGTTCTTGGTGAAGAAATAATAAATTTTGCAATTAAGAGTGATTTTGGTCCGATAGTCAACAATCTAGACAAAATAGAGCCGCTAAAAAATGATATCAATGAAGAAACATTTTTGTTAATGTTAGCATCAGGCTTTACTCCGCTTCCATTTAAAATATTCTGTATTGCGGCAGGAATAATCAATGCAAACTTCACCTACTTCCTCCTAGGATCAATACTTGGTAGATTCCTCAGATTTGGTCTTGTAGGATATTTAGCCAAAATATTTGGTGAAGAATTTGAAGCAATCTTGAAAAATAAAAAAGTTTTATATTTATCTATTGGTCTTATAGTAATTTTGATTATATATTTTATTTATAAATGGACTTAAAAGAATATATTAGAACAATACCGGATTTTCCACAAAAGGGGATTCTTTATAGAGATATCACACCGCTTTTAAACGACCACAAAGTGTTTAGCTATGTAATCAATCAATTATCCGACAAGATACCTAAAGATATAACTTCGATAGTCGCTCCTGAATCAAGAGGGTTTATCTTTGCCTCTGCTGTATGCTACAAAACAAATAGAAATCTAGTTCTAGTCAGAAAAAAGGGGAAGCTGCCCTATAAGACTTTTGATATCGAATATGAATTAGAATATGGTACAGATACGTTTCAAATTCATACCGACTCAATAGAGCATGGCTCTAAAATTGCCATCATAGATGATTTACTGGCAACAGGAGGAACTGTGGTGGCGATACAAGATTTGGTAAAAAATTTTGATTGCGAAATAGGCTGTATATCGTTTGTTATTGAATTACTATCACTTAATGGACGAAATAAAATAAATTGCAAGGAAATAAATTCACTGATTCAATACTAATGGAAATTAAAGTTCTTCATAAACAAGAAAAAAGTTCTTATCAAATAAGATTTACTGATAATTTTACCAATTTGATTGGTAAAAATACAAAAAAATATGAAAAAATAGCTATAGTAACAGACACCAATATATATAAATTATATAGAAGATATCTTGCAAACAAGAATGTCCTTGTCATAAAAATAAATCCTGGAGAAAAAAGCAAATCAAATAAAACAAAGATACATATAGAGGAGCTATTGTTTAAGCACCATTTTAATCGCAAGAGTTTGCTTGTAGCGATTGGAGGAGGAGTCGTGGGTGATTTAGCAGCTTTCGTTGCCTCTACATATATGCGAGGAATAGACTTGATTCATGTACCAACTTCTTTAATTGCTATTGTAGATAGCTCCATAGGAGGCAAGACCGGCATCAACAATAAGCTCGGTAAAAATTTGGTTGGGACCTTCTATAATCCAAGGGAGATAATAATCAATAGAAATTTTTTAAAAACTTTACCAGAGAAGGAAATCACTCAGGGCTTAGCAGAAATTGTCAAATACGGAATAATTAGCGACAAGTCCTTATTCGTGCTACTCGAAAAAGGAAACAAAGATTTTTTAAAAAATCCCGAAAAGGTTGTCAGCTCAGTAATCAAGAGATGTATTATGATTAAAGTTAAGACAGTAGAGAATGACTTTAAAGAGAGCAACAAAAGGGTGGTTCTCAATTTTGGACATACCATAGGCCATGCTCTTGAAAAACATTTCTCATATAAAAAATCGCATGGAGAATGTATTGGCTTGGGAATGTTGATAGAATCAAAAATCTCATATTCAATAAAAAAATTGTCAAAGAATGACTATTCAAGAATCAAGAATGTTCTTGATAAATTTAATCTCTTAAATCTAAAAATTCACAAAACAGATATTAGCAAGTTGATTCGTCATATGAAATTAGATAAAAAAAACAAATCTAGCAAGATAACATTCGCTTTGCCAAATAAAATTGGATCAATGAGTAAACAAAAGGGTATTTATTCAATGGAAATAGCAGAGAGAATAATTATCTCCGCAATTAAAGAAGTCCTTGATGAATTTGAGAATAAATAAGTACAAACAATATTTAGTTGACATATCCCTAGCATCAAGTCTTTCAAGTTTTTCTAGAGGTAAAAATATTTCATTGGATATTGGATGTGGGAATGGAGAATTTATAGCAGAACTCGCATTAAGGAATCCAACCAAGTACTTTATAGGTCTAGAAATTAAATATGGAAGAATCATTAAATGTCTTAAGAAAGCCGAGATAAACAAATTAGACAATCTAAAATTTATATTATGTGATGCTAGTTTGTTAATTAAGGAAATAATTCCAAAAAGGTCTCTTAATAAAGTATTTATCAATAACCCAGATCCGTGGCCAAAAGACAGGCATGAAAAAAATAGATTAATAGATAGTACTTTTCTTGCAAATGTTCATAAAGCTATGAAGAGAAAGGGTCTTTTGTATATCAAGACAGATGATACGATTTATATGAAAACCATACGAAGAGAGCTATCCAAGACTAAATTCGTTATCAACAAGAAGAAAAGCCCCTTCGACAAAGAATTACCAAGTACAAAATTTCAAGAACTTTTCTTAAGTAGGAAAAAGAAAATTTATAGTTTAAAACTGGAAAAAAAATAATCTATATATTTTCCAAGAATATTTTATACACATCATCCTTCAAGTTAGCAAGAGACTCCTTGTCTTCACCATAGCTTTCTACATTAATTTCAGGGAGTATTTTGATATTCATAGATCCAGATTTAATCATTGTTGAGTTTTTCTCGATTATCTCACCCGCTCCTTGAATGATCATTGGAACAATATTAATTTTAGTTTTCCTTGCAATATAAAAGCCACCGTTCTTAAAATCGATCAAACCAGGGTTAGGGTTTCTGGTACCTTCTGGAGCTATAAAAACTATTTTGCCGTTTCTTATTTCTTTTAATACCTTAACGACTTCCCTCCTATCTTCAAATGACCCATCTCTTGCTACAAAATAATGGCCCATAGCTTTAGAGACTTGTCCAAAAACCGGAATTTTTCCCAGCTCTTTTTTCATCATGGCTCTCCAGTCGTAGCGCATAAAGGAACAAAAGGCAAATATATCGAAGAAGCTCTTGTGATTGTACATCACAATCGTAGGTTGATTTTTGATATTTTCCAATCCACTTATCGTTAACTTAACACCACAGGCAAGAATAATTAACTTTCCCCACAGTTTTACTGTCGTCATATTAGCAAACCTAGGGGATACAATAGAGATGGCAAACGTCGGTATCGCAAGCAAAATAGTTATAATCGCAATAAATAGCCATCTGAGATAAGAAGTAACCATTATAAAATCATAATAAATAAGTTTCTTTTTTCAATTTATTTGATATAGACTTTATTTTCAATAAACTACTATAGATATCGGAGGGCTTATGATAGTTGTTTTAAAGGAAACTGCAACAAGTAGCGACTTAAAGAAAATCGTGTCAGCGGTAAAAAAGTACGGTTATACCGCTGAAGTGGTGAAAGGTGAATCTAAAACAATCATTGGCGCAGTAGGTAACCAGAAAGAAAAACAACAACATATGAATTTGATAGGGCAACTGCCAGGAGTCGAGGCGGTCGTTCCTATTATGCAACCTCACAAGCTTGGTAGTCGCGAATTTAAACATGACAATTCGTCTTTTGCAGTTGGGAATACCACAGTTGGTGGAAACAAAATTACTGTAATTGCTGGACCGTGCTCAGTGGAATCAGAAGAACAAATAGTTGAAATCGCTAAAGCAGTAAAATCTAGCGGAGCGACAATACTCAGGGGTGGTGCTTTTAAACCACGAACTTCCCCTTACACATTTCAAGGGCTAGGAGAAGAGGGGTTGAAACTTCTAAGGAAAGCTGCAGACTTAGTTGAACTTCCAATAGTTACCGAGGTCTTGGATATAAAAAATCTTAATCTTGTATGTAAGTACACTGATATGATTCAAATTGGAGCCAGGAATTGTCAAAACTATGCTCTTCTTAAAGCTGTTGGAAAAACCAAGAAACCCGTACTATTAAAGAGAGGCATGTCTACCTCGATAAATGAATTTTTATTATGTGCGGAATATCTTTTAGCTGAAGGCAATATGAATGTAGCTCTATGTGAAAGAGGTATACGAACTTTTGAAACTGCAACCAGAAACACTTTTGACATCAATGCCATACCTGTCCTGAAAGAAAAGACTCACTTGCCCATCATAGCAGATCCGGCACATGGTACAGGCTATTGGCAATATGTATCTCCCATTGCTTATGCCGCAATAGCAGCTGGAGCAGATGGGTTAGCAGTCGAGGTACACAATAATCCTGAAATTGCTCTGAGCGATGGGGGTCAGTCTTTAAAACCTGAGAAGTTTGAAACTATGATTGAGAAATCAAAAATTATTGCAGTTGCAATCGGTAGAGAACTTTAGTTGTCAATAAAAACTCGTCTTCCTTCTATTCTGTTGATTTTCCCCTCTGATATTAACTTAATCGCCAGAGGAAGTATTTGATGTTCCTTCTCGTGAATTTTAGTTAATAAACTTTCTTCATCATCTGAGTCTAAGATTTCCACCAAGCCTTGCAAAATAATTGGTCCAGTATCAACTCCATCGTCGACAAAATGAACTGTACACCCTGTAAATTTGGCTCCATATTCAACCGCCTGTCTAGGGGCGTTTAATCCAGGAAAAGATGGCAGCAAGGAGGGATGGAGATTGATAATCCTCTTATCAAAGTGTTGGACAAAAAAAGGGGAGAGAATTCTCTTGAAACCAGCTAAAACAATTAAATCTATATCGTATTCCTTAATTTTTAAAAGTATTTCTTTTTCAAAGTCTTTTCGTGATTCAAAACTTTTATGCGAAAGGAAAGTTGAATCTATGGAGAGGTTTCTTGCTCGTTCTAGTACATATGCATTCTCAACGTTGCAAAACAAAAAAGAGATTTCCACATTGGGAATATCCGCTTTAACGATTGCTTCAAAATTGGAACCGCTACCAGACGAAAAAACAGCAACTTTAAATTTATCGGACATAAGAAATACTAATTAGGCAGCTACCTACTTTCCCAAAACCGACTGGTCTCAGTATCATCGGCCTCTGAGGACTTAACTGCCGGGTTCGGAATGGATCCGGGTGTACCCCCTCCAGTATGGCCGCCTAAAGGGTTAAATCTTAAACAAAAATAAATTCTTGTCAATAAAGAGCTATTCTAAATAATTTAATACGGGTAATTTTCTCAACTTTTTCAGCTTTTTTAAAGCTTTTAATTCAATCTGCCTTATTCTTTCCCTAGTAACATTAAACATATTTCCAATTTCTTCTAAAGTAAAAACTTGTTCTTCGTCAATACCAAATCTTTTCTTGATAACATCTTTTTCTCTCTCACTAAGAACTTTTAAAAGAGAAGTATTGATAATATCTTTCAATTCATTACTTTCGAAATAGTCATGTTGTGATGGACCAGAATCACTAATTGAATCTAGTAACGTTTGCGAAGAGTCGTCCTTACTAATAGGCGCATCAAGAGCAATAGGGTCTTTTGTTACTCTTAAAATTTTTTCAACTTGCTCAGTGTTATACTTGGATTCTTTTGCTAATTCCTCAGAAGTGGGCTCCCTTCCCAGTTTTTGAACTAGTTGTCTTGAGATTGTGAATATTCTATTTATCTGTTCCGTCATATGAACAGGGATTCTAATGATTCTTGCCTGATCAGCTAAAGCCCTTGTGATAGCCTGCCTAATCCACCAGGTCGCATATGTTGAGAATTTGTATCCCCTTTCGTGCTCAAATTTTTCAACGGCCCTTATTAATCCAATATTCCCTTCTTGGATTAAGTCCAAAAACGGGAGACCTTTGTTTACATACTTTCTAGCAATGCTAACAACCAATCTTAAATTTGATTCTACTAATTTCTTTTTAGAAGTTATATAATTCAATTTGGCTTTACGAAATTCATTACTTAGTCCATTGTTAGAGGTGTCCTTCTTTAAGAACATTAAGACTTTTTCTAAGATATCAGACGTAAACTCGATTTCTAAGAGCTCCGCCTTGAGCATTTTTTTTTCCGATCTTGTAATTCTCTTTTTCACTAAAATAGAATCAATAATCTGAAAAACATTGTTCGTTCTTCGATTTGTATATTCACCAACCTTCCTTGTTTCGCCTTCCTCATCTTTATAATTCAAATCCATAGAATCAGATTCAAAATTGATGTGAAGATAGTTTTCTGACAACACAGAAAGAATCTTGATATCAGATATGATTAAATCGCATATAACATTCTTAGCAGTACTGAGCTTTGAAGCCACATTTGTTTCTTCAGATTTGTTCAACAAAGAATGTAGGGCAATGCTAGTAAGGTAACTTTTTACTGGATCATCGCTCGGCTCTATGGAATGTTCTGGGGATGTAAGCTTAATTCGTTTTTTTAGTTTTTTATCAAATTTGATTTTTGGAAGTACATCGGAGACAAACTTGGGGAGAAAGGCTATGGCTAGTGTTAGGTTGTCACCATCAAGTTCAACTGTCACTTCTTTCATAAAAACCCCGCGTAAAAGAACGAGGTAATATAGTAACTTATTTTTTTAGCTTTTTCTCCTCGTCCAAGAGAGTTTTTAATTCTTGAAGCAGCCTCCTCTCTTCACCTTCATCTAGTGCGTTATTTTTACTAAGTTTAAGATTGATTCTTCTTTTTTTATCTTTAATTGAATCGATTTGATTCTTCTTCATGCAATCATCAATTAATTGCGCATTTGTTTTATCATCATTAGTAATCTCAAAAGGATTAAATATTAAACTTGATACATAATTTCTACTTTCTTCTTTATCGATTGAATTAATAATCTGGGATGCCTCTAATTCAATATTGCTTTTTAGGAATAGAACTATTTCCTCAAACATTGTAGAACTTGAAAGCAATTGTACTTTGTCTAAAATATCTTCATTTCTTAAACCATTTCTTTCAATAAGAATTTTAAGTATGATTTCTTCGGGCGTTAGATGGGTAACGTTGTTATCGTCATTCGCGGAATTACTTTTAACAACTTCATTGTTAAATACTCTTTCCAATTCTTTTTTGGAAATTCCAAATGATGCAACAAACTTGTTAACAACTATATCTAATTGAATTCTATCTTGGATGTATTTTATTTTCGATACAAAATCTCGGAGCAATTCATTAATGGAAAGATTTTTTTCAATATATTCGTCCTTTAAATATTCTATATACTCATCGATAATTAATATAGATTTTTTTGCCTTATTGAGAAAATCCTCCTTTCCATATTTATCTATAAACGAACAAGGGTCATGTCCAACGTCCAATCTTAAAATATATATATCTATCCCCAGTTGGTATAATGGCTCTATATTTCTAAAAGATGCATTTATTCCGGCTTCATCCGAGTCGTAGCACATAATGACTTTATCAGAATATTTCTTTATTTCGTTTGCGTGTTCAATCGTCAAAGCTGTTCCCATAGTTGCTACTACATTAAATATTCCATTTTGATTCATCATCAACACATCCGTATATCCCTCAACAACAAAAATATATTTCGATTTTCCACTTCGTAAATTGGTAAATTTATCAATACCATATAGGACTTTCCTTTTTGAAAATATTTCTGATTCCTTCGAGTTGATGTATTTAGGAGCGTCACCATCAACTGTTCTTCCAGCAAATCCTAGGACTGTGCCTTGTCGGTTTTTTATAGGGAAAATAATTCTATTTCTAAAAAAATCATAGTACCCATTATCATTTTCTTTTTTTACAATTAATCCCAATTTTTCCGCATAGCTCAATTGAATTTTATTTTTACTCAGGAAAGAAGAGGCGAAATCCCATTTCTTCGGAGCAAATCCCAAATTATTTTCGACAATGTCTTTCTTATCAAAGCCTCTTTCTTTAAGGTAACTAATGATTTTGTCAGTATTTTTACTCTCCAAGAGGTATTTATTGAAAAGCATAGAGGTTAGTTTATTTATATCATATAGTTCTTTTTTGTGGCTTATATCTTCTTCAAAATTGATATTTGTTTTTCGTAATTTTATATCAAAAAAATCACATATTTCTTCCAAGGCCTCGGTAGAACTAAGATTTTTAAATTCCTTTACAAAAGTAATGAGATTCCCACCTGCTTTACATGAAAAACAATGGTACAGGCCTTTTTCGTTGTTAATCGACATAGATGGGTTCGTATCATCATGGAAAGGGCAACGGGTTAAAAAATTAGAGCCACTCTTTTTAAGAGGAGCCCAGTTTTTTTCAATATATTCTATTATTGAAGTTTTACTTAAAAGATCTTCGAAATCGGTATATTGCTCATTGGATGGCATGTAAAAAATTATTTAAATCGTCGTTTTTTCTTGTTTAATCTTTTTTTGGCAGCGAATAGCTTCTTCTTCCTAGTTTCACTTGGCTTCTCAAAATATTCCTTTCTCTTAGCATCAGATAAAATACCGCCTTTTTCAACCTGGCGTTTAAATCTCCTGAGAGCATTTTCTAGATTCTCATTGCTTCCTACGTGTATACCCGGCATATAATCTCCAACAGAATGAAAAATTTAAATTAGTATTGGTTTAAAGTCAAGAATATTATCTTTTGACAATCTTGCGAGCTTTCCTAATTATATTTTCTTGAGTGATCTTAAAATACTTATATAATTGCTCCTTGGGCGCACTAGCTCCAAAACTTTCTACCGATACAACATTAGATAAGTCATCAAAATAAGATCTCCATCCTAGCGATAGACCTGCTTCAACTACAATTATTGGAGCATTGCCCAAGATTGTCCTTCTAAAGCTTGTTGGTTTTTCTAGAAATTTCTCAATACAGGACATAGAGACAACAGTGGTCTTAATATTATGATCTGATATTTTTTTTGCGGCAGAAACAGCTATTTCAACCTCAGAACCAGAAGCAACAATAGTAATATCTCTTTTGTTTTGAGAGCCAAAAATCACCTTTGCGGAAGCTTCCGGTATATTCTTCGTACTAATATTTTGTGGCTTTGTTAACACGCTCAAATCTTGTCTGGACAATGCGATTATCGAAGTTTGGTCGGACACTAAAGCATCAACCCAACATTCTAAAGTTTCATTAAGGTCGCATGGTCTGTAAACGTAAAGATTAGGTATTGATCTTAAACTCAAGAGATGCTCAACGGGCTGGTGCGTTGTTCCATCTTCCCCCAGACCAATGGAGTCATGAGTCATGATGTAAATCACTTTCAGGCCCATTATGGCTGATAATCTTATTGAAGGTCTACAGTAATCGGTAAATATAAGAAAAGTTCCACCATAAGGGACTACGCCTTTATGTAAAGAAAGTCCATTCATTATAGAAGCCATTCCGTGTTCCCTAACTCCATAATGTATATACTGACCTCCATAATTTTTGGATGTAATTTCCGGCATTGATTGTATCTTGGTGTTGTTTGATGGAGTTAAATCCGCGGAACCACCAACTAACTCAGGTATTTTTGGCACAAGAACATCTAACACCTTTTCGCTAGCTTTTCTTGTGGATATTTTTGTTATTTTGTTATTTTTCTCTGAGAATTCCTTGTAAATAGACCTAATTAAAGATTCAGTATAAGAATTCGTAATAGATTTATTAAATTCCCTATATCGTGGATTATTTTTAAGATTTGATTCCCATCGAGCTCTTATCTTGCTTGACCTTCTTCCAGATTTTCTCCAAAAATTTATTATATCTTGTGGTATTTCAAAGGGTCTGTAAGTCCAATCCAAATTTAATCTAGTTTTTTCAACTTCATCGATTCCTAATGCAGCACCATGAGATTTTTCCGACCCTTCTTTATTAGGAGAGCCAAAACCTATCCTTGTCTGACAGGCTATCATTGAAGGTCGTTTAGATTTCTTTGCTCTAAGAATAGCTTTTCTTATTTGATTATGATTATGTCCGTCAATTTTAATATATTCCCATCCATATGATGCAATTCTATTTGCAATATTGTCCGACGTTGAAAGACTAGTCGGCCCATCTATAGAAATCTTATTATCATCAAAAAACGCAATTAATTTATTTAGCTTCATATGGCCAGCAAAACTGAGAGCTTCGTGGCTTAATCCTTCCATAAGACATCCATCGCCCAAGAAAACATAAGTATTGTGATTTACGAGTTTGTCTCCGAAACGATCATTGTGTATTCTCTCGGCCAAAGCCATTCCAACAGCATTTCCCAGGCCTTGGGCTAAGGGACCCGTTGTGGTTTCTACTCCAGCAGTAAATCCATACTCAGGATGACCCGGCGTGTTAGAGCCTAGTTGACGAAATTGCTTTATATCATTTATTGATAATTTTGGATAACCCAGCAAATATAAAAGTGAATATAGAAGCATAGAGCCATGTCCATTAGACAAAACAAATCTGTCTCTGTCGGCCCAGCTTGGCTTTTTAGGGTCAAATTTAAGAAATTCCGTAAACAAAATAGTTGCAACATCAGCCATCCCCATCGGCATACCAGGATGTCCTGACTTAGCTTTTTGAATGGCATCTATTGATAGAAATCTTAACGAGTTTGGAATCCTAGGGTCCATAACTAAAAATACAGTATCCTAAACAACTACAAATTCAAAGTTTTTTAATAGATTAATTGAAAAAAAAATTTCCTGGGATAGAATTCAGTATCTAACTGAAATGTCTAGAATAACTTACCTAAAAGGAAGACAGATTCTTGATTCCCGCGGAACACCTACAGTTGAAGTAGATATGAGCTTGGATAATGGTCCGATTTGTAGAGGATCGGTTCCGTCCGGTGCATCCACAGGGTCGCATGAAGCTATAGAACTTAGAGATAACGACACCAACAAGTTCAATGGCAAGAGTGTTTTTATGGCTTTGGAAAATATAAATTTAGTAATTTTATCTTCTGTAAAAAATCGAGATTTTGATTCTCTAGCTGATTTTGATTCCTTTCTAGTGGAACTAGATGGTACTAAAAACAAGTCTCGACTTGGTGCAAATGCAATTCTTGCATGTTCAGTAGCATATTTAAAATGTTTGGCAAAGAGTCTAAATAAAGAGGTTTACGAGTTTTTGAATCCAAATGGCCCTTATTATCTCCCTGCACCATTAATGAACATAATTAATGGTGGAGCTCATGCAAATAATGGTTTAGATATTCAAGAATTTATGATTGTCCCAGCGGGCTTTGAGAGCTTCTCGGATTCTCTTCAAGCAGGGGTTGAGACGTTTATCAATTTAAAAGAGATTCTCCAGGCAAATGGATATTCAACAGCCGTAGGTGACGAAGGCGGTTTCGCCCCCAGTCTAAAATCGAACGAAGAGGCTTTAGAATTAATCGCTGAAGCAATTAACAAAGCAGGGTATCGACTAGGGAAGGATATATATTTAGCTCTCGACGTTGCCGCTTCAGAAATATACAAAGACAGAAAATATAAAATTGATAAACAACTCCTGCCATCTGAGAAGATTATTGAATATTACAAAAAAATAATTTCTACCTATCCAATTATTTCCATTGAAGATCCTTTCCATGAAGATGATTGGGATGCTTGGTCTAGCCTAACACAAACGGTCGGCAGCGCGGTCCAAATAGTTGGTGATGATTTATTTGTCACAAATGAAGAAAGATTAAGAATGGGTATTGAGCAAAAAGCTGGTAATAGCATCTTGGTAAAAATCAATCAGATAGGGACAATATCTGAAACTTTAAAAACAATTGAGCTAGCAAAAGAAAATAATTACTCATATATCATATCTCATAGATCTGGGGAAACCGAGGACACGATAATATCCGATATTGCTGTTGCGACCGCATCAGGACAAATAAAAACTGGGTCATGTTCTAGGACAGATAGGACTGCAAAATACAATCAATTATTAAGAATTGAAGATTTTCTGGGGAAAAAATCTAAATTCGCGAAATTATCCACTTTTCATACTGGATACTGATTAGGTATTATAATATTTTCAAATGAAACCTAAAACACTGTTCGAAAAAATTTGGGGGAATCACGTAGTTTACGAAGAGGAAGGTAAGCCAACACTTTTATATGTCGAGCTTCATTTAGTCCATGAGGTAACCTCACCACAAGCATTTGAAGGTCTAAGAGAAAGCAAAAGAAATGTACGAAGAGCTGATTTGACATTTGCCACCATGGACCACAACGTCCCAACTATTAATAGAAATACAATTGATGACCCAGTTTCCGCACAGCAAATTAAAACTCTTCGAGATAATTGCTCTGAGTTTGGCATTGAATTATTTGACTTATCAAGTCCGTATCAAGGCATTGTTCATGTAATTGGTCCCGAGCAAGGACTAACAAGACCTGGTATGACTATAGTATGTGGAGATAGTCATACATCAACTCATGGTGCTTTTGGATCTCTTGCGTTTGGCATTGGAACCAGTGAGGTTGAACACGTATTGGCAACACAGTGCCTATGGCAGAACAAGCCAAAAACCTTTGAAGTAAAAGTCAACGGGGTAAGACCAAGGGGTGTCACCGCAAAAGATATAATTCTTAGCATTATCGGAAAGATAGGCACTGCTGGTGCAACTGGAACGGTTGTCGAATATAGAGGGGATACAATTTCATCTTTATCGATGGAGCAAAGAATGACAATCTGCAATATGTCCATAGAGGCTGGTGCCAGAGCCGGCATGATTGGTCCCGACCAGATAACTTTTGATTATCTGAAAGACAAGCCTAGAATTAAAGACTTAGAGAACCTAGATGACCTGTTTAGTACTTGGTCCAAGCTATCTACTGATGAGGGAGCGGAGTTCGATAAATCAATCACATTAGATGCTACCAAGGTCGCTCCACAGGTAAGCTGGGGTACAAGCCCTGGAATGGTAACGGGCATAACTGATTCTATTCCTAATCCAAAAAACGAAGAAGACCCAGTGAAAAGGAAATCGATCGAGGACGCATTAGCTTACATGGACCTAGAGCCTGATACCCAAATTCAAGATATTAAACTTGATACAGTATTTATTGGTTCGTGTACCAATTCGAGAGTTGAAGATTTAATTGCTGCTAGCAAGGTTGTTAAGGGGAAAAGGGTTTCGTCAAATATTAATGCTATAGTTGTTCCTGGTTCCCAACTTGTCAAATATGAAGCGGAAAAGTTGGGTTTAGACAAAATATTTAAAGAAGCGGGTTTCGACTGGAGAGATTCTGGATGCAGTATGTGTTTAGGGATGAATCCCGATCAATTATCCCCAGGAGAGCGATGTGCTAGCACCTCTAACAGAAACTTCGAAGGTAGACAAGGTAAGGGTGGCAGAACGCACCTAGTTAGCCCAATAATGGCTGCTGCTGCTGCAATCAACGGAAGATTTGTTGATATCAGATCGTACGATATAGATTTTGGAGAATACTAGTTATGGATAAATTTCAAAATGTTTCTAGTTGCCCTACCCCTCTTGATTGTGCCAACGTCGATACCGATCAAATAATACCCAAACAATTTTTAAAAAGAATAGAAAAAACTGGTTTCGGAGAATTCTTATTCTATGATTGGAGGTTTAATGATAATGGATCTATAAAAAAGGACTTTATCCTCAATCAAGAAAAATTCACTAAGTCAGAAATTTTACTGGCAAGAGACAACTTCGGGTGTGGCAGCTCAAGAGAACATGCTCCTTGGGCATTAAAAGACTATGGATTTAGAGTAATAATCTCTACTTCTTTTGCAGACATCTTTTATAATAATTGCTTCAAAAATGGGATACTACCTATTGTAGTAAGTAACGAAAGTTTGCAATATTTATTTCACAGTAGTTATGAAATAGACAATTACCTACTGGATGTCAACCTTAAAGAAAGTACGATTAAGGATAATAATAATTTCAGTTATGGATTCGAAATCGATGAGTTTAGAAAAAAATGTCTTTTGGAAGGACTAGACGATATAGCATTAACCCTTGTACATTCTAAAGAATTAGATCAATTTGAGAAAAAATTAAAATCTATTAAATAAGTACACTACTACAGATAAAATCAAGCTAATTAATATAGAGGTTCCAATAGGAAGAAAGAGGGTAAAATTGTCTTTCTCGATTTTTATATCTAAAGGTATTTTCTTTGACCAAAAAACCGTAATAAGCTCATAAGTTAGGCCAAATACTACTAAAAATACTCCTGCTATGATTAGCAGTTTGCTAAATGACACAAAAACATTTTAAACTAAATATTGCTGAGTAATCAAATGAAAAGAATAAAGCTTAATCAAAAAATCAATCTGACACAAAAAAGCTTCCTAAGCCCAAAGTCAAGACTTTTTGTAAAATTTATTAACCTTAATTTAAGTGAGATTAATGAAATAATTGAAAAAGAGCTGACAGAGAACCCATGCATTGAGGAGGGAGTTGACGAGAACTCCGTAGAACTTGAAAATTTTGATAATCTTACAGCTAGGCAGCACGAAATAGGGACAAACGAGTTTAATGAAAACATCGTTGAGGATAAGAGCGCAAACCTTTTTGATTATCTGTTAATGCAATTAAATCTTCTAGATACAAACGAGGATGACAAAAAAAGTCTGTATGCCATTATTCGCTTGTTGGATGATGACGGATTTTTGAAGTATAAAAATCACGAGATTGCGGATGTCATTAAAGAACAAGCCAGTGTTGAAATTGATAATATAAAAATAGAAGAGCTAATATTAAAAGCTCAAAGAATTTTCGATCCCCCAGGAATTTTCACCAGGTCTGTTAAAGAATCTTTGATTCTTCAACTTGAATTATCAAACAATGAAGATTTGCCAATATATTCAAAGATTATCAATAACCATCTGGAAAATTTAGCGGATAAAAAATTCAACATAATAGCTAAAGATATGCATATAAAAACTGCTATAGTTAAAAATTGTCTTAATATAGTTTCCGAGTTAGAACCAAAGCCAGCAAGGGTTTTTATAAAAATCAATAACCAAGAATTTGACAGCGAGCCTGAAGCTTATATTTATCAGACTGACAAAGAACTCGTAGTTCAGGTAAATAAAAATTTCAAAAGTATTAGGATATCCCCGTATTATCAAAACATGATGGGTCAGGCAAACAAAATAGATAGCGAGGTTATGAATTACGTAAAATCTAAAATAGATGATGGAAAAACACTAATGAAGACAATTTTAGAACGGAATGCTATTTACAACAAAGTTCTAAAAGTAATAGTAGATATACAGCATGACTATATAATCAAAGGAGACAGATTTCTTAAGCCTTTAACATTATCTGATGTCGCATCAATTGTAGGCTCACATGAATCAACGGTAAGTAGAATTACTAGTAATAAGTTCGTAAGCACGCCAAGAGGTTTAATTAATCTACGGAGCTTCTTTAGCAATAAAATTGATAGCCAAGATGAAACTTCCTCTGTAGCGGTGAAAGATATGATTGACGAACTAGTTAGGACCGAAGATAAAAAGAACCCTTGTTCTGATGAAGAGTTGAAAAAGATTTTGGAGAAAAAAGGAATAAATATATCAAGACGAACTATTGCAAAATATAGAAATATACTTAAAATACCCTCATCATTCAAAAGGCGTAACAAATGAAATTGTCAACATTGATTAATCCAGAATTGATATTCCCCAATTTAATCGAAAACAACAAAAAGGCTTTGCTATCCTCCCTAATTGATAATCTTTGTCTCACCGATAGTTCGTTGAAAAGCTCAACAATTAATCAACTAATTCTAAAGAGAGAAGAACTTTGCAGTACTGCTTTGGATAATTATGTTGCAGTGCCTCATGCAAGAATACCAGGTATATCAAAGACTTACGCTTGTATCGGTATTTGTCAGAAAGGAGTAGACTTTGGCTCTATTGATGAGCTTAAAACCAAAATATTCATTCTAATACTGCATCCCGAGAATGCGGGCAATTTTCATTTGGAAATTCTAAGATCAGTTGCAACCATCTTTGGACAAAAAGATATCGTGGAAGAAGTTCTAAGTAAAAATAATAAAGATCAAATATTTCAAATTATTAAATCTAATGAGCAACAATAAGAACAATACGAACTCTGTAAGTCAACATGGCGTCCTAATTAGTCTATACAATATAGGAATTCTTTTAATTGGAAAAAGTGGTATTGGCAAAAGCGAATGTGGGATTGAACTTTTAAATAAAGGAGCACGCCTTATCTCTGATGATATAGTCATAATAGAAAAAATTCGGGGATCTCTTATTGGTAAATCACCAGATACCATCAAAGAGCTAATAGAGATAAGAGGTATTGGGATTATCAACGTCAGAGAAATATTTGGCTCTAATGCAATAGAAAACGAATCAAAAATCGATCTCGTTATCGAATTGATTAGTTTTAACGAGAACCATGATTATGAACGATTGGGGTATGACACCACCTTTATGAATATTCTCAATATTGAAGTCCCAACTATGCAAATTCCAGTTAGTCCAGGAAGAAATTTGTCTACATTGATTGAAATAGCTGCTAAAAAATTTATTGTTGAAAGATAGCTTTATAAAGAATCTTTAATACATTAGACTGTAAGAATGTTTAATATACTAATTATTACCCATGGTCCACTTTGCGAAGAATTGAAATCATCGGTGGAGTTTATACTAGGAGATAAAATCGTCAGGGAAATTTTTACAATTAGTATCAACGAAGATTCCAGAGATTTTGATACGTATGCGAACAAAATATCCAATTTTTTAATAGAAGATAAAAAGACCATTATCTTTACAGATATGTTTGGCGGAACACCATCAAATATAAGCTTGGCCTATTTTGAAAAAGGCTCAGTAGAAATAATTTCGGGGGTCAATCTACCCATGCTCATCAAAGCAGCAACGCTTGAAGGGTGTGAATCCTTTGAAGAAGCAGTTAAAATAATTAAAAATTCTGGGCAAGAAAATATAATTGCCGCAGGAGATTTAAATATTTAGATTATGTCGCAATTAGATTATGAAGAGATATTAGCTGAGTGGTCCAAAGTATACCTAAAGGATGCTTATGCGGATTGGTCAATCGAGGTAGATCCATCAATAGACAAGGACTTCGCTGCAATCGCATTATTTATAGATTACAGGACCGCTAAATCAGCAGGAGAAACTACAGATATACACCAGGGCTTTAAAAAAGCATCGCTACTTATACTAGACTTGCTTGAAATTCAAATAGTTGACGACCCAGAAAATAAGATTATAAGATTAACGGGAAAGCAATCCGATAGAATAAGAGATAAAGAGCTTGCTAAAGAAATCTGGGGCTAATGAGCATATTAAAGAACTACGACGGTTTTATTCTTGATCTCGATGGTGTTATTTATCTAGGTAATAAATTAATTCCTCATTCAAGAAAATATGTGGAGAGAATAAATCGGCTTGGAACAAAATATGTCTTCGTTACTAATGACTGTAGGCTCTCAGCCTCACAGTACTCGCAAAAACTTAGAAATTTTGGCATACCCTGCACTAAGGAACAGGTAATCACACCCTTGTCAGTTCTGCTAGATAAATTAACAAACAAATCACCAAGGAAGATACCTGGAGTTCTGGCTTTCACAAGCAAAAAAGTTAGAAGAGATTTAAAAAGGAATAAGGATATAAAAATTCTTAACCCTGAAAATGATTATAAATCTGCACAAATAGTTCTAGTTGCTGGTAGTCAAGATTTTAATTATATGGATCTTATGTATGCTTGTCTCGGAATACAACATGGGGCAACTTTTTACACAACTAGCAAGGATTATACGTTCCCATCGAATTATGGTTATCTCGTCCCTGGGACAGGTGCCATAGTTGCCGCAATTGAAAAAGCCACTGGCGCAAATGCAATCAACTTAGGAAAGCCTTCAAAGACGATATTTGATATTGCAGTCAAATTTTTAGGTTTAAAAAGATCCAAAATTCTAATGATTGGTGACAATATTCAAACTGATATATATGGGTCAAAACTATCAAGAATAGACTCCGCCCTTGTGCTGACGGGAAAAAACCACATCAAAGACTTAAAAAACGTTAGGTTTAGAC
The DNA here is from genome assembly GCA_036337225.1 of Thermodesulfobacteriota bacterium. Taxonomy (GTDB): domain Bacteria; phylum Desulfobacterota_D; class UBA1144; order UBA1144; family UBA1144; genus UBA1144. The sequence continues at coordinate 38,924 of JAYZEP010000004.1, forward strand.
CTAAGTTTATTCTAAAGAATTTAAAGGAAGCTTTTGACAGTAAAAATTCTTAAGGCAATAATCTATTTTTTTTGCCCTTGAACCAGGCATACCATTTTTCCTGAATGTTTATTTTCGTACATTAATTGATGTGCTTTCGGGATTTCATCATAATTAAACACCTCAGATACAACTGGACTGATCAGACCTTGGTGAACTAGTTCGTTGGCTCTTACGCACTCTAAAGCATTTGCAAAATGTGAACCTATAATATCTTTTTGCAACATCCATAAATATCTAACATCAAACATGCAGTCATATCCAGATGTACCCGCGCAAATAACAACTCTTCCAAATCTTTCACAGACAAATACACTAGTAGGAAAAGTTGTTGCTCCAGGATGCTCAAAAACTACATTAGGACTTTTTCTTTCTCCTAGTATTTCCCATATTCTTTTACCAAAGTTCTTCATTTCTTGAAATCTTAATTTACTTTGTTCTTCAGTTTCGTCTTTTTTGTATGGAAGGTTGGGGAAGTCTTTTCGATTAATTACACCCACAGCACCAAGATCTTCGCACATTTTAAATTTATCGTTGGATGAAACTACCGCAACAGCTTTTGCTCCCATCATCTTACAGATTTGCAGAGCGAACACCCCCAGTCCGCCTGCGGCTCCCCAAACAAGTACAACTTCGCCTGGTTGTATATTAGCCTTTGTAATTAACATTCTATAAGCGGTAAAGTAACAAAGCGCATATGATGCGGCATCTTCCCAAGATAAATGTTTTGGTTTTTTTAATATTTGTTGCGCTTGAACTCTTGTAAATTGAGCAAAGCAACCATTGGGTGTCTCATAGCCCCAAATTTGTGCTTTTTTACTGACCATTGGGTCATAACTTATAAAATCGGCATTGCTTTGTGTCATGTTTGAATGTGATTCTTCACTTTCAACACCACAGTGAATAATTACTTCATCTCCCTTCTTCCAGCTTTTAACGTTCGAGCCTACATCCCAGACAATGCCAGAGCAGTCACTGCCGGCAATATGATGGTCCTGCTTATGTACATCTAAAACTGAAATTGGCTCTCCTAAACCAGCCCAAACTCCATTAAAATTAATTCCAGTGGCAACGACTAAAACTAAAACATCATTTGGGGCACATTCCGGTACCGGCATTGTTTCTTCTTGAAATGACGTCATAGGTTCTCCATGGCGCTCTTTCCTTATAACCCATGCCCTCATAGTTTTTGGTTTAAAATCTAAATCTTCTGGTATTACTCCAAGTGGTAACGGATCTGAATGACTCATCGACAACTCCTTACTTATAATCAGAACTTGACGTATACAAATTCATGGCTTCTCTTATAAGTTCAATATTATTTTTAGTAATCTCTCTAGCTCTTCTAGAGCCTTCAAAAATTATATCTGGTATTTCATCTTTATTCTTTAAAATTTTTGATCGTCTTTCTCTAATAGGATCAAGGAAATTATTTACATGAGCAATTAAAGATTTCTTAATTTCTACATCACCAATTTTTCCCTTTTTGTATCTATCTTTAAAATCTGTCAACTCTTCCTTGTTGGAATTAAAAATATCATGATATATAAATACTGGATTCCCTTCTACCCTTCCAGGTATGTCGGCACTAGTTCTATTTGGGTCAGTAAACATCTTCATGACCTTCTTCTGAACTTCTTTTTTAGAATCACACAAATAAATACAATTACTTAATGACTTACTCATTTTGCTTTGACCATCAATCCCAACTAATCTTGAATGTTGACTTATCAATGGCTCAGGTTCTTTAAATATTTCCTTATAATTCGAATTGAATTTTCTTGCTAATTCACGTGCAAGCTCAACATGGCTTAATTGGTCTTCACCCACTGGAACTTTAGAGGCATTAAAAATAAGAATGTCAGAGGACATGAGTATCGGATACGACAGAAGTCCTAGCGAATAATTCTCGTTGAGATTCAAATCTGATATCTTCTCTTTTAAAGTCGGGATTCTCTGGACTCTTGGTACGGAGCACAACATAGACATAAGAACCGTCAGTTCAGTTATTTCCGGGATAATCGATTGAAGATAAAAACAAGACTTAGTCGGATCAAGACCGACAGATAGCCAATCGATAACCAATTCCGTAATATTCTCTTTTAATTCATCGACTCTACTTTGATGAGTGGTAAGCATATGTAAATCAGCTATAAGGAAAAAGCAGTTGTAAGAATCCTGCAGGGTCAGTCTGTTCTCCAACGTTCCAACGTAATGTCCTAAATGCAAGTTTCCTGTAGGCCTATCACCTGTAACCAAAATCTCATTATTTTTTTTCATGAATTTATAATTTAATATGATATCTTAGGATTTTTAATAAGAAAGTAATCAATGAAGCAATTAGAATTAGATGACTTGGCTAAATTCTTGACCGAGGATAGAAAAAAAAGAATAGAGGATGTCCTCTCCAATAGAACCAGGGCAATTTCTATACTTCTGGAAGATATTTACCAGGGTCACAATATTAGTGCTGTTTTGCGAACCTGTGATAATTTAGGGATTCAAGACGTCCACATATTTCAAGATGTCAATAAAACTCCCCTATCTAAGGGAATATCCTTAGGTTCGGAAAAATGGATCAGCCTACATATAAAAGACAGAAAAATGTCGAAAAAAGTCTATATAGATAGTCTAAAGAAAGAAGGGTATAAAATCATATCAACTGTCTCGTCTTCTAAAAAAGGCTCTATCAATTTAGAGACAACAAAATTTCCTAAAAAAATTATTCTTGCATTTGGCAATGAAGAGAAGGGCCTAACAAAAGAGATACTTAACAATTCCGACTTTTTTCTTACCGTACCAATGCACGGATTTACTCAGAGCTATAATATATCCGTTTGCTGTGCAATAGTCCTTAGCAAAATAGTATCGCTATTAAAAACACAAAATAAATTCGTACCCCTTGCGGATAAGGACAAAAAGGAATTGAGACTTGATTGGTACAGGAAATCGATAAAAAATTCAAAGACTATAATTAAGAACTTAACTAAATAAAATTATTTGAAAAAACGTTTGGGGCTATGGGGGGATAAATCAAATTTGATTTGTCTGTCTTGTGACAAGTCTGCAAGAATTTCTCCTATGGCTGAAGACATCTTAAAACCATGGCCCGAGCATGCATGACCAAGTATGATGTTCGGATACTTTGGATGTGGTCCTAGTATAAAATTCCTATCAGGAGTGCTCATTCCGAAACAAGTTCCGACTTGAACAATATTTCCATTTACACCTGGTAAGTATTTTTCTAACCAGTAACGTAAAGATTCTATATCGTCATCGTTGATTTCTCTATTTATTTCTCCAGTAGAATTTAGATTTTGGGCCTTACTCATACTAAATCCAATCTTAACTCCCGGAATTTTAATTGTAGGGAACCCGTAAGAATAATGATCTTTTTCAATCAAGACAAAACTTGGAAAGTCTTCCGGCCCATAACGACTTATATCATCAGGCTCGAACCAGCCAGCAACCAACCGCCATAGAGACAAATATTTTGAGAAGTCGGGACATAGTTCATTTATATATGCTCCTACAGTTAAAATTACTTTTTCAGCTTCATAGCGTTGGTTGTTAGCCTGAATTATAACTTTATCGTCCATGGGCTCAATTGAGGTAACAGGAGTATCAAGTAATATTTCTGCACCATTTCGATCCGCAAGATTGATAAATGTTCGGATACAGGATTCTGACAAAAGATATCCAGCAGTTTTATCAAGAAAACCTATAGAATTTTTCCCAATAACAAATTGAGGGTAGAGCTTTCTTACTTCTGTCGAGGATAATATGTCATATTCAAGATTATGTTTATCGGCAGATTCTTTTGCATCAATTAACGTAGGATGATCTTCTTCGCCCGCAAATAAAGCTCCCTTTTGAAACAATAGAGACTCCTTACTTTCATTTTCAATCTCTTTCCATATTTCCTTTGATCTCAAAAGCATAGGAACATAATGCTCACCATTTGAATATGAGAAACGAATCATACGTGATTCACCATGTGAAGAGCCATTGTTGTGTCCAATAGAGAAACTATCTATACCAAGAACTTTTTTGCCTGTTTTAGATAATTGATACAGCGTGGAGCTACCATGCGCCCCCAGCCCAACAACTATAAAATCGTAAATTAATCCCACTTTGTGATTGTATCAAAAATTTATGGAAAATTCCGCGCCTGGAAGGACTCGAACCCTCGACCTCCAGAGCCGTAATCTGGCACTCTAATCCAACTGAGCTACAGGCGCATATCAATCGGAGAGAGGGGGATTCGAACCCCCGGTACAAATTTACTCTGTACGGCGGATTAGCAATCCGCTGGTTTCAGCCACTCACCCACCTCTCCTGAAGATTGAAATTATAGCACAATTAATTATTAAATCATGGTTGGTGGATTGGCAAAAATAAATCCTCGAGATTTTTAACTGGCGTAAAGGAAGCCTTAGGAATTTCTACGAAAATTGTATGCCAATAATGCATACATCCATTCCACAAACCTGGTCTTTCGACAAAGATAGATTCTTGATTAAAAATATTCTTTCTGACTTGCATACCAAAAGAATTTTCTGCAAATTGAAATAAATCAAACTTATCTCCCTTGAAATCTTTAAGCGAACAAACCATTTCCACGGGATTAAAGTAAATACCAGATTCCCATATGGCCTTTTGGTTTGCATCTTTCATGTTTACTTGAGATTCCTCAACTATTTGTACTGACTCCGAATTTCCATCAAAAACCCAAAAGGCCTTACCGCCCTTGGATTGATCATCTTTCACTACACCGCAAACACGTATAGGTTTATTAAGCATATCAATTATCACATCCACTTTCTTCTCAATCGCTTCATTTTTAATCTTATCAGGGAACATGTGTAGAATAGAATCAATTGAAGGGGCTAAGCGATCGTAATCTCTCTCGATGAAAGTTCTAAGTATCATATCGTATTGCTTCTTTGTATTAGCGACTACGTTGTAAAGTATTTTGGAAATTTCGTATCGTAACGTCTTGGTTGTAGGAGAGATATTATCAATATTATTGATAAAAACATAATCGGATTCGACTTCATTAAGGTTACCCAAAAGAGCTCCATGGCCAGAAGGATGAGTGTATATTCGTCCATCATCATACCTAATAAGGTTCTTGTTCGTATCAAAGCACAGACTATTCGTAGAGGCATCTTGGTAGGAAAATTTCACAAAGCCCTCAAAATTAGTTTCATTAAGCAACATGGAGTCATGTAATACTTTTAATATCATTTCTTCGTCAGTTTTTTGAATTGTAAACCATAGATACGAATTGATTATGTCCCCTAAAGAATAAAAAATAATCTCTTCTATTGGTGTAACGGCAATATCTTTTAAGAAATGAAATGGCAGTATAGCTTTAGGCAGGGTGGAAAGGTTCATTTCTTTTTTGGATAGCAGAACATCTTTAAGTTTATCTAAATCTTTATCCTCAATTATTTGATTCAAATCAATGCTATTTTTATCACAATAAAAAGAAAGATGATTAAACAAAGCTAAAGATTTGATATTTTTGAAGAACGTATCACTTAAATTGTCAAAATCAAACATCCTAGTTGAAGACCCAGATGCTGGTATAAATCTTGAGACACTGCTTGTATGTATATCCTGAACTGGCGGCATTTTGTCAACTTCATCAGATGACAATACGCCATCATTTATCAAGCAAGGTCGAGATAAAACAAGTGTCTTTTTGTTAGTATCAGAACTAATAAATTCTATCTGGGAATTAATCTCGGATTCACCAATCCCTATCGAAGAAAGGAAATCCAAGTCGCTTTTGTTAAGACTTTTCCTCATATTCCCTCGGGGTCGACGGGACTCGAACCCGCGACCTCTGGCGTGACAGGCCAGCGTTCTAACCGACTGAACTACGACCCCTAACAATGGGCGCTACAGGATTTGAACCTGTGACATCTTCCTTGTAAGGGAAGCGCTCTCCCGCTGAGCTAAGCGCCCGGAATAGATTTCTATACTATATCGGGGGCAACAAATGTCAAGAAAGACCGATTGGTTTCTCAGATTCAGTCACATCAACTTTCACAGGCATATCTGGAACAATCAAATCTTCTAATACTGGCTGATCAGATACGATTGCATGCGGTATAACCTCATCCATATGCTCAACTGCTATAACTTTTACATCTTTTAATACTTCTTTTGGTATATCCGGCAAATCTTTTTTGTTTTCTTCCGGAATAATAACAACCTTAACTCCACCGCGATGTGCGGCAAGAATCTTTTCTTTAAGTCCACCTATTGGAAGAACTCTGCCCCTTAAGGTTATTTCCCCAGTCATAGCCAAATCTCTTCTAACTTGTTTTTGTATCAAAGCAGAAAGAATTGCCGTAGCCATAGCAATACCCGCAGAAGGACCATCTTTTGGCTGAGCGCCTTCAGGAACGTGCACGTGTATATCGACTTTCTGATAAAAACTTCTCTCTAGACCAAGTCTTTTCGCCCTTGACCTTACATAACTCATAGCTGCCCTGGTAGATTCTTGCATTACCTCACCTAGCTTACCAGTGACCGTAAACGTTCCCTTGCCAGGAACAATTGAAACCTCAACATTAAGCAATTCTCCGCCAACTTCGGTCCAAGCTAAACCAGTTGACATTCCAATTTGATTCTTGTCTTCAATCTCACCGTGTTTAAACTTAGGAACCCCAAGAAACTTCTGTATGAGTTTGGAGTTGATATTTAATGAGAAATCCTTGCCATTTTTCACAACTTCTTTTGCTGTTTTTCTACATAGCGTACCTATTTCCCTTTCCAGCGTTCTAACACCTGCTTCACGTGTATATCTTTGAATTAGAAAATTCAGTGCTTTGTCAGGAAATTTTGCATTAGTCTCAGTCAACCCATTGTTCTCGAGCTGTTTTGGAACTAAGTATTTTCTGGCAATCTTACCCTTTTCGAGTTCTGTATAACCTGAGAGTTTAATTATTTCCATCCTGTCTTGCAAGGCCCAAGGTATGGTATGCAATACATTAGCAGTTGTTATAAAGAGAACTTGAGATAGATCATAATCAACCTCTAAATAATGATCATTAAAAGCTATATTTTGTTCCGGGTCCAAGGCCTCCAGAAGGGCTGAAGATGGATCTCCTCTAAAATCGGTCCCTATTTTATCAACTTCATCTAGTAAAAATACAGGATTTTTGGAACCGGCCTTTTTCATCCCTTGAATAATCTTTCCAGGCAATGCACCTATATAGGTCCTCCTATGGCCTCTAATCTCAGCCTCATCACGTACACCACCAAGAGACATTCTCACAAACTTTCTTCCCATCGCACGAGCTACAGATTTAGCAAGAGAAGTCTTTCCAACTCCGGGTGGTCCAACTAGGCACAATATAGGTCCTTTTTGCTTTGATGTTAGTGCTCTTACGGCAAGGAATTCGGTAATTCTTTCTTTGGGTTTTTCAAGGCCAAAGTGATCCTCATCTAAAACATTTTGAGCCTTATCAATTGAAACTTCATCATCGGTTATGTCCGAGTTCCATGGAAGAGTAACTAACCAATCAATATAATTTCTTACGACAGTAGCTTCCGCTGACATTGACGACATATTCTTGAGCTTCTTTATTTCTTTCTCAATTCGTTTTTGTATATCTTCCGGTATGTCTTTCTTTTTTAATTGATCTTCGAATTCAGCGATTTCACTTTTTAAATCATCTTTGTCTCCAAGTTCCTTTTGAATTGCCTTCATCTGCTCGGTTAAATAATACTCCTTTTGGGCTTTTTCCATTTGTTTTTTCACCCTATTTCTTATTTTCTTCTCAACTTGAAGAATTTCTAATTCTGATTCAATTTTTCTATATAATATTTCAAGTCTCTCTGCACAGTCGAGACATTCTAAAATCTCCTGCTTATCGGCAAGTTTGAAATTTAAGTGTGAGGCAATAGTATCTGAAAGCTTGCCAGACTCTTCTATAGATGAAACAGTAACAAGGGTCTCTGTGGGAACTTTTTTATTAAGTTTCGCATACTCCTCAAAGGCTTCTATTACAGTTCGCATCATTGCATTTGTTTCAGCGTTTACATCATTGGTCTCCGGCAAATCTTCGACTTCAACACTAAAAAACTTATTCTCATCGTGAAAACTTTTAAGAGTGGCCCTATTCTGACCCTCAACAAGAACTTTAACTGTACCATCAGGTAGCCTCAGCATTTGAACAATGTTACCTATGGTTCCAACAGAATGAATATCATCCGGACCTGGATCATTAGTCTTTGCATCTTTTTGAGCTGATAGAAGAATTTTCTTATCATTATTCATCGCCTCTTCTAAAGCTCGTATTGATTTTTCCCTGCCTACAAACAATGGAGCAACCATATGAGGGAAAATAACTACATCTCTTAAAGGTAAAAGCGGTATGCTATAAGGTTCTTTCATCCAACAATCCTCCAATAAGCGTATATAATATGAACTTAACCATTAAATCAGGTTATGCAAGCAAAATTAACAAAAATCATCAAAAAGTATAGAAAAAAGCGAGAAATTTTTATTGCTCTTTCTAGTTCGAGGCCGATTTTATCTCATCATCGTAAGTTAAAAGCGGCATTTTCCCCTTGGTAATGACGTCTTCCGTAACAAGACATTTTTTGAGTCCATCTAGGGAAGGTATTTGATATATCAACTCGAGAATAGCATTTTCAACAATTGATCTTAATCCTCTTGCGCCAGTATCTCTCTTTATCGCCTCTTGAGCTATTGCCCTTAGGGAACTTTCCGTAAATTCGAGAGAAACCTTATCATTGATGTTAACTAATTTTTGATACTGTTTAACAAGAGCATTTTTGGGTTCAGTTAGAATTCTTATTAAAGATTCTTCGTCCAACTTATCTAAGGCTGTTATTACCGGAACTCTACCGATAAACTCAGGTATAAAACCAAACTTAACAAGGTCCTCAGGGCGTATGGAATGTAGACATTCATCCATATTGAGATCTTTTACAGATTTATTTTCGGTTTGACCAAAACCGATTGTATTTTTTCCTATTCTTGACGCAACGATTTTTTCTAGGCCACTAAACGAACCTCCTAAGATGAATAATATCTTAGTAGTATCAAGTGGGATAAATTCTTGCTGTGGGTGCTTTCTCCCTTGCTTCGGTGGCACATTCACAACCGAGCCCTCTATAATTTTTAATAATGCTTGCTGAACTCCTTCTCCAGATACATCTCTTGTTATAGAGGCATTATCTCCGCTTTTTCTTGCGATTTTGTCAATTTCGTCAATATAGATTATTCCTCTCTCCGCATCTTTTGCTTCAAATTCCGCAGATTGAAGCAAGCTAAACAACATGTTCTCTACGTCTTCACCGACATAACCGGCCTCAGTGTAACACGTAGCATCAACTATCGTAAAAGGAACATTGAGAAACTTTGCTAAAGTTTGAGCCAGCAACGTTTTTCCTGAACCTGTGGGTCCGACAAACATAACATTACTTTTCTGGATTTCCACTTCTTCAGAAGCGTCTTTCTTTTTTTTGGGCTTTAGATCATAGGTAATTCTTTTGTAGTGATTATAGACGGCAACCGACAAATATTTTTTGGCCTGATCTTGGCCTATTATATAGGAATCTAGGTGTATTTTGATTTCTTGAGGTGTTGGAAGGGTGGTCTCTTCTGTGGAAGGAACTTCATGTATTATTTCATCTTCAATAATCTCAGTGCACAACGCAACACATTCGTTACAGATATAGACAGTAGGTCCGGCTATAAGTTTTTTAACTTCTTTTTGAGACTTATCACAGAAAGAGCATTTAAGATTATCCTTACTTGAAGCCATTATCCCACCTTTGCCTTTTTGGTAATAATATTATCAATAATGCCATATTCTAAAGCCTCTTCGGCTGTTTGATAAAAGTTTCTTGCAATATCAGAATTAATTTGATTCAAATCTTTTTTGACATGTTTCGAAAGAATCGTAGCTAAGATGCCTTGCTTTCTTTTTGTCTCTTCCATTTCTTTTTCTAAATCGTGGAACTGTCCTCCAAGCTCTGTACCTACAGAGTGAAGCATGATTGTGGAATGAGGTAGTGAATTCCTTTTTCCAGAATTACCACTTGCCAGAAGTACTGCACTCATACTACCTGCCAAACCAAAGCATAATGTTGCCACATCAGGTCCAACATACTGCATGGCATCATAAATGGCTAATCCTGCCGTTACACTACCACCTGGCGAATTGATATATAAATGGATATCTTTTTTGGCATCAACTGACTCAAGAAATAACAACTGCCCAACAATTACATTGGCTACATTATCATCAATAGGTCCTCCAAGAAAAACTATTCTTTCATTAAGCAATCTTGAATAGATATCATAAGCCCTCTCCCCATTAGAGCTTTGTTCTATGACATAAGGTATAAAATAAGACATATGCTGATTTTAATTTAATCAATATTTATAGTCAATTAAGAAGAATGCTTAACTTATTGAGGCTTCTTGGGTTTAACTTCTTTAATCGTGGCTTTTGAAATTAACAACTGAATCACTTTTTCGTCAGTAAGTTTCGCTCTTACATCGTCAAGCAAGTTGTTTTCTTCGTAATATTTCTTAATTTTATTAATCGAAACCTTCTGAGCTTGTGCCATTGAATTTAAAACATTTTCGATTTCTTCATCAGCAACAGAAATATTTTCCACTTTAGCAATCTCTGCAAAAATAAGTGCTAATTTAACATTTCGATTTGCAGACTCACTAATAACTGATTTCGTTTTGTTATCGACTTCATCAACCTTGATGCCTTGTTGACTCATTCTGCTCATATACTCATTGGACAATCTTGCCTCTTCAGCCTCAATGAAAGAATTAGGAAAATCAAAATCATTGTCTAATATTAATTTGTCACCGATATTTTTTCTGAGAGTACCTTCCGATTTTGTTTCATATGATTTACTAAGATCATTTGAGATTCTTTCTTTTAATTCATTCTTAGAATTAAGACCAATTTTTTTTAAGAATGCATTATCTAGCTTGGGGATGACCTTTTTAAATATCTTGTTGATAAGAACCTTGCATCGTACCTTGGCCCCAGCCGCTTCTTTAATAGGAAAATCTTTAGGGTAATCGACGTCGAATATCTTCTCCGCTCCAATTTTCATCCCATTAATTTGAGTATCAATTGCTGGAATTAATGATTCGTTTCCCACCTCTACTATGACGTTTTCCCTTGTCAAATCTTTAACAATGGCTCCATCAAGTTCACCCGAAAAATTAATGCTTACAATATCTTTTTTCTTAATTTTCTTTCTATTGGTAATTTCTTCATTGGAAGCAAAATTAGTCAGAACACTGTTAATCGCATCGTCAATATCTTTCTTCTTCACAGAAAATATTTCTTTATTGACTACTAGTGAATCATATTTTGCGAGTTTAATTTCTGGTATAAATTCAAAATTTAAGGAAAATTTGAAATCGGCATCCTTGTTAACACCTTCATGTTCTAAATCTTTTGTTGTAACTATATTAATTTTCTGTTCTACCGCTAGTCCTCTAAGGTGACCGTTTATTAATCTCGTCTTGAGTTCCTCATTGATTTGTTCCGAATAAATTGACTCAACAACATTGATTGGGACTTTGCCCTTCCTGAAGCCTTTTAAATCGGCATCTTTTTGAAAAAGCTTTACTATTTCAGAATAGTTCTTTAAAACTTCAGACTTATCAATGGTAAATTTTACATTTTTCTCCGTTTTGCTTACATCGCTTATTTCAAAACTCATATTAACACTCCAAAATGGGAGCGGGGAGACTCGAACTCCCACACCCGAAGGCGCTAGATCCTAAATCTAGTGCGTCTACCAATTCCGCCACGCTCCCAACACAGCAAACTTCGGTGCTGTTTGAAAAAATAAATATAATGACAATCCACAGAAAAGCAATTTAAAGTCACCCTCCAATATTAAGAAGGATCGACAGATACCGTAACCTTGCTCTTTCCTCTCAGATATTTTTCAATTACCGAACTAATTGAGTCTTGAGAAACGCTTTTAATTTTCGAAGAGAAATCGAACGGTTCATTTAAACTTAGGCCGTACAGTCCTGCGTAAGCAATTCTGGCATTAATTGAAGCATTTCTCTGGAGAGAGATATCGTTTCTACCGATTAGGTAATTCTTGGCTCTTTCCAATTCCTCATTTGTAACACCCTTCTTAATAAGTTTTTCCAATTCATTATTAATTGCATCAATACTCTGGATTTTCTTTTCAGGAGAGCAACCGATGTAAATACCAAAATATCCATAATCCAAATTGGCTTTGAAAAAAGAATAAACAGAGTAAGCTAAGCTTTTCTTCTCTCTCAACTCCATAAACAATCTTCCTCCCATTCCAGACAGAACAGCATCGAGGACATTAAACGAAAATCTATCCTCTGAGTCCAGACCTGGTGCATATGTTCCAACTATTGTGTGGGATTGTTGCTTGTCCCCCAATTTGATTGATTCAACCACATCCTTGTCGATCAGATTACATGAAGCAATATTTGGTAATTCTTTTTCTTCGTTTTTAAGAGAAATGTTTTTGTTTAATTCTTCAAGTAAACGATCCACCTTAAAATTACCAACCGCGCATAGTAAGATATTATTTTTAGAAATAAAACCTTCATGAGTTTTTAACATATCGTTTCTTTTTATATTACTAACACTCTCCTCAGTCCCAAACTGGTTCAAAGAGTATGGGTGCTCATTAAAGAGTAATTCGAAGAATTTTTCAGCAACTATGGATTCATAGCTTTGTTTTTTTCGATTCAAATAAGAGAGTACATCTTTCCTTACAATCTCAATTTCAGAGTCCTTAAATATTGGATTAACAAGAACATCAGAGAATATTGGCACCACTTCTTTTAGATTAGCACTCGGCCCAACCATCCTAACCCCAAAACTATTTTTTCCCGAAAATCCCTCTATGTCGGCCGCTAAAATCTCCGTATTCATTGCAATCTCATTTTTTGTATAATTACTTGATCCTCTTGTTAGCAATTCCGATACCATATTGAATTTACCGTTTGAGGATATGGTTTCATACCTTGAACCGCCAAAGGATACGGATCGCAGAGAAATCAAAGGAGTTTTGCTATTTTGTAGAACGACAAGACTGGTGCCACAATCTAGCTGCAATAAAGTTGGTTCCGAATATTGTACGTCTTCAATGGGATAATCTTTTATGCTGAAAGTCTCAAAATTGTTTTTGGAGAACTGTAATGTTTCATCAAATCCTTTATTGAGAATCGATTTCAAACTATCAGCATCCTGTTTCTTGGAATTTCTTGGAAATATTAAATTTAAAGCTAGATTGTCAACGTGAAGAAATTCCTTCGCAACATTTTGTATCACATCAGGCGTTGCATGTTTGATACATTCTAGGTAATCCTCTTCAAATTTGATTGAGCCCGTTTCAGATTCTAGGGAACCTATCTTTTGAGCCTGACGCTGTACTGTTTCGTTCTCATAGAGATTTTGTGTTAACAATTCTGTTTTCGCCCTCTTTAGTTGGTCAGAATCAAAATCCAGGTTAATTATTTTTCTTATTTCTTGAACAATTAATTTCAACGCATCTTCAATATTGCTTTCTAGCAAGGTTCCGCCAATCACAAAAGCTCCCCCATGCCTCGCAGAAAAATTATAGGAGTATATAGAAGTAACCAGGGCCAACTCCTCTTTGAGTCTCTTATTTAAAACAGAACTTGTACCAACTCCTAAAATGACTCCCAATATATCGAGAATAGGTGATTTTAAATCAGATGTTTTCTCTGCTCTAAAAGAAAGAGCGAAATAACACTCATTTACTTCTCTATAGTCAATATCGACCTGCAGTCCAGAGTAATGAAAATTGTCATTTAGTTTTACCGTATTGATATTGTTAGCTCTAAGGCTGCCAAAAGTTTGATTGATTTTATTTTTTAGCTCGTCTGTTTCTCCACCACCTACTACAATTAATTTAATATTTTTTGGTTGATACCATTTATTGTAAAAAGATTGCAAATCTTTTCTTTGGAAGCTCTTTACGCTCTTCGGGGTACCTATTATGGGCAACCCATATGGGTGATCTTGAAACGCGTTTGCGCATATCATATGCCATAAGACCCTATGAGGTGAATCTTCCCCCATCTTGATTTCTTCAAGGATAACTTCAAGTTCTTTCTTTAGCTCTTCTTCATCAAATAAAGCATCATGCATACATTCAGAAAAAATACTTAGTGCAACATGGACAAAATCATTTGAAAGTGTGGTGTAATATACCGTTTCGTCATACGAAGTAAAAGCATTCACTTCTCCACCATGAGCTTCAATTTGTCTTGACACTTCTCCAACTTGTAGTTGTGATGTACCTTTGAAGATCATGTGCTCATGTACGTGTGCTAGCCCTTTCTCCTTGTCATTCTCATAGGCACTTCCGGTATTGACCCAAACGAATAGTGAGGTTACAGATGAAAATTCATCTTTCTTGAGAATAACCTTGAGGCCATTGTCTAGATAATATTGATTAATTTTTTCTGCCATATAATCAAATTTCAGAAACACTGGTATGGCGTTTTCTGTACTTCATCATTACAAATTTAGTTAAACTAAAGAACAAGTAAAAGTAGAACAAAGCAAATGATCCAATTTCGATATGAGTCAAAATTGCTATCGAGAGTATGGATATAATAATTAATGCATTGAATTTCCTAATCTGATTGAGAAAGATTTTCTTAGTGAAGATAACGTTGCTTACCATCAACATGCCAATTATAGGGGAAAAAATTAACAAAATAATCTTTACATGTTCCTGTGAAATAAAAGCAAACTTATAATCAATTAACATAAGTGAAATTATAAGACCTGCCCCCATCGGACTAGGCAAGCCCACAAAGAAAGTGTTTTTCTCACTGTGAGACAAGGCATTAAATCTTGAAAGCCTAAGGGCAACGCATACGGTTAAAAAAATTGAGCACATCATTCCTAATTTTCCATACGAAGAAAGATAAAAAACGTAAATCAGAAAAGCTGGTGCAAATCCAAAACAAATTAAGTCAGATAATGAGTCATATTGCATTCCAAATTCTGAATCATTTTTTAGAAGTCGTGCAATCTTGCCATCAATAAAATCCACAAAAGCAGCTATGTAAATAAAAATACACGACCACCATAGAGATTTTTCTGTTAAAAACTCTGTTTCAATTCCAATAAATTCCTGATTAGTTAGCGGTAAAAGTTTCACTATGTTGAATATTGCTAGTAATCCAAAAGACAGAGCAATGGTAGTCAGGAGATTTGGAATAAGAGAAATTATTTTTTTATTTTTCATAGTCATTTAATATCCTATACAATATAGTTTCCCCTGCAACTACATGATCCCCTTTCTTCAGGTCAGTTTTAAAATGTTTAGGCACATATATATCAACCCTTGAGCCAAACTTAATTATCCCAATTCGCTCTCCTCGTTTCAAGGTTTGATTAACAGCAACATAAGAAACTATTCTTCTCGCTATAAAGCCAGCATATAGAATCAATACTATATCTTCATCCGAATCCGTTTTTAGATGAATGCATAATCTCTCATTTTCAATTGCCTTAACGGAATTGGCTAAATGAAATTTACCCTCATTGTATATCGTCTTATTTACCGCACAGTTAACGGGGGCTCGATTAATATGGCAATCAACAATTGACAAAAAAATGCAAACCCTATTCATCTCTTCGTTGGTAAAATTGGATTCGATAGATGTGTCGGCTAATACGATTTTCCCGTCAGCAGGTGAAATTATCCCATCTGTATTTGGCAAAATCCGTTCGGGATCCCTAAAGAAATATAGAACAACAAGAAATAAAAAGAAAAGAATTAGTGAGATTATAGATAAGCCAAAAAATGCTGTACCAAGCCAACAGATAAAAAAAGAAGTTAGAATTGGAAGGTATCCTTCTTTTGCGACTGACCAATTGTAATCTATCTTCATTAGTTCTTAGTTTTATCCACCAATTTCTTGCGGAAAAGCGGGGTCATCATAGATCTTAATGTTTCTCCAATATCTTCAATTGGATGTGTTTCTCCTTCTTTGAGCAACCTCGTATAATTTGGTCTTCCCGATTCGTTTTCCTCTACCCACTCTTTAGCAAACTCACCACTTTGAATATCCTTTAAAATTTTTCTCATTCTTTCCTTGACCTCGCTGTCAATAATTCTTGGGCCCCTTGTTATATCTCCATATTTTGCGGTATCACTAATTGAATATCTCATATTAGAAATTCCACCCTCGTATATTAAATCGACAATCAATTTTACTTCGTGGCAACACTCAAAATAAGCCATCTCTGGCGGATAACCAGCTTCAGTTAATGTTTCAAAACCAGCAAGAATTAAACTCGACAAGCCTCCGCAGAGAACCGTTTGTTCGCCAAATAAATCTGTCTCAGTTTCATCCTTAAAAGTTGTCTCGATTATGCCAACCCGAGCTGACCCAATACCAGCAGCATAAGCAAGAGAAATATCTTTGGTATTCCCAGCTGGATCCTGATGTATGGCAATTAAGGAGGGTACTCCTGCACTATCTTGATATTGTCCTCTAACTGTGTGACCAGGAGCTTTTGGTGCGACCATAAAAACATTTATATCATCATTAGGAATAATTTGTTTGTAGTGAATGTTGAAGCCATGACCAAAAGCTAAATATTTCCCAGATGTCAGATTATCTTTTATAGACTCTTCATATATCCCTTTCTGGCTAGTATCCGGGGCAAGAATCATAATTATGTCTGATTGGGAAACTAGTTCGGGGACCTCTAACACGTTCAATCCAACCGATATAGCTTTTTTCCAGCTCTCTCCATCTTTTCTAAGTCCTACCGATACGTCCACTCCGGAATCTTTTAAATTCTGAGAATGCGCATGCCCTTGACTGCCAAAGCCAATAATCCCAACTTTTTTGTCTTTTAGTAAATCTAAATTGCAATCTTGCTCATAATATACTTTCATATTAAATCTCCATTACTTTTTTTTCTCTCTAGGTAGAGATATCAAGCCAGTTCGGGTTATTTCTTTTAATCCAAGTGGCTTCAGGATATCCACAAAAGCCTCTAGTTTGTCTTTATCACCTGTAAGTTCTAATGTGTACGACTTTGGTCCTACATCGATTACGTTTGATTTAAAGATATCTGCAATCCTTAAAACCTCAGGTCTGGTACCCTTTGTTGGAACAACTCGAGCAACGAGAAGTTCTCTCTCAATGCTATCAGCACTAGAGAAATCTCTAACCCTAATAACATTAATCATATTTTCAAATCTTTTGACTATTTGATCTATTATCCAATCATCGCCCGATGTAACTAGTGTTATTTTTGACAGTGACGGCTTTTCTGTTTCCGCAACGGAAAGACTTTCTATGTTAAAACCTCTTGCAGTAAAGAGACCTGCAATTCTCGCAAGCACACCTGGTTCGTTATCAACTAAAATCGATAAAATATGGCGCAAAACTCATCTCCTTTCAGAAGAGAATATAATAAACTAATTTTTAACTATTATATAGTAATCAGACTGCAATCTCGATGAGACGGAGACCTTTGTGATTTAAATATTTACTTAAGTTTTTTCTGATATTACTGTCGGTTTTTATTTTGAAAGATTTAACCCCAAACGACTCTCCCATTAACTTATAATCGGGGGCTTTTTGTTGTTGCTTTTTATTACTTTCGTTAAGAACAATAATGCTTAAATCTATACCTTGTTCTTTTGCTACTATCATTTCCTGCATACTAAACTGAAAGTTAACTCCGGAAGAAATACTTACAATCTTTGATCGTGGTCTCGAGAAACTTGCTCCAATTGCCGCAGGAAATCCATAGCCAGGGGTGCCACTTCCTCCAGCCAAGACACTATTTCTATAATCCGTAAATTTGAAGAACTGTTGTAGGCTCATATCCTCGTAACTAAAATCAGAACACACAATTGCTTTATCTTTCAATAAAGAGGATAAGGTATCAAAGATAAGTGCTTTTTTGTTTGTTCTGATTATATTTGATTTTTCTTCAGAGTTTTTAGTGTGTAAATTGCTTAAATATGCTTTGTCCCATTTGAACTGAAACTCATCCTTTGCATCTTGAAAAGAATCAAGGAAGAACTTTGAATTTGTATAAATATTAAGATTATCCTTTCTGAAATAATTAAATTGTGTTTTATCGATATTAACTACAACGAGTTTCTTATCTGCTAGGGACACCTCTGGAATAATCTTATTCAAATCGCATCCAATAGATATAATTAAATCCGCATTCTTAATTAACTCTGACGAGGCAAAGGATCCATCGTCTCCAATCATCCCAAAATTACTTTTACTATTACCCAAAACCCCCAAAGACATTAGAGAAGTTAGTGAAGGAATTTTGAATCTATTAAGAATACGTCGAATATTTTTCACATTTGACATATCACAACTACCTCGACCAAATACAAGAAGTGGTTTTTCTGATGACTTAAGTAGAGATATAAAAGCTTTAAAATCTTTTTTTTGTAAAATGGGATCATTTTCATAACTTGGTAGCCTAATTTTATTAGGCATTTTAAACTCAGCTTCGCTGATTAAGACATCTTTTGGCATATCGACAAGCACCGGGCCTTTTCTGCCAGTAGTTGAAATATGATATGCCTCAGCAATTGCTTTAGGAAGATCAATTGTTTTTCTGACTAAATTGTTATGCTTAGTGCATGATCTAGTAATACCAATATGATCTGCTTCTTGAAATGCATCACTACCAAGAAAGGGGACAGGTACTTGACCAGTAAAAATAAGTACGGGAACCGAGTCCATGTAAGCAGTGGTAATACCAGTAACAGTATTCGTAGCAGCAGGTCCAGATGTGCAAAGAACTATTCCTGGCAAAGAACTTGCTCGTGCAAAACCATCAGCCATATGAGTTGCAGCTTGTTCATGTCGAGTTAGTATATGGTTAATTTTTTTTGAATACGCTGGTAGAACATCATAAACTTTTAATACATAACCACCAGGTAACCCAAAGATTGTTCGAATTCCCAGATGATATAAAGACTCAAAAAAAAGTTCTGCACCTAAGTATGTTTTCATTGCGATTATTATATATTAATTCTTTTTTAACTGCCAAAAGAATAGCTGTTAAATGGTACTAACGGAATTTTATTAGAAATTAATTCCTTTTGAAAATTTAAATCAACTTTTGAAAGAAATGTAGAGCTTGCTCGAAAATTCTCATCGATAACTAGTGTATCAGCAAGATTGCCTATATTTACTTGTTTGTATTTTTCTAGTCCTGTTCCAACAATAACAGAATTATTTGTATCAATACGGTCAGTATCCTTAAGGTTTATATTGAAATTATGTTCAATTAGAGAAATTTTTGAGTTTTCTTGGGAAAATCGTGCATATGCAAAATGATTATTCTTTAAATCAAATAAGACTATTAAATCTTTATCATTATATGAATAATTAAACGCATAAGATAAGAAAGATGAAATTCCATGCACTGGAATCTGAGCGAAATTACCAAATACATTAGCAGCTGATATGCCCACCCTCAAAGACGAAAGGTTACCAGGCCCAACATTGACGTTTATATTAGTTAAATCACTCATATCTAGGGAACTTTCTCTAAGTAGTTCCCTAATTAGAGGTACTAAGAGTTCGCAGTGATTTGGTGTTTTATCCTTTTTCTCTAAGCAAAACAAAACGCCATCTACTGAAGACAGACATACACTTGTTGTATTTTGAGATGTTTCGATATTAAGGGAAATCATTAATAATTAGTTCTTTGAAGCAATTTGATTTTTAACTTCTTGTTCAAGTTTGACTGCCAAGTTCGAATTTTCCTCTAAAAATTTTTGAGAGTTCTCTCTACCCTGTCCAATTCTCTCGCCAGCATAAGAAAACCATGCGCCAGCCTTTTCAACAAATCCAAATTCTACTCCCAAATCAATTAATTCGCCAAATTTTGAAATTCCTTTGCCAAAAACAATATCAAATTCAGCTTCTCTAAAAGGAGGTGCGACTTTATTTTTAACAACTTTAACTCTAACCCTATTACCAATAACCCCATCAGGTGTCTTTATAGAAGCAATTCGCCGCACATCAAGTCTTACTGAGGCATAGAACTTAAGAGCATTCCCACCAGTTGTCGTTTCTGGGCTCATATATGAAGGGACGCCAATCTTCATTCTTAATTGGTTTATAAAAATAACAGTTGTCTTGGAGCGAGAGACGCTAGATGTTATTTTTCGTAAAGCTTGCGACATTAATCTAGCTTGAAGGCCAACATGCTTATCGCCCATTTCTCCATCTAACTCCGCCTTGGGAGTTAAGGCTGCAACAGAATCTACCACAACCATATCGACTGCCGAGCTTTTAATAAGCTGATCAACTATTTCTAATGCTTGCTCACCAAAATCGGGTTGAGAAAATAGTAATTCGTCCGTTTTAATTCCTAAACCTTTTGCATAAGTTGGGTCAAATGCATGTTCAGCATCAACGAATGCGGTTGTTCCTCCTTCTCTTTGATTTTCCGCAATTGCGTGCAAAGCAAGAGTAGTTTTTCCTGAGGCTTCAGGTCCGTAGACTTCTACTACTCTTCCTCTGGGAAAGCCCCCTACTCCTAGTGCGCTATCTAAGGCAATCGAACCAGTAGATACCGCCCTTACATCTTGAACCCTGGAGTCATCATCAAGTCTCATGATTGACCCCTTGCCGAACTGTTTCTCAATAGCGGAAACCGTTGCATCTAATGATTTTTTTTTATCTTTATCGCTTTCTTCTTTAATAGTATTTTTTTTAGTTTCCGACAACTTGAGCTCCTTCGTGATACTATACAGGATTTTTTGATACTATACAGGATTTAACAGATTGTTTCTATAATCTAAGAAATTAGTTCGTTTCTAATTCTGTCTAAGGCAATTAAGCACGTTCTCAACTTGATAGATTCTCGATCGCCATGGAGAAGATATTTTTTTACATCAATATTCTTCGACTTACTCATACCTATAAACACCGTACCAACAGGCTTATCATTTGTGCCACCGCCAGGGCCGGCTATTCCAGATATGGCAATAGAGATATCGGAATTAGAGAAGTCGTTTAAATTTTTGACCATTTCAGAAACCGTTTTTTTGCTCACTGCTCCATGAGTCAATAAAGTTTTGCTTTTAATTTTGAGCAAATTACTTTTTGATTCATTACTATATGTAACCAAAGCAAAGTCAAAGCATTTAGAAGAACCTGGAACATTCGTAATCATATCGGAGAGTAGGCCACCAGTACACGATTCAGCAATAGTAATCTTGAGTTTTTTCTTTAGCAACATAGAAACAACATGCTCCGCTAAGGTAATATTCTTATCCGTATAAATATAGAGACCTAACAACTTACGAATTTTTTTTTCAATATTCTGATTTTCTTTTTTTGCATCACGTAACTTGTTTGATGTAGATATTAGCCTTAGATGTACTTCGAACCTATAAGGTCGATAGCCGATGTAAGTATTCTTAAAATTTACCTTTTTAATCTTTTCCGCAATTTCGGATTCGGATAACCCAAAAATTTTTAAGGTTTTAGAAAAGGTATAGAGATTGCTTTTTCGTTTTTCTATAGCTAGGTCTTTCAGGAAAGTATTCTTAGACATTAGACTAAATTCTTTAGACACGCCCGGCAAAAAATAAAACTTAGTTGAATTCTTTGTTAAAAAAAATCCCGAGGCTGTACCTATTGAATTGTGAATTATGTCTGATCCTTCTGGGAATAAAGCTTGTTTCTTGTTTAAAGAAGTATATTTTCTTTTTCTTTTTGCAAAAATTGATTTTAATTGTGTTTCTATTTGGATATCAAGAATCAGCTTCTTATTGAAATATTCCGAAGCAACCTCACGCGTTAAATCATCTATAGTAGGACCAAGTCCTCCGGTTAGCAAAACATACTTAGATCTTGAGTTTGCAATTGTAAGCGCAGAAAAAATATCGGCCTTTGAGTCACCAACACATTGATGGTAATTGATTTTCAACCCCATTCCAAAGACCTCCTGAGCTAACATAAAAAAATTATTATCTTGTGTTATTCCACATAACAATTCTTCTCCTATGGTGATCATTTCTATATTGTTTGTTTTCATTTATGAATTTAATAATACCTTGAATATAAGTTTGTAATGCGTAAACTCTCTATTAAATAATCGAATAAGACTGGGGAGACAATATGAAGATTGACAATTGGCTTGAAGGACATTGGGCGTTAATTTTAGGAGCATCCAGTGGATTTGGAGCCGAAGTATCAAGAAAACTTTCGGAATATGGGGTCAACATTCTTGGTATTCATCTCGATAGAAAAAATACAATGAAAAATGTTGACGAAGTTGTTTCTTATGTTGAAAGCAATAATGTAAAGGCAAAATTTTTTAACATAAATGCAGCAGATGAGAATAAAAGGAAAGGGGTCCTAGACCAGGCAATAGAACTCGTAGGAGGCTCCGAGAAGAAAATAAAGATACTTTTACATTCGCTAGCCTTTGGCTCATTAAAACCATATGTGTCAAGCGAAGTGGATAAGAATGTTACTCAAAAGAATATGGATATGACCTTAGATGTTATGGCAAATTCCCTTGTTTATTGGGTTCAAGATACCCACTCAAGATCTTTGTTTAGCTCCAATGCTAGAATATATGCCATGACTAGTGCAGGTAGTAGAAAAATTTGGCCAACTTATGGTCCAGTGTCGGCAGCCAAATCTGCACTTGAATCCCACATTAGACAACTTGCAGTTGAATTGGCTCCAACAGGAATAACAGCAAACTCTCTTTGTGCCGGAGTTACCCTAACCCCCGCTCTCGAGAAAATTCCTGGCAATGAAGGAATTATCGAAGGAGCATTAAGAAGTAATCCCAGCAATCGACTCACACTTACTGAAGATATTTCTGGAAGCATAATAGCCCTATCTCATCCAGGGGCAGATTGGATAACGGGGAATATCATTCGGATTGATGGTGGAGAAGAATTATCTTAATGGATTATGAATTATATATATACAACTCGCTAAACAACAAAAAAGAAATCTTCAAAGAATTAGTTTCCAATAAAGTAGGGATATACGTTTGTGGACCAACAGTTTACAGCAGTTCCCATATGGGCCACGCAAGATCCGCAATCGTTTTCGATTCAATAGTTAGATTCTTAAAATTTTTAGGTTATGAAACCACCTATGTAAGAAATTTTACGGATGTAGACGACAAAATAATTGCCAAGGCAGCTGAGCAAAGTATATCGGCAGAGGAGGTAGCCAATAAATACAAAGAAGAATATCTCCAGGATGTTAAGAGCTTGGGATGTGTAGATCCTGATTTTCAGCCCTGTGTATCAGAAAATATCGACGAAATCATAAACCTCATAGAAAAAATTATTGCCCTCAACTATGCGTACGTTGTAGATGGAGAAGTTTATTATGATATTAGCAAATTTGCACGATATGGAGACCTCTCTAATCAAAGCACGGACCTAATGCTTTCAAATACAAGATTGGAGGTTAATCCCAACAAGAGAAATGAACTAGATTTTGCTTTATGGAAATCGGCAAAGAAAGGTGATCCATTTTGGAAAAGTCCTTGGGGAGATGGAAGGCCTGGTTGGCATATAGAATGTTCCGCAATGAGCACAAAGCACCTAGGAGATACCTTTGATATTCATGGAGGAGGTAGAGATTTGATATTTCCCCATCATGAAAACGAGATAGCTCAATCTGAATGTGTATCGAATAAGAAATTTGCAAACTATTGGATTCATAATGGTCTAATTAGCATAAACGACGAAAAAATGTCTAAGTCTGTTGGGAATATAATTAACATTCAAGATGCATTAAAGGTATGGAATAAAAATATTATAAGAGTATTTTTCCTAACTCATGGATACAGAACACCTGTGAGTCTTTCAAATGAAGCACTGGAAGAAACCCAAAGAACGCTTATAAATATCAGCAAGAAAATGTCTATCAATAAGGACACAAACAATAAACAGGCAAGTATGTTTAGGGAGTTATGGATTAGTTCTATGCTCGACGATTTTAATACTGCCCAAGCTATCGGATACTACTTTAAATATATCAATGAAGGAATTCTTACGATATCAAACCTTGATTTAATAGAAGAATTTGAAGAAACAATAGGGATTGATGGCTGGAGAGATGAAATCAACAATTCCATAAATTTGCAAAAATCATCTAATAGAAATTTTAATGAGGAGCAAATTCAAAAAATAATCTTAGAGAGAGCTAGCGCAAGGGATGCTAAAGATTGGGAAAAAGCTGACATCCTCAGATCTGAAGCAAAAAAACTTGGCATAAGACTCATAGATAACGAAGACGGAACTTCATGGGAAGAAGACGATTAAAACCCTAATAACTCTTTGGCTTTCTCAAATGCTGGAGCCTGTGTTTCCCCCCTACATCCAAACCAACAAGTATTGCATTTCGTATCTGTAAAGAATTCTGAATTGTATTCAGTATAGTGGCAAACTGCTGGCATTTCGGAACATCTTTTAACGTGCCCATCTGGAGTAACGGTCAACATCGAATGACCAGCATTGCACTTTGGCCCATAACCATTCTTAAAGAATAGAGGTATTTGGTTCAAGTAGTAGTCACTTGATACTATAGTGTCCCCCCACTCTTTTTTTAAAGATACAAGCTGATTGATTACATCTTCTACCTTGTCTGTTTGGTCCTTAATTAGATGCTCGTCATTATTGGCTTTCATGTTTGAGTACGAACTAAAAGATATATTTGCACCCCACTCTCTTGCTCTTTTTGCCATATCAACAATTTGATCTAAATTTTCATCCATAATTATTGTGTTGATAGATATGGTTTTATTAAGCTCTGAAGAAATGAGGGGTATCAAAGAAGAAATATGGTCCCATAATCCATCCACGCCTCTATTGACAGAATGTCTATCTCCTAGAAAATCAAGAGAAATAGAAATCTGATCTAACCCTACATCGTAAAGCTGTTGTGCCTTCTTTAAATCTAGCAAATCTCCCTTGGTTATTATTCCAGTATACGTAAAAAATGACGCCGACTTGATTTGCCTTACAATATCTACAATGTCCTTTCTAAGCATTGGCTCGCCACCAGTTATCATTACCACAAGAGGTCCAATCTTACCTATTACATTGGTATAGTCATCTAATCTTTCCTCATGTTTTGTTTGCCAATAATCACAAAAATCACATCTAGCATTACAAAGCTTTGTCACCTCAAGATTGACTAATTTTGGAGAATTTAAAAGTTGTGTTTGGAGAAACTTTGAAAAGCCTAATATTCCAAAGCTAAAAGATTCAAGAAATGATTGATTCCTGTCTAACATCACTAAGAGGCATTATCCCTGGGGCTAAGAGATATTATCCCCAAGAATCAAATTTAATTCAATATCACATTGCTATTGGAATGCTAATTTCGATGGTTTATGATTTAAAATATGAAGTTAGCTTCAGTTAATCAGATAAAAGAAATTGATTTATTATCAACTTCAAAATATAAAATTCCCAGCAAAACACGAATGGAGATAGCGGGCTTTAAGTGTTTCGAGATAATCAAAAAAGAGTACGAGTCCAAGAATGCTCTTATTGTGGTTGGTACCGGCAATAATGGTGGTGATGGATTAGTCGTAGCAAAATATCTTCGTATCTATGGCTTCAAATGTGAAATATTAATAATCAACAATTCCAAGAAGAGGTCGCCCGACTATTTAGAAAATCTCGATATAGTCAAAAAACTAAAAATTAAAACCATAAGGACGTCCAAGGGGTTAAACTTAAAGAAGTTTGATCTTATAGTAGATGCATTATTTGGAGTTGGCCTCAATAGGGGCCTTACAAAAGAAATAAGTAATTTGATCAATAGAATTAACTCAACAAAAATTCCCATTTGCTCATTAGATGTACCATCAGGCTTAAATGCTGATACAGGTTCAACATACGGAGCTTGTATGAATTCTGATTTAACAATAACTTTCGATTTCGTAAAACCTGGCCTTTTAACCGATCCAGGATATAAATACAGCAAAAAAATTCATCTGGTTAAACTTGCTACTCCAATTGAATTATCCAATAAATTAAATAATTTCTTTGTCGATGATAATTTTTTCAATAATTTCTTCAAAGCAAGAAATAAATCTGCTAACAAAGGCAGCTTCGGGCATGTTCTTGTTATAGGTGGGTCAAAAAATATGTCGGGTGCAGTAAGCATAGCCGGGCTATCTGCATATAAGTCTGGATGTGGGCTAGTAACCTTGTGTATACCAAAATGCATCAGCAATGCATTAAAAAAGAAATTTCCTGAGTCCATTTTTATTGAAATCCCTAATTCTAGTGACGGCTCTACAATGAATGAGGAGTTGTTTATTAAAGAAATAAAAAAACGACTAACTAAAAAACCATCCGCAGTTGTAATAGGCCCTGGAATGGGCAACAGGGCAGGATTGCTAGAAGTAGTGAGAGAATCAATAAATTTTTTCGATTGTCCTATTATTCTCGATGCTGACGGTCTCAACGTTATTTCCGGAAATCTCAATATTTTAAAAAGGAGCGGGAAGGATGTAGTAATAACGCCACATCCTGGCGAGATGGCAAGATTGGCTGATACCACTATAAAAGACGTTCAGAAAAATCGAATTAACATAGCAAAAGAAATTGCTACCAAGACTAATGCAATTGCCGTCTTAAAAGGATATAGGACAATTATTGCATCACCCAAAAATAAATTTTATATCAATGGTTCTGGCAACGAAGGAATGGCAACGGGCGGAATGGGGGATTGCTTAACCGGAATTATCGCCAGTTTTATTGCTCAGGGATATTCAACGATAGATTCGACCATTTTAGGAATCTTCGCTCATGGAAAGGCTGGAGATATAATTTCTGTAAAGAACTCTAAGAGAGGTATTCTAGCTTCAGAGATAATTAAAATACTACCCAAAACTATCTCTACCATTGAAGAAAGCTCAAATGCAAATATAGAATTAGATGTAATATCGAATGTTTAATTCAAGAATATGCTCTATCAACGATACCAATGAACTTTCTTCGGAAGTTTCAAAGATAGTCAAACAAGGAACAATTTTATTATTGAACGGTGAACTAGGGTCTGGAAAGACGCAATTTGTTAGGTTCTTAGGGAATCATCTTAATGTCCTTGACAGCATAAGTAGTCCCACATTTCTAATTCTCAACATATATGAATCCGATAAAAATTTTAAAATATATCACTTTGATTTTTACAGAGTCAACAGCATTGAGGAATTAGAGCAGATTGGTTTTTTTGAAATATTGAACCAGAGAAAAGGCCTGATAATAGTTGAATGGGCTAATCGTTATAAGGATTTATTTCTGAATGAAACCGACAGAACAATAGATATTTATTTTAATTTTATAAAGGATAATATAAATCAAAGGGAGATATCGATTAAAGGAAGCAAGTAAATGGATTTAGTAGTTCAAAAATATGGTGGAACCAGTGTAGCAAATGTAAAAAAAATTAAAGATATTGCAAGAAACATCTCCACGTTAAGAAAGAAAAAGAAATCAGTAGTTGTAGTAGTTTCCGCAATGGCGGGTGAAACCGATAGACTTCATGGGTTAACCAGAAATATTGCCAACGTTCCAAATGAGAGAGAATATGACCAGGTGGTTTCTACAGGAGAAAAAGTTTCTGCTGGTTTAGTTGCCATAGCACTTTCAGAGGTTGGAGTCAAAGCAATATCACTTGATCCATCAAAATTGGGTTTGATGACAAACGATTTACATACTAAAGCTACAATTATTTCAGTTGGAGCCACTAAGATAAAAACGTACCTAAGAAAAGGTTATGTTATTGTCGTTCCTGGATTTCAAGGAATAAATTCAAAAAACGATATCACAACACTAGGAAGGGGTGGATCAGATTTAACTGCAGTGGCACTAGCGTCAGCATTAAATGCATCTCACTGCGAACTACTCAAAGATGATGTAAGTGGAATTTACACAGCAGATCCAAAACTTTACAAAGGGGCAAAAAAAATTAATTATATTTCGTATCAAGAAATGCTTGAGATGTCGAGTTTGGGGTCGAAAGTCTTACAAGCAAAAGCAGTTGAGTATGCAAACAATTTCAAGATTAAATTGCATGTCAAATCAACAAAGAGGGTTACAGAAAGAGGGACTTGGGTTATGGATGAAAAGCTAATTCCTATTAAGGAAAAAAATGTTATAAGGGGTATCACCCATGATTTAAAACAATCTAAAATAACCATCGTTGGAATCGAGGATAGACCCGGTATTGCATTTAGAATTTTTGAGCCTATAGGTGTAGCTGGAATCATTGTTGACATGATCGTTCAAAACATAAGCACAGACGGAAAAACTGATTTAACTTTTACCATTCCTAAGGAGGATTTAAATAAGACAGTTAAAATCCTAGAGAAGAACAAATCTAAACTTGGGTACCGTGAACTAATCAAAGATGAAAAAATTGCACTGATATCTATTATTGGAGCAGGTATGAAAACCCATACGGGAATTGCAACAAGAATGTTC
Source organism: Thermodesulfobacteriota bacterium (assembly GCA_036337225.1). Taxonomy (GTDB): domain Bacteria; phylum Desulfobacterota_D; class UBA1144; order UBA1144; family UBA1144; genus UBA1144. Next base: position 67,532 of record JAYZEP010000004.1, read on the forward strand.
AAATCTCTTTCGAAATCAAAAATTAATATTAGCATGATAACAACATCGGAAATCAAAATATCTTGCGTAATCAACAAGAGTAAATGCAAGGCTGCAGTTAAATCGCTTCACAAGGAATTCAAATTGGATTAGATGTCAAAAAAAGTAGTAGCATATGATGTAACACTTAGAGATGGAACACAAGGTGAAGGAGTATCCTTTTCTATAGAAGACAAAATAAGAGTTAGTCACAAACTCGATGAGCTTGGAGTAGGATACATTGAAGGTGGGTGGCCAGGTTCAAACGATAGAGACGAAGGATTTTTTAAGAAGGTACAGAACGAAAGGTATACGAATTCAACAATAGTAGCTTTTGGAAGTACACGAAGAGCAAAAGAGAAGTGTGATCAGGATACTAATATACAGTCCCTACTCAATGCAAATACATCCGCTATTACAATTGTAGGAAAAACATGGGATTTTCATGTATCCGAAGCTCTAAAAATAACTAATAAAAAAAACTTAGAATTAATCTCTGATTCTATTGAGTATCTCTCGCAAAGGGTTGATGAGGTTTTTTTTGATGCCGAACATTTCTTTGATGGATATAAGGCCAACAGTGAATACGCTGTTCAATGTCTTGAGGTAGCCTTAAGTTCTGGGGCGACCGGTATTATTCTGTGCGACACGAATGGAGGGTCTACTCCGTGGGAAATCAAAAAAATAGTAGCAGCAGTAAGGAAAATAAATAAAAAATGTATCCTTGGTATCCACGCCCATAATGATTCCGACTTAGGAGTTGCTAATGCCTTACAGGCAGTCATCTCTGGGGCAACTCAAGTCCAGGGAACAATAAATGGGTACGGTGAACGATGCGGTAACGCCAACCTGTGTTCGATAATTGCAAACTTAAATTTAAAAATGGGTATTGATTGCATTCCCGGCTCTAATCTACAACATCTTTATTCCGTTTCGAACTATATAAATGACTTGGCAAATTTACCAAAAAACGACAAGCTGCCATTTGTTGGAAAGAGCGCCTTTGCTCACAAAGGCGGTATACATGTTAGTGCTATTATTAAAAATAGTTTGACTTATGAGCATGTAGAACCAAGTTCAGTAGGAAACCATAGGAGAGTGTTAGTTTCCGATCTTGCAGGAAAGAGCAATATTCAATACAAACTAAAAGAATTAAATATTGACAAAGTATCGGACGAACATATAGCCCAAATTTTGAGCCAACTTAAAGAATTGGAGAATCAGGGTTACGAGTTTGAAGGAGTCGATGCTTCTTTTGAGCTATTAGTTAAAAAAATATCTGGACAATATACACCAAAGATTGAATTAATTGAGACTGAAATAAACACTAGGCAAATTATTCCTGCAAGTAAATCAACGGCAAGGGTAAAAATAAAAATCAACAAGGAAGTAGTTGAAAGCGTATCAAGTGGATCGGGTCCGGTTAATGCTTTAGATGTTGCACTCAGAAAAGCACTTGTTAAATATTATCCACATCTTAACGAAATCGAGCTAACAGATTACAAAGTAAGAGTAGTCGCAGGGAACAAAGGTACAGAATCCTTAGTTCGAGTAATAATTCAATCAACAGACGGAGAATCTTTCTGGTCAACAATCGGGGTATCTCGGGATATAGTTGAAGCAAGCTGGAAGGCTTTGATCGATAGTATCGAATACAAGCTTACGAAGTAGGTTTTTTAGTTTTTATATAAGCATTAAGAGACGTTCGAAATTCTTCTTGTACTTTTTTGGTAGCTCTCTCAATAGGCCCTATAACCATTTGGTCATAGGTCTCAAACGCAGAATCTTCTAGTTCTTGATCCTTAGATCTTCGTGCAAGCTTAAGACATACAACAGAAAGATAAAAAAGTGATTTAAATAATGATTTTCTTGCTTCGTTCACATTGTATTCCTCTAACAAATTATTTGACTCGAGGAGTGACGAGAAACTTCGGCCGGCAAAAAGACTTAATAATTTCGAAAGCTCCCTAGAATTATTAGTTTCAATTACCCTAATCAATGGTGCCTCCAACAAGGAAGATAGTTGGTCATTGCCTTGAGTTAGCAATTGGGCAAGCTCTTTGAGCTTGGCTTCGTCTTCAGTTGCTAGAAGATCCTGAATTGAATCTCGTACATAATCTAATGCGTAAGAATCGCGAATCTCATCAAGCTGAAGGCCTTTGCTTTTAAGCTTTTTTATTTCAATGATTTTCTCAATAGTATCTAAAGGATAAGAAATTTCAGGTTCTAGGTCAGAATCTGGCCTAGCATTAATCTTTGCTGGTGGAATAAGGCCAAGCTCGGAGTACATACTAACAGTCGCCTTGGGGTCAGCACCTAAGCCAATTTTTTTCTTTCTTAGTTCAATGATTAAATCGTGTAATGTAATCATTTCCATAATTATTATTATTACTTTTGGTTAATCAAAGTCAAAAGCAAGCTTCACAAAGCATTAACTTTTTTCGGGCAGTTTAGAAAAAAAGCCACCCATAAATTATTTTTACTCATTTTTCCCCAAAAAGGTCTGAAAGCCTTCAAGGAGAAATTAGTATTATCAATTTGCAAAATTAGGCTAAACTTGTTTTGTTTATTGTAAATTAACTCAGAAGGAATTCTGGACTTCTTTGTTTTGGAAAAATCTATAGAAGTATCATCTAAGTAGTCATTTAAAGTATCAACTTCAATCATAATTCGATAATCATCAAATGGAACTTGGTCAACACCAAGTAGGATAAAATTCTTTTCTAAATACCTTTGTGTTTTAAGTAGAGATAAATTTTTGGTTTCCGAAGAATACGATACAATGTCCATTAATTTATTTCTGATTTTCTATAAAAAAAGCGACTCCTTTAAAAGTTAGTTTTGAATCAAGCAGATAACTTTTGGGAAGAAATCTTTTAAAAATATGCGACAGCCCTCCGGTTAGTATCACTTTGAATGGTTGCTTGTAGGTTTTTTTTATTTGACTTACTATTGATTCAATCATTAGAGATTGACCATTAGCAAATCCTGAGCTCAGACATTCTTCAGTTGAAGCACCTAAAATTTTTTCTTTAAGTACAATGTTATGGTTACCAATCATTGAAGTCGCACCTATTAAGGACGCGTGGGAAGTTAATGGTCCGGGCAAAATCAATCCTCCCAAATAGCAAAATTCCTTATCTATTACGTCAATGGTGGTTGCGGTTCCTATATCAACAACTATGGTAGCAGAGCTTGGATAAACGAACTTACTCCCAAGGCAATTAAAGAACCTGTCCATACCAAATGTATTTGGGCTCTTGTAAGTAAGTTTAAAATCCTTAAATTTTCTTGTACGTAAAATTTTTACGTCGTTAGTTGAGAATTTGTTTTTAATAATATCAAACAAAATATCTTTAATTTCTTTATTGACGAAAGTAAGATAAATTTTCTTTATATTTTTCTTCTTTAAAAATACGTTAAGAGTTTTAAGCAAATTTGTTTTTATTTTTTTATCATTTTTGATTTCTACCGTAACTATCTTGTTGATTTTCAACTTGCTATTCAAAGCAAACTTAACACTAGAATTACCACAGTCGATCAGTAGTCTCACAAGTTGTATATTATAACATTGACAAAGCTATTAATTTAGTTTTCAATTATAGCGCTAGGAGATTTTAGTTTTATGGATACAATTAAGAGGATTTGCTGGGATTGCCCTGGTCAACCGGTTAACAAATGGGAAATTAAAAATGCTCAGGAACGAAGAGAAGGTCATTTGCTTACAATTTCCTGTTCAAAATGCAGTAAAGAATCTCAAGTTTTTGGCTGGATGATTGGTTGTGAGTGTGACACTTGCAAGAACCAAGCAATCGGCGCGGCAAAATAAAATTTCAACTTTACCCTAAAGGAACGTAAATGGATAACAAATCTGTTAATAAGTTTGATTTGCGTCTGAGAGGAAGATTTCTCAAAGAGCAAAAAATTACCACAAGTGAAATAGAAAAGAACGATGCGTCTTTAGAAGACCAATCTAATAATATGGAAGAAATTGCATTAGCTGATGACGACTCCTCTGAGGACGATAATCAAGTAGTAGAGTAATAGTGAGCTTCGAATACAAAATAATAAATTATAGTGACTTGTTATCTGATAGAAACACGTCCCACGATCTCAATATAGAAGAATCTTTTGAGTCAGAGAAGGACAAGAATGATATTCAATCTACCGAAAAAAAACTTAATGAACTTGGTAAAGAGGGTTGGGAACTCGTGACGATAATCAATAATAAATTCTTTTTAAAAAGAGTTGTCAACTAACTCTATTGCGACTAAAAAATAAAAATACAGTTTAAGGAAATACAGCCCATTTGAATAGTCTGCTGTAATAAATAAAGAAGAAAAAGGAACCAAGTTCCAATTAGTACCAATATCAGCCTGACAAACAACTTCATAATTACAGAGAAAACTACTTAAACTAAAGAATGAAAAAACCAGTTACCACAACGGACAAAACTAAAACCGGTAAGCACCCATACATAGAGAAATTATATCACACCCCTATTTGACTTGTTTATCATTTTTCCAAGTACCTTCTCGCCTTGATCCATCTGGTAAAATATAAGTACCTCGGCCATGTCTCTCAGTATTTTGATACTCACCTATGTATTTTGACCCATCTGAATAAGTATAAGTAGCTTGCCCATGGAATTTGTCTTCTCTAAATTCACCCACATACACTGACCCGTCTGGAAACGTAAAAGTTCCTTTGCCATGTTTTTTATCATCTTTGTATTCACCTACGTATTTTGAACCACTTGGATAAATATATGTTCCTTTGCCATGTCTTTGTCCGTCTTTAAAGTCTCCCTCATATTTGCCACCAGCTGGGGAAATGTAAGTTTTTTTACTCATAGAAATATTGTACAATGAATAAGGTTTTAAAAATGGCTGAATTCACTGATAATAACGACAAAAACACTCCAGTAACTCACGTCTCAATTGAGTCGGGCGAAAAGATTGCAGTATGTAGATGCTTTAAATCTAAGAATTATCCTTACTGTGATGGGTCCCACAAAGAGATTTCAGGAACTGGTCCTGCTATAGTCGAATCAAAATAGAGAATAGTTACTCACTTTTCTTATCTCTTTTTTCTTCGTTGATTTGTAAATGAAAGTTTGTATTTTTTTCTTCTTTTCTTATGCATAATGAGTGGCTTATCGGGCTTTGCTACCAATCTACGATTATTAATTAAAGCTTTCATGAAGTAATTGTATCAAATTTTGATAAAATTAATCTACAGCATGAAAACGCCAAATTATTGGACTAAAGCTAAGAGGCACTTATCGGAAAGAGATAAAAAGCTTTCAAGGATAATGCAAAGCCATAAAGGATCCTTAACAACAAGGAGTAATGCATTTTGCTCATTATGTAAATCAATAGTAGGTCAACAAATCTCAGTACAAGCAGCAGATTCTGTGTGGAGTAAATTTAGCAAAAAATGCAAAAGAGTTTCTCCTAAAAGAGTAAATGAATTAAAAAAATCTGATTTGTCAAAATGTGGTCTTTCAAGACAAAAAGTAGAATACCTAAAAGTTTTATCTGAGAATTTTCTAAATAAGAATTTCAATATTGCAAAATTAAAAAAACTGGATGACGAAGATGCTATTAAATATCTTTGTGAGAATAAAGGTGTAGGTGTATGGACGGCTGAAATGTTTTTAATGTTTAATCAAAACAGACCAAATATATTTCCGGAACAAGACATAGGTTTACTTAAAGCAATATCAAAAAACTATAAAACTAATTATCCTCCCACAAAAGAACAATTAAAAAGATTTAAGAAAAAATGGAGCCCATATTGTAGTGTTGCTACATGGTATTTGTGGAGAAGTATTGATCCTGTTTCAGTGGAATATTAACATTCAATTGTTCTTAATGTAACACAATCAAATGTTCTGTTCTAGCTGTGGCAAAGAAATAAAGGATGAAGCAGTTATTTGTGTACACTGCGGCGTGCCAGTTTCTGGAAAAAGTGGAGAAGAAAAAGAGTTCACGATAACTTTACTTCTTTGTATATTTGTTGGTGTTTTAGGGGTACATAGATTTTATACCGGTCATATAGGCATAGGTGTTGTTCAGCTTCTTACATTTGGTGTATTTGGAATCTGGACTATTATTGATCTAATTATGATTGTTATGGGGAATTTTAAAGATTCGAACGGTAATCCTTTAGTAAAAAAATAAGATTTTACTCTCTAACCAATCCTCCTTCATCCCATTCACATTCAAATTTAGTATTATCGGGCTTGAAACATATCCCTTTTCCGTGCATTTTCCCGTTTTTAAACCTACCTTTATATATAGCACCGTCAGGAAAAGTAAAAACGCCTTTGCCATGGAATCTGTCATCCTTTGATTGACCTACATATTTTATTCCATTTGGATGAGTATAGGTTCCGTGTCCGTTTCTCTTTCCATTTCTAAATTCTCCTATATATATTCCACCATCCATGTAATTAAAAGTTCCTTGGCCATGTTTTGTTCCATTTTTCCATACACCGACATAATTTGCACCAGTTGAATATGTATAGGTTCCTATTCCATTGCCTCTATTGTTTTTCCACTCACCTACATATTTATCACCGTTTACGGCAGTATAAGTTCCTTGTCCGTGTCTTTTTCCGTTCTTATATTCACCTATATATTTATCTCCATTTTCAAAGGTAAAAGTTCCGTCGCAATTATTCCATTTAGTATAATCATCGCCCTTACACATAGATAAAGAATATGAGTTGAGTGCAAACAAAAAGAAAAATAAGAGAAATAGATTTAGTGTTCTCATAAGATAATTGTATCAAAAATGTGAATTTTTAGGGGGGCATTCTTATATCACTAGGTACTATCTTTATAGGAAAAACTTAAATTTTCTAATAACAAAAGCAACAATAGTAATTGCAACAATCACAACAATCCAGTCTTTCATTCTCATAGGATAATTGTATCAAAAATGTGAGTTTTTAGGGAAAAAGTATTATTCCCATTCTATTGTACTAGGTGGTTTGTTTGAAATATCAAAGACTACTTTATTAATGCCTTTAACATTATTAATAATTTCAGAAGAGATTAAATCTAGAACATCATGAGGGATTCTTGACCAATTAGCTGTCATACCGTCTACACTATTAACTGCTCGTATAGCAATAGTGTTTTCATAAGTCCTTTCATCTCCCATCACTCCAACAGTTTTAATTGGTATAAGGACACAAAATGCTTGCCAAATTTTATTATATAAATTTGTAGATTTAAGGATATCAATAAATATTTTATCTGCAGCTTGTAAGAGCTGAACTCTTTCTTTTGTGACAGCGCCTATAATTCTTATTGCAAGACCAGGGCCTGGAAATGGATGCCTCCCAACTAAATCTTTATTTATTTTTAGAGCATTTCCAAAAACTCTAACTTCATCTTTAAATAAGTCTCTT
>JAYZEP010000005.1:0-36623 GCA_036337225.1 Thermodesulfobacteriota bacterium
GCACCTGCTCTTTTTAACGACAAAAGAGATTCATGCATAACGTCATTCAAATCTAAATATCCTTTATCCGCAGTGGTTTTAATCATTGAATATTCGCCACTAACCTGATAAGCAACAATAGGGAGCAAGGATGAGTCTCTAGCTTCTTTTATCACATCGAGGTAAAAACTAGCCGGTTTTACTATTAACATATCAGCCCCTTCAGCTTCATCATATAATATTTCTTTTATAGCTTCTCTCGAATTTGCTGGATTGATTTGATAGGTTTTTTTATTTCCTTTTTTAGGAGAAGAATTCAAAGCATCTCTAAAAGGACCATACAAGGATGAAGCGAATTTTGCCGCATAAGACATTATAGGTACATCTACAAAGCCTTTTGAATCTAGAGCCTCTCTGATTTTCAATACCCTGCCATCCATCATATCGGAAGGGGCAACTATATCAACTCCAGACTGACAATGAACTAAGGCCTGCTTACAGAGAATTTTTACGGTTTCATCATTTAGTACTTCCCCTTTGCTTAATATTCCATCATGGCCATCGGAGTTATAAGGATCTAAAGCTATGTCAGATATAACGACGAGCTCTGGGAATTGTTTTTTTATAGTTTTTATAGCCAATGGAAGAAGACCGTTTTTGCTAGTTGCTTCTGTAGCCTTTTTGTTTTTCTTCTTATTAGGTACTACGGGGAAAATTATTATCGCATTTATGCCTAATGTAATTGCAAGCTTTATATCTTTAAGATGATTATCTATCGTTTTTCTTTTGATTCCAGGCATGGAAGGTATATTCTCAATTTTATTCTTCCCTTCGATTACAAAAATTGGCAGTATGAGATCGTTGACCGTTATATTGGTTTCTTGAACTAAGTTCCTAATACCCTTGCTTTTTCTTAGCCTTCTGCCTCTTATGAACATGGTTTTAATTATATTATGATTCTTTAATCATTAAAAGTTTATTAAATATTTTGCTTACTCAGAAAAAAGATATATGATTAAATCTTATTAATGGTCAAGAAGTTGGTAATTTTTGATTTTGATGGAGTAATATACGACTCAGAGCTCCTTCACTTAAAGGCTTTTAATCATGCATTAGCTTCAATTAAAAAAGAAATAACAAGGGAGCTCTACTACAAAGACTATTGCTCTTTTGATGATAAAGGCGTGTTTACAACTTTTTTAAAAAACAACGATGTAGAGTTTGATTCAGATTATATTAACAAATTAATATCCGTAAAACATGATTATTTTGATAAAAACCACGAATCTGAGACAAATATCTACCCAGGGGCTATAGGGTTAATTGAAAAATTATCAAAAAGGTATATTTTGGGAATTGGTTCTGGCGCTAGAAGAGAAGAGATTTTAAGAATACTCAAAAGAGAGGATATGCTTTCTAAATTTGAAACTATAGTTTCCTCGGACGAAACAACCTATCCGAAACCAAACCCTGAGACCTATATTCAAGTCTTAGATAGAATAAATGAAACTTATCAAGTCAAAGCAGAAGAATCTGTCGTAATAGAAGACACTCCTAAGGGCATAATTGCTGCAAAAGACTCAGGAATGAAATCAATAGGGATAACTAATGCAGTTGATTCTTCTCAATTATCGGATGCCGACAAAGTCGTTAGTGATTATATGGAAATAGACGAAAAGCTAATTAACTCTCTCTAGCAGGCAATTGAAGACTATATCGGCTGACTGATAAAACTCTTTGAGAATTAATTTCTCGTTTTTTGTATGGAACTCCCTCATGCCTGTACCGAGATTTACGGTATTAACCCCATTTTTCACAAAAAAATTGGCGTCAGCCCCGCCTCCAGTTTCAACTAAGTCTATTTTGTACTTCAAGTCTTTGCAGGTCTTCAAGATTCTTTTTACAAGCATGGAATCTCTTTTAATATTAATTGAGTCATAAATTCTTTCTTTTTTGAATTTTATAGAAACCCTCTTATCGAACTTTTTATATTTTTTCTCTGTACGAGTGAGCAACTTCTTAATAGTCGCTAGCTGGTTCGATATAGTTTTTTCATTATGCCCTCGAATCTCACAAGACATGGTAGTTTGTCCTGGAATGATATTGATTGCTGAACCACCATTTATTTTTCCAATATTTATCGTGGTATTTTTATTTATCCTTCCAGTTTTAATCTTTGTAATTATTTCAGATGCAATCTTAATTGAACTTAATCCAAGCTCAGGATTAACTCCAGAATGGGCCTCTACTCCATTAACTTGGATTGAAAAGAAGTCAGATGCGGGGCCTTTGATTACGAGTCTTTCAGGGCTTGTACTATCTAATACTATCCCTTCTTTCGACTTGATTAGTTTGTAGTCTAAATATTTTGCACCTAAAAGACCAATCTCTTCACAGGTTGTTATAGCAGCTTCTATATTTAGATGTTTAATCTTTCCAGAACTAAATATCTCTAATATCTCTAATATTATTGCAAGCCCACTTTTGTCATCTGAACCTAAAATGGTATCACCGCTACTTGTAACATAACTCTTCTTAACTATTGGCTTTATCCCCCTTCCTGGAACAACTGTGTCCATATGTGATGATAAGACCACGGTTGGAAGTTTTGGGTCGGAAATAATCCTCGCAATTATATTGCCATGATTGGACTTTGTTTTTGTATGAGAATTATCTACATAAAACTTTATTTTTAATTTTTTTAGTTTCTTTTTAATGTATTCCGCAACTTCCTTTTCATCTCTAGATTCACTATCAATTTTGACTAAATCAATAAAGGTCCCCAGTAATCTTTTCTTGTTTATCATATCTAGTAATTCCTCGGGCTATTATTTAGCACCAACGCGCTTTCAAGCACAATTTCAGATAGAGTAGGGTGGGGATGGATAGTATTTGTAATTGATTCTATGGTTAGGTCATTACTCATAACTAACGCAATCTCGGAAATCATTTCTGTAGCTCCTTTTCCAATTATATGTGCTCCCAATATTTTTTTATCTTTACCTACTAATAATTTACAAAAACCTGTTACATCATCAGATGCCAAAGCTTTTCCGTTTGCTTTAAAAGGATATTTTACTACATCGTGTGTGATTTTTTTTATTTTAGCCATATCTTCTGTAATACCTACATAGGAAATTTCTGGTTGACAGTAGATGCATGATGGAACGATCAGATGTTTGCCGGATAGATCTTTACCTTCTTTTATAACCTCGTTTATTAACAAGTATCCTTCTTCGCTTGCCTTGTGCGCCAACATTGATCCACCAATTACGTCACCAATCGCATATGCATTCTTTACATTTGTTTTGAAATTTTTATCAACTTTAATGAAACCAAATTTATCGGTTGAAATTTCTGCTAAATCAAGATTGAGAGATTTTGTGTTAGGCATTCTTCCGGTTGATACCAATACTTTATCTACACTTTCAATGATATCCGAATCAGCATTGGAAAGTTTGATATCAACATCGTCAGCATTTTTCTTTAATTCTTTTATAGATGAAGATTCGTAAAGCTTTATTCCACGTTTTTTATATGCCTTTTTTAGCTCTAGTGAAATTTCGGAATCAATAGAACCCAAGATGCTTTCCTCGCTTTCTATTATTGAGACGTCAACTCCAAAACTTGAGTATAGATATGCAAACTCAATACCAATATAGCCACCCCCCACTATACATATTTTTTTGGGAAGTTCGTCTGCATTTAAAACGTAATCACTATCAACAACCAGTCTTCCATCTGGTTCTAGTCCAGATGGGAAATATGGAGTAGAGCCGGTACTGATAATTATGTTTGCCGCCTTGATAGTGGTTGTCACCTCTTGGGATTTTATTTCCAAAGTATCTTTACCTGTAAAGCTTGCCTGTCCATCAAGTATAGTTATTTCTTTTTTTGAAAGTAGCGAGGTAAGGCCACTTTTTAGTCTTCGAACATTCTTCTTGCTATTTTCTACGACCTTATTGAAATCAAATGTTAAATTCTCAAATAAAAAACCTTTTTGTTTGGCCTTGTTCAACAATTCATCAGCAAGTTCTGCGGATTTTAAAAGCGACTTGGAAGGGATGCACCCTCTATTAAGACAAGTTCCACCAAGTGCTTCTTTCTCAATCAAAGCAGTTTTAAAACCAAGCTTTGCTGATTCTATCGCGGCGACATACCCCCCTGGGCCACCGCCAATAATTACGATCTCATAATTGTCCATAATAGATATCCTACAGTTTAATTAAATTTAAATCTAATGATGTGGAGTTCTCTAGTGTTAAATCTGAAATGATACTTGAGATTTTCGAAGTCCTTACCCATTTCGAATGGTCTTCGTTGGGCATGGAATCTCTGTTTGCCTTGGTGTCTATTGTGTTTGGAAGTATGCAGGTAACTTTAATTTTCAATGCTTCTAATTCTTTGGACAATGTTTTGCTCAGATTGATTAATGCTGCTTTTGATGCTGAGTATGCTGACATATTTTTGTACCCTACTTCTCCAGCTACTGCACCCATATTGATTATTTTAGGATTGTCTGATTTAGAAAGCGCTTTGATTGATAGGTTGCATATATTAAACACGGAAAAATAGTTAATATTCATCATTTGAATTGCATCATCAAGAGTTGATTCAGCAAATTCTTTGTATTGGAAGCCTCCAACTAAATTGATTAGAACGTCTAGTTTTGCTTCTTTGTTGGTTATTGTGTCTATGCATTCTTGGGAGCTGCTTTTTGAAGTAAGATTGCAATAAATAAAATTGATATCTTGTTTTTCCTTGTTGTTAAAATTGTCCAGTTCTTTTTTGACTATATAAGTACAATAAATCTTATGCCCACGCTTGAGTAGAAACCTTGCTACCTCCACGCCTACGTTTCCGGTTCCACCAGTTATAAGCACTATGGAGTTTTTCGACATAGGTAAAATCTATCATATTTTGTATTTTTGATAAATTTGAACATAATAGATGTAATATATTATTTTAATATGGAAATGAAACTATGGGCTGAAACACCTAGGTCGAAGATGGGGTGGGGTATGGGCTCCACGATGATGGCAGGTGCCAGCAAAAAGCATTTTAATACTAAGTTGTTAATCACAGAAATCAGAGATGGCGAGGATAGAAATGTCAGAATCTTGCATAAACTTAGCTCTGTTTTTAATAAAATGGTGGAAGAAGACGAAGATATTGAGCTATCAACAGAAGAATATGGCTTGAAGATTGTTAAGACAGTGAGGCAAGAAAATTATAACAACGAAATGTGGGATCAGTGGGTAGTTTTTTCTAGAAAAATTTATGATAATCTCGAACAAATTCTTAAAGGTAAATAATTGAGTCAAACTTACGATAAAACTCTCAACCTTCCCAAGACTGATTTTCCTATGAGGGCTAATTTGTCTAGCAACGAGCCCTCGATAATTGATTTTTGGTCTGAAATCAATCTATATAAATCCATGAAGAACAAATCTAAAGATAAATTTATTCTTCATGATGGACCACCTTTTGCTAATGGAAAGATTCATATAGGGCATTGTCTGAATAAGATTCTAAAGGACATGATACTTAAATATAATTCGATTATCGGAAAAGGAATTGACTATGTACCTGGGTGGGACTGTCATGGACTACCAATTGAACATCAGGTATCAAAAAAAATCAAAGATAAAAATACCACAAAAATTCAAATACGAAGTATGTGCGAAGAATTCGCCTTGTCTTTTGTAGAAAGTCAGAAAAAAGAATTTCAAAGATTAGGCATAATGGGCGATTGGGACAATCCTTATCTCACAATTAGTCCTCACTTTGAGGGGAATCAACTCGCAGTTTTTTGGGATATGTATTCTAAGGGCTTGATTTATAGAAGCTTAAAGCCTGTCAATTGGAGTCCTAGCTCCAGGACCGCACTAGCTGAAGCCGAGCTAGATTATCCAGAAGATCATATATCTAGAAGCGTTTATGTTAAGTGTGCAGTTAAGGATCAAGCTACACTCGCTCTTGATGCTAAAAAAATAAAAAAGCCAATTTTTTTGATTATATGGACCACTACTCCTTGGACGCTTCCTGCCAATAAAGCTATATCTGTCAATAAGGATTTTCAATATGGGATATACGAATTGGATGAAGAATGCTGGATTCTCGAAAAAAATCTTTCTGAAAAAATTAGTAAAAAAATTAGTAAAAAACTTTCTTTAGTCTCCGAAATCGATGGTGCAGATTTATTAAATTTAATATATATTTCTCCAATTTCGAACAGTGAGTCTCCTATCGTTTATGCCGATTACGTAACTAGAGAGTCGGGCACTGGTCTTGTGCATACTGCTCCCGGACACGGGACCGATGATTACGGTACGGGAATTAAAAATAATCTTGAAATTTTTTCACCTGTTGATCACGCTGGGAGGTTCACAGACGAGGCTGGTCCTGAATTGAGTGGTTTGAATGTTTTATCCGATGGCAACGAAAAGGTTATCGAATTGATAGAACGCGCGAATCTTTTAGTTTTGTGCGAGGATTACAATCATTCATATCCTTATGATTGGAGGACAGGGAAGCCAACAATTTTTCGGGCTACACATCAGTGGTTTGCGTCAGTAGACAAATTTAAGGACTTGGCGTTAAGTGAAATATCAAAGGTTCGATGGTATCCAGAAAGGGTAATCAATAGGATTTCCAGCATGGTCCAAGAACGATCTGATTGGTGTATCTCAAGACAAAGATCTTGGGGCCTACCTATCCCTGTTTTTTATTATCGCGAGAGTGGAGATGTATTTATTAATGAAGATACAATTAAAAAGATTATCGATATCTTTAACAGCAAGGGGTCATCTGCATGGTGGGAATTAAATCTTGAAGATTTGCTACCTGATCAATATAAAGATCAAGCAGATAGTCTTGTAAAAGGAGAAGATACTTTAGATGTTTGGTTTGATTCTGGTTCTTCTTGGAAAGCTGTATTGATTAAAGATAATAATTATCCGGCAGATTTGTACTTGGAGGGGAATGATCAACATAGAGGTTGGTTCCAAAGTAGCCTTCTAACGTCTGTATCTATAAACCACACTGCGCCCTACAAGGCTGTATTGACGCATGGTTTTGTAGTTGACGGCAAAGGTCAAAAGATGTCCAAATCAAAGGGCAATGTTTTTGATCCTGACAAAATCATCAAACAACATGGTGCGGATATATTGAGATTGTGGGTTGCATCCGAAGACTACTCATCAGAGGTGCGAATCTCCGATGATATCTTGTCAAGTATTACAGATAAGTATAAAAAAATTAGAAATACATTACGATTTCTTTTAGGCAATTTGTACGATTTTAACATTGACGAATCAATTGATTTTAATCAGCTTGAAGAGATAGACAAATGGATACTTGCTAGGCTCTCAAATATTAAGGAGAGATATAATAAATATTTTGGCTCATACCTGTTTCATTTGGGTTTAAGTGAAATTATCAATTTCTGCTCTAATGATTTAAGCTCCATTTATTTGGACATTCAAAAAGATGTTCTTTATACGTATTCACAAAATTCAAAAGAAAGAAAATCGTCCCAAACTGCTATATCGTTAATATTCAAGGAAGTCTCTCTAATGTTGGCCCCAGTTCTTTCGTTTACTATCGAAGAAGCTTGGAAAGCTAATCCTCTAACGAAGGATAGCGTTTTTATTAGTCAACTTTCTGATGATACCTTTGTAGATTTAGAAATCCAATCTAAGTGGGACAAGCTTTTGGATGTAAGAGATCAGGTTCTAAAAGAGATTGAAGTAAAAAGAAAGATGAAAATCATCGGGAACTCTCTTGAGGCTAAAGTTGGTTTGACTTGCGATGATAGTGAGATGGGATTTTTAAATGACAATCTAGAGTTAATCAAGAAGGTTCTGATTGTATCTGAGCTTAATGTTTCAAAGGGAATAAAAAAGGATTTGGAAATTCTGATTGAAAAAACTACAAATGAAAAATGTCAGAGATGTTGGATGTATTATGATTCTAAAAATTTTAGTAAATCAGATAAAAATCTTTGTAAACGATGTGAGGAGCAATTAAAAATCTAATCATACCTGTTATAATTAGTTATCTAAAAAATGGTCAATTCAATGAACCGCAGACATCACGTTGTAGTAGTCGGAGCTGGTTTCGGTGGTCTTTACGCTGTTCACGAGCTCGTAGGTTCCGATTTAGATGTAACAATAATTGACAGACGCAATTTTCACCTCTTTCAACCGCTATTATACCAAGTTGCGACGGGAACAATTTCGGCTCCCGATATTAGTGCTCCTATTAGATCTATTTTTGGTGACAAGAAAAACATCACTGTTAGACTCGATGCTGCTACTGGGATTGACCCTCAAAATAAGTACATAGAAACTGCAAGCCATACAAAAATCCCATATGATGATTTAATCGTTGCCACTGGAGCTAGCCATCATTATTTTGGTCACCATGACTGGCAAAGACGAGCTCCTGGTTTAAAAACAGTCGAAGATGCTCTAGATATAAGAAGTAGAATATTTACCGCTTTTGAGCTTGCTGAAAATGAAACTGATCCTATAAGAAAAAAACAACTTCTAACCTTTGTCATCATAGGGGGAGGGCCGACGGGTGTTGAGCTAGCTGGAGCTTTAGCTGATTTGGCATTCAAGACTTTAGAAGGACATTTTCACAATGTTGATACAAAAAGGGAATGCGAGGTTATCCTGCTAGAAGCAATGCCTCATCTTCTTCCTTCCTTCAAGGAGCCATTGTCAAAAATAACAAAAAAATATTTGGAAAAGATGGGCGTAAAAGTATTGGTAGGATCCCAAGTTACCGACATTCAAAATGAAACAGTTTTTTTTGCTGGCGAGAATGCGGAAGGAAAAATTGAGTCTAAAACAATTATCTGGGGGGCAGGTGTTATGGCATCTGTAATGGGAAAAGTCCTTGCCGATTCAACAGGGGTAGAGCTCGATAGGGTTGGAAGAGTTCTGGTGAATAAAGATTTCTCGATACCAAAGTATGATGATATTTTTGTAATTGGTGATCTTGCTAGGTTGAAGAATGATGGAAAGTATCTACCTGGGATTGCTCCCGTTGCTATGCAATCTGGTAGGTTCGTCGCCAATCTAATTAAGAATAGAGCTGGGGGTAAAGATTATAAAAAAGAATTTAAATATAAGAATAAAGGTCTTTTAGCTGTAATTGGAAGAAATAAGGCTGTTGCCGATTTAGGCCTCTTCTCATCTAAGGGTTTTATAGCTTGGCTTTTATGGGTTTTTATTCACATCTCATACCTAATAGGGTTTGATAGCAAGATTTCCGTATTAATTAAGTGGGCAATGAACTATTTTAATGAAGATAAAGGCACTAGGCTTATCACGAAATAATAATTAGAGCTTTTATGGAATATGTGGTAATAGTAAGTTTAAATGCTAAGAACAAGAAATGTTTACAGTCGTGGGTCCACTAAGAAATTTAGAATAAGTAGATCCAAAGTCGATGATTTTATTAATTGTCCTAGGTGTTTTTGGCTCGACAGAGTAAAGGGCGTTGATAGGACTAGGACGCCAACTTTTGCTATAAACAATGCGGTAGATAGATTGTTAAAAAACGAATTTGATCATTATAGAGAAAAACAGACTAAGCACCCCATCTTTACAGAAAAAAATCTTAACTATATTCCATTCGAGGATATCAGGCTTAATAATTGGCGAGAGAACTTCAAGGGGATTGAGTATTACGACAAAGACTTGAATCTTACTTTTACTGGAGCTATAGACGATTTGTGGTTAAATGAAGATACAAATAAAGTGATAGTTGTTGACTACAAAGCTACATCGAAAGAAGGCGAAATTGTGATATCTGATGGTGGATGGTGGCCTCAATACAAAAGGCAAATGGAATTCTACCAATTTCTCTTGCGAATGAATGGTATGGAAGTAGAAGATTACGGTTTTTTTCTCTATGTTAATGGAGTCAAAGAAGGGTTCTTTGATAGCAAAGTTAGATTCGATACTTACCTCATTAAATACGAAGGCAATACTTCCTGGATTCCCGGAACATTAAAAAAACTTAAAGCGACACTGGAGAACGAAAACATTCCTGACTCGTCAAAGAATTGTGAACACTGTCGATATTTTGATGATAGACAGGATTCTTTTAGAAAAATGAATTATGGACAAAATTTAGAATTTGAATTTAATGAGTGACATAGTCAACAAAAGATTAATTTTTTAATTTACTAGGTGTAACATGAAAATAATGAGAATCATCGGTTTGACAGTGCTTGTAGTCTTAATCCTGGCTTTTATGTCGCCTTTTTATAGTCTTTATAAGATTGGAAATGCCATAAAAGAAAAAGACGTCGATACTCTCAATATTTACGTAATGTGGCCTGAAATCCAGAGCTCTATAAAAAGAGATGTCTCAGAGCACCTTAAAAATAGAGAAAAGCGTAGAAAAAAGGAATTGGATAATCCTATAGAAGGTGTGTTTGAAGATATACGAAAAGTTGGCGGAGAGCTATTTGGGGGCAAGGCTCTCGAGGTTGCAATCAAGAAGGTCGTTACTCCGGAAGGCATCATTAAGCTTTTTGAGATAGCAGAACGTGCATCAAAGACAAGGGATGTAAACGGGCAAGATCCAGGCGCCAAGAGTAGTCAAAAGTCCGTTAATTACAAGGATTATTCTCTTGAGAAATTTAATTTTTTATCTATTTCTGATTTTGAGGCAAAGGTCATTGCTCCGGAAGGTGATATATATTTTAAAATGAGATTTGTATTTCCGAGATGGTATCTATATATGGTAAGATCCCAGAAGCTTAACGAAGAGATTTCGAAAAAAGTTGAGGACTCTGTAGATTTATTAAAAAATCTTACCAAACCTATTTTGGAAAAGGTTATTCCACAAGATAACGACATAATTAGTGAATAGGAATGAATAATTGTTTTCAGTATAAATAAAATGCAAAGACAACTCTCACTGTGGATGCTGATAGCGTTCTTATCGTCGATACCTTTTGCTCTATATTTTCCTGAGCTAACTATCGAATCTAAATTTATTGGCGACTATTTTATACACATTTTAAAGCAATTTGTCCCATTCTTAATTTTTGGAACCATAACTTATTCAGTTATGTCGTTTGGCTCGGAAGGCTCTGTAGGAAAAATTGTTCCTATAACTCTTTGTTTGTACTTGTTGACTACGTTGGTAGCAATATCGTACGCTTTACTGATTGGTTCTCAAATAGAATTTAGTTCTGGAGGTACAATTCAGCTAACTGCTGAACCAATAGATGCAACCTCGATAGATTTAAAATCTACTTTTAGTGTTTTAGCTATAGATTTTAAAAATTTTTTTCATCTTATTATTCAAGGCAATCCTATAGTGATAATGATTCTATCTATTGTTCTGGGAATCATCGTAAGATTCTCCTCTTTTTATAAAGAAAAGGTTGTTAAAGTATTTTCATATTTTAATGATTTCGTATTGCGAATAACCAACTACTTAATGCTTTTGGCGCCTATCGCAATTTTTACTTTGTTTGCAAATTTATTGGTAAATTTAGAAGGAGAAATAGTATTTTCTCTGATTAAATTTGTACTAATTACGATACTTCTTTTTCTTTTTTATATGTTCTTTTTTTATGGAACGATAATTAAGGTATTTTGCAAAATTAATCCCTATACTTTTTATAAAAATATACGAGAGCCAGTGCTCTTCGCATTTTTCTCTTCAAGCAGCTCTGCTACAATGCCCCTTACTTTAAAAACAGCAGATAATAATCTAAAAATAAAGAAAGAAATATCGTCTTTTGTCGTACCGATTGGAGCTACGGTGAACATGGATGGATCCGCAATCTATTTGGGGCTATCAGCAATATTTATATCGCAATTAATAGGGTTAGACTTTTCTTTGCATGAATATATAATTATTTCCCTTACTGCAACAATTGGGAGTATTGGAGCCGCTGGCGTTCCCTCAGTTGCACTTGTTATGATGACCATTGTATTTACATCTGTAGGTATTCCCATTGAAGCTATTGCTATAATTGCAGGGATAGATAGGCTACTTGATATGTTTAGAACAGCAATTAATGTGACAGGAGATTTAACCATAGCCAAGGTTGTAGATTCGATTAACAATGGTTAATATAGAGTAGTGTTTAGATTAATTAAAGCCATTATCGACTTCTTAAGTAATTTGGACCAAAGACGTGGTTCCAATGGTTCAACTCCATCTCCGGATTCGGAAGATGCAAAAAAGAAGGTAAAGAGGTTGTCCGTAATAATTACGAGTGTCTTTGTAATTCTAGCTATTTTGTCTAGCATTTACACCATCGACCCTGGAGAAGTGGGTGTAGTCCAGAGATTTGGAAAACTTTCATCTTTTTCTGATCCTGGCTTACATTTTAAAATTCCTTTTGCTGATGGCCTTACTAAAGTAAATGTTGAGAAAGTACGAAGGGTAGAAATTGGATTCAGATCTGAAAGAGCAAGAATGAATGTTCTTCAAGAATCACTGATGATTACAAAAGATGAAAACATCGTTGATGCTCAAGCTATTATACAGTGGAAGATAAAAGATCCAGGTCATTTCTTATTCAGAGTTGCAAACTCTGAATTAACAATTAAGAACACAGCGGAAGTTGCACTAAGAAGTGTTATAGGTGTTACCAAGATTGATGATGCTTTAACAACCGGAAGAGACGAGATACAGGTAAGAACAAAAGAATTTTTACAGGAACTATTAGATTCTTATACGTCTGGGGTTCAAATAACTGACGTTAAGCTTCAAATTGTCGACCCTCCCGAAGAGGTAAAGGATGCCTTCAATGAAGTCGTAAGAGCCAAAGAGGACAAAGAGAGACTTATTAATGAAGCCAAAGCATTCTTTGAAGACGTCATACCAAAGGCAAGAGGTGAAGCTGAAAAGATGATTCGTGAAGCCGAGGCCTATAGGGAGCAAAGAATATCAACTGCACAAGGTGACACCGCCAGGTTTAATCAAATATATTCTGAGTATAAAAAAGATAAAGACGTTACATGGACAAGGATTTATTTAGAAAAACTTGAGTCAATTTTGCAAAGACCAAAAAAGGTTATAGGGACTGACTCATCTAGTGGGGCAATTAATTTATTGCCACTAAAAGAGGTTTTTAAGGACTAGTAAAATGAAAAAGATTCTGCCAATTGTGTTATTACTGCTTCTTCTTTCTCCTTCATTTATGTTTACCGTGGATGAAAGAGAACAGGCAATAATAACTGAGTTAGGTGAATTTAAAAGAGCTATCACAACACCAGGTTTGCATTTCAAGAAGCCATTTATTGAAAAAATAACCCGTTTCGAGAAAAGAATACTTTCTACCGATGCTCCACCAGGACAGTATCTAACTTTAGATAAAAAGAGATTAGTTGTTGATTTTCTTGCCAGATGGAAAATTAATGATCCTTTGATTTTCTTTAAATCGGTACGGAATTTGTTTAGTGCAAATACCAGAATAGAAGATATTGTCTATTCTGAATTACGAGAAGAACTTGCAACGCACAATCTAAATGAGGTTGTTGCTGAAAATAGAGAACTTATAATGGATAAAGTTAAAGATGGAAGTAGTGCCAAGCTGACAGAGTATGGCATTGAGCTAATAGATGTAAGGATTAAAAGAGCGGATTTGCCTACAGAGGTTCAACAGAGCGTATTTGATAGGATGGTTGCCGAAAGAAAAAGAATTTCAAAGAGGTATAGGTCTGAAGGTGAGGAAGAATCTGCAAAGATCCGAGCACAAACCAACAAAGATAAGGAAATTATTATTGCTCAAGCTTATGCAAAAAGTGAGAAAATAAAAGGTGAGGGTGACAAAATAGCTACAAAGATTTATTCCGATTCTTATTCAAAAGATCCCACTTTCTATCAGTTCATGAGAAAGCTTGAGGCATACGACAAGATAATAGATGAAAACTCAGTAATTTTTTTACCAATTGATTCAGCACTCCTAGATTTACTTAGAAATAAAAAATAGTTTTGGATACTTTTAGTCACGCACTATGGGGCAAAGCCCTGTTTGGACGAAAAGGAACCAATCTTTTTGCATTATTATTTGGTGCATCTCCTGACATAATTGCTTTTGTACCTTGGATGATTCTCCGCCTAATCAATGGAACCTTTTTTGATAGAGAATTTGGTAAGCCTCCACCGATAGAAATAATTCCTGACTGGGTCTTCTTTATGTATGATTTTTCCCATAGTTTTATTACTGGGTTTTTACTTGTTTTCTTGTTGTACTATTTTAGAAAAGACTACCTATGGTTCGCTGCATTAGCATGGCCTTTTCATACTGTTCTCGATTTCCCTTTTCATACGAAGGAGTTCTTTCCGACTAAAATTTTCTGGCCTTTTTCAGACTTCTATATAGATGGTATTCCATGGTCTAGGCCAGAAGTATGGTTTACAAATATTATCTTGTTAGCCCTTGTTCTTCTGTATAAAAGAAGAAAAAATATACATAAAAAAAGTGGGAAACACAATATGAGAAATGCGATGAATACTAAGCAAAAATAGAAATTAAAATACCTGCAGCAACAGCAGAGCCTATAACTCCTGACACATTAGGCCCCATTGCATGCATTAGCAATACATTTGAACTATCTTCGTCGTTTCCAACCTTGCTAACAACTCTAGCAGCCATTGGAACCGCAGATACACCAGCTGCACCAATTAGAGGATTTATATCAGCTTTACTCAGTCTGTTTAATAGTTTTCCCATTAAGACACCCGATGCTGTACCTATAGAAAAAGCTATAAGTCCAAGCACGATAATCGCCAATGTTTCTGGTACTAAGAATATTTCAGCAGCTAGTTTTGATCCAACAGCAAGACCTAAAAATATAGTTACGATATTGATTAAAGAATTTTGGAGAGTATCGGTAAGCCTATCAACAACTCCAGATTCTCTTAAAAGATTCCCAAAACATAAAGCTCCCACCAATGGTGTGGCTGCTGGAAGCACTAAAATACAAAGAATTAGCAATGTTACTGGGAAAAATATTTTTTCGAGCCTATGGACTTTTCTTAATTGATGCATTTTTATTTTTCTTTCATCTGAACTTGTAAGTGCCTTCATTATGGGTGGCTGAATTATCGGAACTAAAGCCATGTAAGAGTAGGCGGCAACCGCTATTGCTCCAAGTAGATGGGGAGCAAGTTTTGATCCTATAAATAGAGCCGTAGGGCCATCGGCACCTCCAATAATACTTATGGCTGCAGAATCTTGGAGTGAAAAATTAATTAAATCGGTTGTCTGAGTTAAAACTACAGCACCAACCAGAGTTCCAAAAATACCAACTTGCGCTGCTGCACCTAAAAGAGCAGTTCTGGGATTTGCTATTAGAGGACCAAAATCCGTCAATGCTCCTACTCCCATAAAAATTAATATTGGAAAAAGACCATTCTGAACTCCCATTGAATATAGGATGCCGAGAAACCCATCAGGCCCGGCAATCTCAGCGATAGGGATATTTGATAAAAGTCCCCCAAATCCAATAGGCAAGAGAAGAAGAGGCTCGAAATTTTTCGCTATGGCTAAATAAAAAAGCAAAATACATATAAAAATCATTATCAGCCTTCCCCAGCTATGCGAGAAGTCTGATTCTGCGTTTAATTCAGTGGAGGTTGCTTGGCTATCAGGATTTAAAAAGCCATGAACTCCTGTTGATTTATAGAAGCTTTTTATCAAACTTTTAACGGTTTTTTTCTCATATTCTACTTTCTCAGATGCATTCTTCTCTAGGTTTGCAGAGAGTGCGGTATTTGTGACCGCGGCCATGAAGATAAAGAAAGATAAAACTAAAAATATTCTATATTTAGTCATACGCTTATCCTACTGTAAATATAGTATCTCCCTCTTCAACGTTTTCCCCTTTTGCTACATTGATTGATTTTACCGTTCCGTTCACACCGGCTTTAACATCAATCTCCATTTTCATTGATTCTAAGACGATAACTGTTTGATTTGCCTCAACTTTCTCGCCGACTGAACAAAGTATTTTAAATACAACACCATTAACTGGAGCATCTACTGCTTCTCCATCTATTGCCTCATCTTTTGATGGGGCGACATCCTTTTGTTCATCGGATGCAGATTGAGGCTTGGATTTTTTTATTCCAGTAACTTCTACTTTTCCAAGGGTAGATACTACATCCGCGCCAGCACCTGATGCCACTTGAACATCATATGATTCACCATCAAGTAGTATTGTATATGTGGCCACTTGGGCTTCAGACGAATCGTCCTTACTCTTCTTTGCCGTATCCGCCTGTGGAATGTCGGAATTTTTTCTAACATTTACTTTCGCTTCACCTTTTAAAAACTCAATACCTTTGTCCGCACAAGATGCTGCAATAAATATATTTTCTTCAGTTTCTTCGAGACTGTGTTCTTGTAAAACACCTTTCCAGTATTTGATACGTTTTTTCTCATCTCTATCTGCAATATCAAGAGGATTTTCTTTCGTTGGTTCTAATTCAAGTTGCTCTGAAGCCAGTTTCACAATTTCTGGATCTGGTTCTACAGGGGTTTTCCCAAAATAACCCAAGACCATTTTTCCATACCCATCCGCGATTTTTTTCCATTTCCCAAACATTACGTTGCTAAATGCTTGCTGCCAGTAAAACTGGGATACGGGTGTGACTGATGTTCCATACCCGCCTTTTTCAACCACCTCGCTCATAGCCGAAATAACTTCTGGGTACTTATGCAAAATATTATTATCTCTCATCATCTGGGTGTTTGCGGTTAGCGCACCTCCTGGCATTGGAGAGAACGGGATAAGCGGAGAGACCCTTTTTGCTTCTCTCGGTACGTGGTAATCCTTGAGAAGATCGCTTAATACTTCCTTGTATCTAATAATCTTTGAAGTAACTAAATCATTTAAATTAAAATCTGTATTTTTTGTTGCGTGAAGCATGGTTAATATGTCAGGTTGGCTTGTACCTCCAGATACAGGAGCTACGGCCGTATCAATTCCATCTGCACCTGCTTCAAGTGCTGCAAGATACGCAGAAACACTAATTCCAGCACTTTCATGCGTGTGAAATCTAATATGTGTATTCTTAGGCAATAAGTTCCTAGCCATTTTTATGGTGTCATAGACTTTTTTAGGGTGGGAAGTTCCGCTTGCATCTTTGAAGCACAGTGAGCTATAAGGAATCCCGGAATCAATAATATCCGTTAGAATTTTTTTATAGAATTCTACATCATGCGCCCCTACACACCCTGGTGGAAGATCCATCATGGTTATTACGGTTTCATGTTGAAGCCCGTGCTTATTTATGCATTCGGCGCTATATTTAAGATTTGAAACATCATTCAGAGCATCAAAATTTCTGATTGTTGTAGTACCGTGTTTTTTAAACATTTTTGCGTGGAGATCTACTATCTCTCTACTTCCGGTATCAAGAGCTACTGTATTAATGCCTCTTGCAAGAGTTTGTAGGTTCGCATCAAGTCCTGCTATAGACCTAAACTTATCCATCATATCGAATGCATTTTCATTCAAATAAAAGAAAAGGCTTTGGAATCTTGCACCACCACCAAATTCAAAATGACTTATCCCAGCTTTTTTCGCCTCTTCTACTGCTGGAAGAAAATCGTCCATTAATACACGGCCACCAAATACGGATTGAAATCCGTCCCTAAAGGTTGTGTCCATTATGTCTATAAATTTTTTACCCATTTTCCCTACTATGTTTGGTAAACAACGATGATTGGTTAAATTTTATCTGTTTTGCTGTATGTGTTGCTTAACTGCTTCAGATATGATGGCAATCTTTTTGGCATCTGTTAAATCTGAGGTCGTATCAGCCGGATTGTTGTCTTCTTGTGTATCGACAGCCCCGTTTTCGAAAAGTCTGTTTATTACGTAGCCCTGACATCTTAGGACAACGACCATGATAATCAGAAATAAGAACACTACAGACATTCCGATTATCATAAAATTTATTGATTCACCTATCATCGTGAAACGCTCCTTCTTTTTAACGCTTTAATTAAACCATTCATATTGTAGTAAAAAATGGACATAAAAACAAACAAAAAAATGAGTAAAATATAGATTTTGATAATAATATCAAGGAGTTAGATAGATATTTTTATTCAACTGAGGGCTAGATACGGCACATTTTAGAGCGATTACCATGATGATAAATAGGAACCAGGATTCATTGATTCTGCCTGTATTTATTGACGAATTCGTTACCACCCACAATGTTCTGTTAATTTTTTAATCAATTTCTATCATACTATATGTTTATGCAAGATAAAGAAATTAAAATTGTTTTTATAACCGATTCTCATCTGGTCTTTGACGATAAGTTCTTAGGAATAGATACGTTTCAATCTTTCGAGGCAACTATAGAAGATGTTGTCGTAAACCATTCTGATGCAGATTTTTATATATTTGGGGGAGATTTGATTCAGGATCAAAACGAAGTATCGTTTCGTTTTTTTAAAGATATTTCAAGCAGATTGCAAAAACCAATGTTGTTCGCAAGAGGAAATCACGATATAAATGATGATTTTTTCAATGAAATAAGTGCAAATCAAAAAACCCAGACTTCCTTCAAATCCTGGGAGCTCATTAGTTTAAATTCGTACAGCGAAGGCAATATTTACGGAGAAATAAAAGATGATGAAATAAGATTTTTACAGGATATATCAAAAAAGAATTCCAATAAGCATATACTTGTCTATATGCATCACAATTTGTTTCCAACTAAATCCCCATGGATTGATATCCACATAACCAAGAATTATCAAGATTTATCAGTAAAATTCTCTGCCATTGAAAATTTAAAACTAGTGATATCCGGACATATTCACCAAGAAATGAAGGTTCTTCTTAATGAAACGACATTTGTCTCGACCCCATCGACAAGTTTTCAATTTTTACCTGACAAAGAAACTTTTACTCTAGATAAGAAAAATCCTGCTTATACAGTATTGAATTTATACCCTGATGGCTCTTTCGACTTGAGTTATAAGAGAATAAAAGGGCACTTTGGTGAGCCCGAAAAAAACCCTAAGTTGTATTAATAACTTTAAAATGCTGTTTATTTGTATACCGCGGAGCAGGAAGCAATTATCGCAACTACAAACAAAATTAAAGGAAAATGTCTCATGATGATATTATATGTTATTTACAATGTTAAGACAATATTATGAAAGAGAGCTTGTATGATTAACGTATGGGATTAAAAGTGAAAATATTTGTTGGATTATTATCGGTCTACCTGTTGGTGGTACTCATAATGTATTTTCTTCAAAGAACCTTTTTGTATTTTCCAGATGTAGATAATTATTTAACTGAAGAAAAGATACAAGGAGCTCCGGACACAGTCTACATAGATAGCGAAAAAAATATCAAACTTTACTCATGGTTCTATTTCGACAACCCTGCTGCAAAAACCGTCCTGTTTTTACATGGCAATGCAGGGACGCTAAATAGCAGGATATATAAATTGAATTATTTTAGAGATTTAGGGTTGAACTATCTTGCTATTTCATGGCGTGGCTTTAGTGGTAACGAAGGAGAGCCAACCGAAAAAGGTCTTTATGAAGATGCTTATTCCGCACTGACTTGGCTTAATCAAAGAGGAATAGATTCCGATAAAATTGTTATATATGGGGAGTCCCTTGGCACTGGAATAGCCTTGGAGGTATCTCAAAATCAGGATTATGCAGGTTTAATACTTGAATCACCATACACATCAATCATTGATATGGGAAAGATCAGCTTCCCATATCTGCCGATTAAATTTATTTTAAAAGATAGGTTTAATTCAATGGAAAAAACAAAAAATATCAAAATACCGGCCTTGGTTATGCATGGAAAAAAGGATTCTCTTGTGCCATTTTATATGGGCCAAAAAGTTTACGATTCATTAACAACAGAAAAATACAGCTATTTTGTTGAAGATGATGATCACATGATGAGATTCGATAGCTCAATGAAAAACGCATTGAGTGATTTTTTCAACAAATTAGATTAGGTATATTTTAGACCGGTTCTCAAATATTCATATCCCGTATATACGGTTATAGCTGCAGCGAACCATAAACTTGATAAGCCCAAGTCTCTGCCATAACCAAACAATAAATCATTACCTGGTTCACCTGATAATAAAACTGATATTGCAAACATCTGTATAAATGTTTTTACTTTCGATAAGCTTGAAACGGGAAGCGGCACTTGTGATTTTGCTAAAAATTCTCTTAAGCCGGACACTAAGATTTCTCTACTAATTATTATTATTGCAGCATAAAGAGTCAGATCTTTTATCGCATTGATATGGATTAGAAGCACTAGTGCAACTGATACCATTATTTTGTCCGCTATGGGATCGAGTAGGGCGCCTAGTTTTGTTTCTTTGTTGAACGACCTAGCAAGTTTCCCATCTAAATAATCCGTAAACGCTGCTATGACAAATACAAAGCAAGACAACCATTTTCCTAATTCTCCAGGAATGAAAAATACAAAAATAAATACGGGTATGACAAAAATTCGAAAGCAAGTAAGGACGATTGGAATATTTGATATCATTTAAATAACCTACAATCAAATCCCCATTATTATGAGAATAATCGCTACAATGATTAATATGGTAGAGAATATTCTTTCTTTTAGCATGGCAAAAAATTTTATGAAAAAATCCTTCATAATCTTGATTCTATCATTTTTACCTGTCCCTTTGTATCGTTTATTGATGCTAAAATCAAAAAAAGCTTGTTATTTGGTTCCATATTCTAAATATCTCTTTGTAGTTCATGGTAAAAACTACAGTAAAAATAATAAAAAAAAGGGTGGTCCAAATAACTCTCATTTTCAACGTTGCCAATCTGTATTTTAACAGCTTTCAAGATTATTTTATGTTGTTTTTTGAAGATATCTCTTGAATCACCGAATAGTTTTTATATAATTAGAATCTAATGGCTAATTTTATTCTCAAGACTTTTTTGTCCATATTCCTGATTTTTAGCTCCACAGCTCTTGCAGCGATTGACGACGAGGTGATACTTAACAAGGCTTACGTTAAAGGTGCAATGGGAATAGGACACTTTGTTGATAACAACAATGTTACTGCTCAGAATAGAGATGCAGTTTTTTCAAATGCTAAATATGATTTTGCTTATGAAGGAGCTACCTCTTATTCGTTCGCGGTAGGAAATAGACTTGAAAATCTAGCTTATGAAACATCGTTTGATTATATATTTGCAAACCTTGACTCTATTACGTCAGGTACTCTTTCTAATTACACTGATGGGGATATAAGTACGCACTCCATTCTTATCAATGGTCTTTGGTACCCCGAACTACTTAGGTGGAATTACATAGAGATGTACTTGGGAGCGGGGATAGGTACTGTATACAAGGTCGATTTAGACCAATCAGGGTGTGTTGGTGCGAGATGTTTGGCTAACGAGGGGTTTAAGTCCTCTGTGGACGAGTATCAAGTTGCCTATCAATTTCTATTGGGAGTCGAATCCCTGCTACCAGCTGGCTTTTCTGTCTTTTCTGAAGTAAGAAACATTTTCTTTGACAATATAGCCCTTGGACGAGATAACCACAATGAGACATTCAACAATATTGATATCAATGTTATGTTGTGGACTTTTGGTGTCAAATTTAGCTTCTAGTTTCTTACAATAGCCAATATGCAAATAAAAGTAGCAAAACCTTTTTTAAAAGAGATTAACTATCCTATATTCTATATTGCCTATGGCTCAAATCTCAATAAGTATCAAATGCAAAAGAGATGCCCTTATGCCAATCCTATTACAAAGAGCTACATAGAAGGTTACGGTCTTTTGTTTAGGTCGGTTGCAACTATTGTCAAAGAGAAAGAAAGTATTATGCCGTGCGGTATATGGAAAATATCACGAGATTGCGAGAAAGCTTTAGATAAATACGAAGGTTATCCAAGTATGTATGAAAAAGAGTATTGGGAAGGGGCCTTTGAAGGAAAAACGTATCCCTTTTTGGTATATATAATGAACAAGCAAGTTCGATCTATCGCTCCACCGCACCCAGTGTACTTAGAGAAAATAAAGAATGGATACAGAGACTTTGATATCCCTTTGCGGTACCTTGAAAACCATGAGCAACTAGAAGTTTTCTTCAAAGACATGTCTTAAAGGACAAAGTGCATCTTTATAGCGTGGTATCTTTGCTATTTCCTTATTTTGATGTCTTTAAGTATTTCTTGGGTTTGCGGCGAGTAAAATATATCAAGAAATTCTTCTATACTCTCGTTGCTATCATTTAGGATAGGGGCTGTGTCTGATATCAGCTGGGACTTCATAGAGCCAACCACCGTACTGTCTTTGTTGGTAAACGATTTCGCAAATTCTAAAGTATTGTCTTCAAGTTCGTCTTTGGTGAATACCTGATCGACCAGACCTATTCTTAGAGCAGATTCTGAGCCCATCATTTCACCACCAAGAAGAATTTGTTTTGCGTGATTATTTCCAACCAAGGATTTTAAGATAAAAATTGTGCTTGGAAAAAGTGGTAATCCTATATTGATTTCATTGAGAGCTATCTTTGCGCGTTCTCTTACCATTAATCTATAATCAGTACTAATCGCAATCATGCACCCACCACCTGTTGCATGGCCATTAACCGAGGAGATTGTAATCTTCTTTGATAAATAAATACTTCTACAGGTATTTAGTAGCGACCTCAGAGCCTCTTTAACTTCTTCTCTGCTACATCCTAGCAAGAACGGGATATCAAGCCCAAATGAAAAAAAGCTACCAGCCCCTTGGATTACTATAGATTTAATATTAGTGTCTTTTTCGGATTCGTAAAAGGCCCTATTGAGTTCGGATAACATTGTTGAATCCAGAGCATTTACCTTGGGCTTGTCTATTGTGACCACAGAAACTTGTTCAATCTTCTCTAATCTTACCATTCGACAAACTCGTTAATTTATTATTTGGGGTTTAATTCTCTTAAGAACTCGTCCCAATGTAGATCGTAATTTGTTAGTTTTTTGAATCCTGCACTCATCTGGCTGTAGTTTGCAAATTCAGGAAAAAGTTTTCGCGCCACGCTATCTCGATTCTCAAGCCACTTGTCTATAGATGCGTAGTCTGTGAATTTTACAACTGTTTTATAGGTCCAATTATGCCCTTTTGTATGGATTCTGTGGCTGTAAATCCTGATTCCATCCACAACCCAACCTTTCTTACGTATTTCTTCCCAAAAAGGTGCCGTATACTTTGCGTACATGCCAAGAAACTTGGTTCTATTTTCAACTGGGACATACCAGTAGCTTTCTTCAATGACATACTGTTTAGCCTCCGCAATTGATGGTGAAGAAAACAGTAAAAAAAGGCTTAGGCATAAAAGAATTTTTCTCATCGCTACTTTATAATATAATCTACTATGTTTGAGTATGTAAGTTCTTTTATGTGGGGCTGCTTTACAGGGTAGGGGCTATATGGGGCACTTCCACCAAGGTACGTTAATTATTAAGACAAAGGGCTTTACTGATATTCTTGATATTACTGATGCCGTAGTTTCAGTACTTGAAGAATCAAAAATTACCTCTGGTATTTTACATGCCTTCGTTACGGGGTCCACCGCAGGCTTAACAACAATTGAGTATGAAGATGGTGCAATTTTAGATCTTAAGGATGCTTTTGATAGAATTGCCCCCATGGACATAGATTATTCCCATAATGAGAGATGGGGAGACGGGAACGGTTTTTCCCATATCAGAGCATCCCTACTAGGTCCATCGCTTTCCGTTCCTATTCGTAACGGCTCTCTTCAGCTGGGGGCCTGGCAGCAAGTTGTTCTTGTAGATTTTGACAATAGGTCACGAGAACGGACCGTAGTTATCAGTGTTCAAGGTGAGTCTAGTTAGGCACTTTATTAGTTACCAAGCTTGTCCCATATTATACGAAAAGGTATTAACATGATTAAGCTATAGATGAGTACATCCGGTATAAAAGTGCCGGTTAACACTTCTCTTAAAAAGGGGCCGGCGAGGGGGTCAAAATAGCTGACTATAAAACTTACTATAGCTACACTTCCTACTATGAGAAACAATAGTTTTTTATCCTCATGCCCCATAATATCCGATTATATCAAACTCTGGTCGATAAATACTTTAGCTGATAAAAAGACTTAGAATAGTGGGGACCTTTTAAATAATAAATCTTAAACTATTTAATTTAGATAAAATAGAAAAGCCTATAATATCAATAGATTAGATAGTAAGTTCTATAAGCTTTATAGCTTTGTAATTATTTTATTCTAATAATTAAGCAACATTAATAATGCACTTTCGTCAATTTATATTTTTCTTTTTAATGATAAATTTTCCTATTGCCAAACAATCAAGTTTTGCATCTAAAAAAGCTCTTATTGCTGTACTGGGTGACTCAACTATCGGCTCTTCGTGCATATTAAAAGATGTGTTAACAAGTACGGGGATTCCCGTAATCTTTTTATAATTACTCAAAATCCCATGAAACCTAGGAGATGAGGACTTTGTTACAATTTGTGGCCTAGCGGTTCCATCTATATGAACTATTGCCGGACATTCGATCTTGCATTTATTGGTTGTGTCAGAAACGATTGTCATAAACATACTAGGATGAAGTTGCGACTTAATTTCTACATATTCACTATAATCTTCTTCGGTAATTGCTGGAGCAAACGGCATAAATTCTGATCTTTTTAATTGTCTATTGAGCCAATCATTTGCTTTGTTATCTGACGCATTATATAGAATACTCCTGTTGCCTAAGGCCCTGGGTCCATATTCCATACGCCCATAAAAATGGGCGACTATATTATTCTCTGATATCAGTTTTGCGATTTCAGATTCCATATTTTTGGGTATAAAAAAATCTAATCCGTTTTTTACTATTTCTTTTTCGATTTCTTCATCGGAGTAGCTATCACCAAGATAGACATGCTCGATCCTGTAAGGCCTTAGTCCTTTATTGAGCTCCTTGAATAATAATAGAGCTGCTCCCGTGGCTAGTCCACCATCGCTCATATTTGGGTGTATGAAGGCCTTATTGATTTCTTCGATATCCGCAATCTTTCTGTTTAATAAAACATTTGCAAAGATTCCACCAGCTAGAGAGATATCTATCTTGGTAATCTTGTGTTTTTTAATTATATCTCTTAAGTAGCTCAGGATACCTTTTTCAAGAAATTCTTGCACTCCAGCTGAGACATCTTCTCTTGAAAACTCTTTAAACTTTTCTTTTAAATAATTAATCTCATCGGTGTAATAATATCCGTTGTTAATAAATCTCATTTTGTTTTCATTGTATTTCAGCCGCTCTTCGAGTATCTCCCTGCATTTTTTTGGATTACCCCTTGCTGAAAGACCCGTAACTTTACCTTCTTGACCTCTTTTAAATCCTAAAGCGTAGGTAACTGCCGTATAGTAATACGCAACTGAATCTGTAAAGGGCAGCTCTTCAATTTGTGATAGTTTTCCATTATGACCTATGTATGTCTTAGAACAATATCCATCACCGATTCCGTCAAAGGTGAAAACCAGGCTTTCCTCAAACCCGCTTGTATAATATGCAGATGCAGCATGAGATTCATGATGATCGTAAAACTTCCATTTTACATTCTTCCTGAATGTCCTCTCAATAAAGCTTCTCCATTTTAAATATCTTCGGTATTGCAGAGCCCGCATAGTCTTGATACCTATTTTGATAAATGACCTATTTGCCAAAATAGACCTACTGATTTTAGATGTTTTTAATAGGCTCCTGATAATGTTGGTTACGAATTCATTTACCGCTGAGCTTTCATTTTCTAGATAAACTTCCGGGCTTACCTGAGAAGCGGTGGTTCGACTGGCAATTGCAATACCAGACAAGTCATCAATTTTTTTATTTTTTTCTAAGTATTTAACTGCTCTTTCAAGAGATTTTTCTGGAAAACCTCGTTGTAGTTTTATTCTTGTTAAGCGTTCTTCGTTGATTGAATATATTAATTTTCCATTTTCAACAATGGATACTCCACTTTCTCCCTCTTCGGATATCCCTAGTATTATCATCTTTCTGTTTTGCGTTGGCTTACAATATCTAACATGTATAATCCATAAAATGTATTACTGGTTCATGGGTAAAGAACTTTTTTTGAAATATAGTCCATATATTGAAATCCTAGTTCTATTAGCATCAATTATAATATTTTTTTCTTATATTAAAAGTAGATTTGCAAATTCGAAAGATTTAAAAAGTGCTTACGGCGCCTTGTGCCTCATACTTGGAGTATCTATTCTCTCTACAATTTTTTATCTCGTTGGCCACAAGGGAGATTCGTTTTGGGATATTAATATCGTTCAATGTGCTGATATGGCATTTAACAAAGGCATAAATCCATATGAAGCATGGAAAATCGAAACCAATTGCATGAAAACCCCCCTTCCTATGCAATATACTTACTTGCCACTTCTTTTGTCCGTATTGCCTTTCGAGTACATTAGTATGGCAACCGGAGAGATGGTATGGGTGCTCTTTGTAATTACCTCTATTGTTCTTGTGTGTAAAAACGCAAAAGAAATATTTCAAATCGAAATGCCCCTGGGATTTTTGATACTATTGTTTTTAAC
The DNA here is from genome assembly GCA_036337225.1 of Thermodesulfobacteriota bacterium. Classification (GTDB taxonomy): domain Bacteria; phylum Desulfobacterota_D; class UBA1144; order UBA1144; family UBA1144; genus UBA1144. Next base: position 26,596 of record JAYZEP010000005.1, read on the forward strand.
CCTTTTCAGCGGAATAAACACCATATCTCTTCAAGCCGCCAACATAAGCTTCTTTGTGTATCTTGCCATCCTGATCTCTTCAAAGTTCTTGATTAACAAGGTTGACGAATGGAAGTTCTATGTAATTTTAGGGGTAGTGGTAAGTGTTAAATTTCATATGGCGGCCTTTATTCTTCTTCCAATCATAATGGACAATAGGATTAATTTTAAATATGTCCTACTTTTCGTAGCCTCGATTGGCTCAATTTTTCTCCTAAATTACCTATTTCATCCGAATCTTTTAAGCTATTGGGTTACGAATTTAGGCACTGTCGATGTCGGGATGAGACCTTACTTCTATGAAACGTTTTTATATAGTAAATATTTTAGCACTTCTATGTCGGCAGTATATTTTAACTATTTGGCACACGTTGTTCTTGCACCCTTCCTGCTTTTAGCCGTACTACTTTTTAGAAATTACATCAAGAAGATTCAGCTGAACGATACTGAATTTAATATAATCCTAACCGTCCTATCTTGCATGCTTGTGATTTTAATCCTTCCACGCATTAAGCACTATGATTTTATTTTAATTTCGGCGGTTGTTTTTCGAGTTTTTTACGACTCAATCAGAAGTTTGGCAAAGCCTGATACAATTCTGAGGGCTCTTGCCTGTCTAACGGTTCTTATTATCATCTATTCTTCTATATACCTTCAACCAAAATGGGACAATTACGCATTCTATCAAGTTCTACTCCTTTTTATTAGCTATATGCTGTTGCAGATTAGAAAAATAAAATTAATTCAAAATGGCGTCTTAAAGAGTTGGAATGGGTAGATTATCGCTAATCAAATTTTTTTTAATAATTAAATAGATTTATACTTGTTCTATGTGGTCCTTCTCAAAGCTAAGCACTTTTCAATCATGTGCGAGAAAATTCAAATTCAGATATATAGACAAAATATACTACAACGAGACGTCGATAGAAGCATTTATGGGAAGCATGGTTCACGAAGCCTTGGATGTGCTATATCAAAGACTAAAGATAGGCAAACTAATCCCCTTAAAAGACCTAGAAGATGTGTATAGAAATTTTTGGAGTGAAAAATCTAAAGACTTCGAAGCGATAAGGATAGTCAAGAAAGACCTAAGTTATGACGATTATTTTGATATTGGTCTTAAATGCGTTCAGGATTATTACAGTGAAAATATTGATTCACTTAAAAACCCACAATTTAAATTTATATTTACCGAAAAGACTTTTAGAACTACCAATATTCTTCCTGAGCCATCAAAGCTCAATGTACCTTTTGTAGGAAAAATCGACAGGATTGATGTATATGACGATAGGGTAGAGATTCATGATTATAAGACAAGTGCAAACCCACCAACCCAACTAGAAATAGATAGTAAGTTTGATTATAAACAGCTCCCTTTGTACAAAAGGCTTCTGCTTCTTGACTATAGATTTAAGGGCAAGACAGCACCAGAGGTCAGAGTAGTATGGCACTTCTTAAGGCATAAATTAAAATATGAAAAAACGGTAAACGATGAAGAGTTAGAAGTGGCATTGAGTACAATCGAGAGAGTTGTAAGAAAAGAGAGGAAGGAGCAGGAATACAGACCAAAAAAATCTATGCTCTGTAATTGGTGTGAATACATGAAGATATGCCCACTTTTCTCTAATAAAGAATTGGTCGAAAAGAACCCATACGATCCCGATATACAAGAAGGTCCTAAGCTTGCACAATCTTATATTCAACTTAAAGAAAGCGAAAAAGAACTTCAATCAAAGATTGATGAGGTAAAAGAAAAATTATTGGCGTATTCTGAAAAATTTTCGAGTGAGCCCGTGTATGCCATAGAATCGGAGGACAAAAACAAGCAAGTAACAATAAAGCATACTGTTGAAAAGAGAATCCCTTCTTCTACTGATCCTTTGAGGGATGATATGGAAAAACGACTAAAAGATAAGGGCGCATGGGAGGAGTTTTCAACTATTAATACGAGAAGCATTAATAGTAAAATAAACAAAGAGGATCTTTCAGATGATATGCAGGATTTTTTTGATATGTACACAGAAGATCAAGAAGTAGTAGAAATAAGACAAAGTAAGACTAAGAAAAAGTGATATGTAATGGTAAAATATCTATAGATGGCCGAAATAAAATGCCCGCATTGTGGGGAGTCCTTCCCCCTAGAAAAGTACCTTACTAGCGAACATATTAAAGAAATTGCAGATGTAGATATACAAAAAAAGGTAGCGGAGCAAGTTAAATTAGCACAAAACGAAATATCACAAAATTACGAAAAGCAAAAGAAACAATCTGACAAAATTGTTGCAAAAAAGATTGAAGAATTAGAAGATGAGATGGAAAAGAAATCCGAAGCAATAGAAAAAGAGAAAAAAAATTATCAAAAACTTCTTAACAAAGCGAATGATGAAGTCCTTGAGAAAAAAGAAGAAGAACTAGAAAGAAAAGCAAAGGAGATAAAAGAGGCAAGCAGAAAGAAGCTCGAGGAAGCTGAAGCGCTTAAAGAGAAAGCAGTTGAGGAAGAAAGACAAAAGTCGCAGCTACAAATAGATAGGCTTAATCAGAAAATAAAAGAATTAGGAGTTAAGCCAGGAGGGGACTCTGAACTCTCAGGCGAGACTTTCGAAGAGATAGTTAAGGCCACAGCACAAAAAGAGTTTCCAGGATTTTCAGTTGAAGATATCGTAAAAGGTAAAAAGGGAGCCGACCTCGTAATTACAACTTTGAAAGGTGCTAAAATTCTAATAGAAGCAAAAAATGTTAAAAGTTTTCAATCAGGATTTGTCAGCAAAATGAAAGAAGATATAGCCAGAGAAAGTGCCAGCCATGGAATAATAGTGACGAATGGGGTAATGCCGAAAGAAGCTAAAGGCAAAAAATATCAAGATGCAGGCCCTATGGTTTCTATAGTGGAATTTTCAAATTTTATACCGGCATTGAGAATACGAGTAAGCATGATAGATCAAATTACTGAGGCTGAATGGAAAATGGAAGGAAGTAAGACCAAAAAGGATCAACTATATGCCTTTGTTAGTTCGGAGCGTTTTCGAAATACGGTTAGCACCATAATGGATTCGCTACAAGCTGCACAAGATCAATTAACAAAAGAAGAAAATAATTCACAGAAAGTATTCGAAGAAAGACGTCTGCTTCTCAGGAAGGTTTACGATAATTTTTACAGTGGATTCAAAGTAGAAATGCAGTCTTATTTGCTTGAATCCGAGTCAGAAAAGCCCCTTGAATCACTAGATATTATGGGCGTTATTGAGGGTGGGAAGAAGGACTAAGAAATAATCTAGGTTGCTTTACCATCTTTTTAATTGTTACAATAACCTTATGGGGTACATTCATTGAAAGCAATTAGGCTTATAGTCGCATTTTTACTGTTGTGTGCGTTCTCAAGTTGCTATCCGCTACAAAAACTTGAGGAAGACCTTAAGACGAAGCTATACCCAGAAGGGATTGAGCATGGTGAACTGGATAAGGAGTTCTTTTGGTTTTGGGATGCGGAACAATCTACTACAGAAGATAAAACTACAAAAACAGGAGCTACCGAAGACATTGTTGTAGACGAGGCTGCACAAGTGGATAAGGACCCTGCAACAGAAAACGGTCCAGATATCGAGAAATAAATATCTGCACAATAGAAAAGTAGATTTAGTATTTTTAGAAATGCTACAATCTAGCTTAGGAGGATTTATTGAATGAAAGTAATTAGATTAGCAGTAATATTCCTGGTCCTATGTTCTTTTGCTAGCTGTTCTTATATAAAGGAGAAAAAAGAACAATGGTTTGGCGATGATGATGTTACAGAGATTTCACCAACAGTGGTAGAAAGCAATGACGCAGAAGAAGTCGTGGCAGAAGAAGTCGTGGCAGAAGAAGTCGTGGCAGAAGAAGATCTATCAACGGAAACGGTAGAGGAATAGATTTAAACATTAACTAAGCTTCTAGGAGAGAGGGGGATTCGAACCCCCGGTACGGTTGCCCGTACAGCAGTTTTCGAAACTGCCCCATTAAACCACTCTGGCACCTCTCCGTGTCAATCCTTTATTTATTATCTAACAATGTTTTTTACTAGTGTATTGATTTTTTCTCGAAATGTGTCATCGACTCTAAAATAGTGACCGTTTTCTTCATGAATCGAGACATCTATCCCGTGAAATTGTTCCAAGTGTTGTTGAAAATCTAATATATTCTCTATAACGCAGTCTTGTCCATTGTCGTCTTTCAATATTACTTTTAAATCGCCCATTAAATCACTCATTATTTCTTCCTCCTTGCTTTGCCCCTACAACACTATGATACCTTTATTGTTATATTGATGAGCAAATAAATCTTAAAATCATCATAAAACAGTTAAAAATAGTACGAATTTAGCTAAACTTAATTTTTGCAATCAGAATTGCGGAGGCAAGAACAAGGGTGATAGCATTTGCTATAATCATGGGAAGATTAACAATAAAGAGCCCATAAATAGTCCAACAAAGAACTCCAAACGTGAAAATTGCAAACATAGAGAAAGAAATATCCTTGGTAGATTTCGTTTTGTAGACTTGAATTACTTGGGGGATAAACGCAATGGTTGTGCAAAACCCTGCTAGAAAACCAATTAAATTAGCATCAAAAGTCAATCTGTGAATACTATATACTAATAGCCCTTATTTGGTTAGAAATTTTTTAAGATAGTTTTTATAGTAAAAATATGAAATAATAGTTGGACTATGGGTATGACACCTGATCAGACATTTTATCCTACTGCAAAGATGGCTATGGAAGCGCCTCAAGAAGAACTGGCGTATGTAGCGACTCTTAACGTCCATGGTAAGCCTGATTCTCTGTGCACTGTAGATGTGAACCCTGCTTCAAATTCCTATTTGCAAAAAGTAAGCGAACTTGTCCTACCTAACGTAGGAGATGAGCTTCACCATTTTGGCTGGAATGCATGTAGCGCTCATCTTTGCCCATATGCACCTCATCCAGACGTTGAAAGAAGATATCTTCTAGTCCCTGGAATGAGATCCTCAAGGCTTTATATAATTGACACAAAGGATGATCCAAAAAATCCAAGAATCATAAAGACCTTTGAACCCGAAGAGCTAATGGAAAAATCTGGATACAGTCGACCTCATACTATTCATTGTGGACCGGAAGGTATATATGTAAGTGCTTTAGGCGGCGGAACACAATCCGGTGAAGGACCAGGTGGTATTTTTATGATTGATCATTTGGATCTTGACATCAAAGGACAATGGGAAAACGATAGAGGCTCTCAACATTATGCGTATGATTTTTGGTGGCACCTTGGTCACGATAGAGTTATTACATCTGAATGGGGGACTCCCGATCTTTTTGAAAATGGACTAAACCTGGAAGCTGTTGTGGGCGGTAAGTACGGACACAAGCTTCATGTATGGGACTTGAGAACTCACAATCATCTTCAAGAGCTAGATTTGGGTAAAGAAAACCAAATGGTTCTAGAGCTAAGACCTTCTCATAACCCTAAAAACACCTACGGCTTTGTGGGAGTTGTTGTAAACACAACTGATTTGTCTGCTTCAATTTGGACCTGGTATCTAGAAAAAGATAAATGGAACATCAAAAAAACAATTACCATACCAGCACAGCCAGCTGATGCTGCAGATTTGCCAGCACCTCTAAAAGATTTTGGTGCAGCACCTCCGCTTGTTACAGATATCAATTTATCTCTTGACGATAAATTTTTGTACGTCTCATGCTGGGGCATTGGAGAGCTCCAACAATATGATGTTTCCGATCCTTTTAATCCTAAACTTGCCGGAGTTATAGAAATAGGTGGAGTTGCCAAAAAGAACCCTCATCCAAATGGAACACCTGCAACAGGTGGACCACAAATGGTTGAGATAAGTAGAGATGGCAAGAGAGTCTATTTTACAAATTCTTTATATAGTAGTTGGGACGACCAATTTTACTCAGATATAAAAGGGTGGCTCGTGAAAGCTGATGTAGACCCTTCCGGTGGTTTTGCTCTTGATAAAGACTTCTTCATGGACTTTGGCGATCAAAGAACTCACCAGGTAAGACTACAAGGTGGAGATTCGTCTTCGGATTCTTTTTGCTTCCCTAACGAAGAATAAAAACTACTAAATTCATATGGACGGCCTAATTACATATTTCTTAATCCTCGGAGTATATCATGGAATAAATCCTGGGATGGGTTGGCTTTTTAGTGTTGCAATAGCAATGCAGAAAGAATCAACAATTAAAATCTTTACAACCCATTTGCCGATAGCTTTAGGTCACCTTCTTTCACTCCTTATAGTCGTGATACTCTATGAAGCGGTCAAACACTTTATTCCATTCCATTTCACGAAAATCATTTTTGCAATTTTACTTGTGATATTTGGCATCTATAAGCTCTACAATAAAAGACATCCAAACTGGACAGCGATGAATGTTACACATTTAGATTTGTTCATCTGGTCTTTTCTAATGACATCGGCTCATGGAGCTGGATTAATGTTGATTCCTGGCTTATCTCTTCATGCAGAACATGACATGATGGCCATATCAAAAAGTGGTATGTTCGCTATGCTGTTCCATATGCTTGGTATGATAACAATTTCGATTACTGTAGCATTCAGTGTTTATAAGATAATAGGGCTAAGGATTTTAAGATCTGCATGGATAAATTTTGATTATATCTGGTCATTCGTTCTTATAGTTGCTGGGATTTTTGTTTTATTCGTGTAACGGAAGAATAGGGGACTTGCCTCCAGTTTGCTATAATACAACGTAGAATGATTATTAATCTTTTTGATTTGGAAAAGCAATTTCCAAATAAGCTACCTAAAGCAATAGAGGGTTATTATTCATCAGGTGCACGAGATGAAGTAACTCTAGAAAGAAATAGGTCTGTATTTAATGAATACGAGCTACTCCCAAGATTTTTACGAGATGTATCTAATGTTGAAATATCATGCTCTATATTAGGCAACAAAATAGACATGCCAATTTTAATTGCACCAGTCGCAATGCAATGCATGGCACACGAAGAAGGGGAGGTCGCCACAGCAAAAGCTGCTTCTACCTATAATACTGTTATGACTCAAAGCACTATATCTAATAAATCTATCGACGATGTCGGACCGTGTCACGATAAACTCTTTTTCCAATTGTATGTGTCTAAAGATAGGCCTTTTACTGAAGATATGCTAAAAAGATGCAAAGATTTGGGTTACAAAGCCATAGAGTTCACTGTAGATGCGCCACGCTTAGGTGTGCGAGAGCGAGACTTAAGAGATTCTTTTGAAATGCCAGAGCATCTTGGTCTTGGTAATTTTATAGGTACTAAATTTGAACATGGCGACATATATACGCACTCCGATCACCTTTTTGATCCTACTTTGACATTTGCTGCAATTCCATGGATTAAAGAAATATCAGGTCTACCTGTTTTAGTGAAAGGGATATTGCGACCAGACGATGCGCAGCAAGCACTAGGTTATGGAGCTGATGGAATCGTCATATCAAATCATGGTGGAAGACAATTGGACACAGCCGTTCCTACATTAAAACAAATAGAACCTATTAGGAATGCGGTAGGGCCAGATGCTTTATTGCTTGTAGATGGTGGGATAAGACGAGGTACAGACGTCTTAAAATGCCTTGCGCTTGGAGCAGATGCTATCCAGATTGGCAGACCACTTCTTTGGGGATTGCATCATGATGGTCAGAAGGGAGTTGAGCTTGTTTTGGATATCTTACAAAAAGAATTCCTCGAGAGTATGATTTTGACAGGCTGCAAGAACTTAAAGGAAATTACAAGAGATTTAATTATCCAAAAATAAATTTATCTAAAAAGACTATTCCAAAAATCTACTACTTCATCTTTGAAATGATTTATTCCGTATTTTTTATTTTTTGACCTAAATAGAAGAAAAGTGATTCCAAGACCTAATAGTATTGCCAGGATGAGGACGATGACGGAAAACATTATAGGAGAATTCGAAGAAAAGGCTCTTAAGTTTTTGCTTTCTCCCGGTTCGGTAAAAGACGGAGGCTCTTCTTCTGCAAGTCTTTCTGGTACAGGCTCTGCGCCCGAATCATCTATTGGTGCATCTCCTTCCTCACTTACCTGTACAGCTTGACTCTGTGATGCTGGAGGTTTTTCTATAGAAATGTCTTCTTTCGCAGCAGTTTTTGTGCTTGCGTTGTCTGATGATGACTGTTCCATGTTCCAGAACCAGAATAGTTCTTTTTCCAATTTGCCATGTTCAATGCCTTCCGGATACAAGTTTTTCGTTGTATGCTCTTGAAGTTTTTGCAAAGGATAGCAACTAGAAAATGAAATTAATATCAAAAACGCTAATGAAAATTTTATTATTCGCGACATACTTTTCTCTCTTCATTAAGTATAACAAATTTTAAGTCTGAAGGAATCTATAAATAATTTAATTAATATTTCTTGAAAATAAAACCTCGAGTTTTTGGGATGATATTTACTTAAGAGAAAATTCAGAGAATTGAATATCGTTCTCAAACAAGTCTTGATTAGCATTCCCTAAATTTTTTCTTATTGCTCCAGCAAACGAGTTCTTGTTTAATTCTATACCGATTCCAATTCTTCCGAGTTTTGCGGCGGTCTTGGGTGCTGTAAAGCTACCAGCAAAAGGATCAAGTACTAATTCTCCTTTAAAAGTAAAAAATCTTATTGCCATATCTGGTATATCTTCGGGGAAGGGTGCCGTATGTCCTAATGTGTTTTTGCCTTTTAAATTTATCTTAATTACAGGACTAAAGGGTACTATATCTCTTCTCCATTTTTTTAAAGTGTACTTGTTAATCGAATTGTCTTCATTTTTTACAACATCGGATTGTACTAAATTTGTCTTGAGCGAGAATCTTTTACCTCTATTTGAGGCACTTCTCTCAAAGCACTTATTGTTTTTACATTCCCAACTTTGAAGGCCAGGTTCAGATTGCGTGTTGCTGTTTACTTTTAGAGTTCCACAACGTGGACATGGGAATCTTGTTAAATCAAGCCTGTGTTTGTGAAAAATTAATATGTGCTCATAGCAATTAATTGGATATTGATAAAAGGGGTAGGGGTTAGATGAGCTTTTGTTTCGCGCACTTTGTACTTCTCCTTTGTCCCAAATAATATCATCTATAAAAGTAAAACCTTCTTCTTCAAATATATTAATGAAATAAGCACCTAAAGGGAGTCTCGATTTTCCCCATACTGCCCTTGTCTTCGTATTTGGATTATCAAATATATCTCCTATGTTGAATACCCAGACCCTATGATTATCTAAAACCCTGTACGTTTCCCTGATAATCTCTCTCATATCAGATAGATAGGCACCAATATCGTCCCACTGTGAATAATCTCTGGCGTTGTAATATGGGGGTGAAGTTACCATTAGCTGAATTGACTCGGAATCCATTTTTTGTAGTACATCTAGACAGTCACCCCATATAATTTTCAAATTCTCTGACTTCTTGTTAATAAATTTTTTTAAAGAACTGTCTGTTCTTTTATATTCTTTTTGATGTTTTCTTTTTATAAGTTTTCTGTAATGTAGATCGAACAATTCAATGCAATGCTTATCATCTTTGGGGCGTAACTTTTTAAGCACATTATAAAATCTTACAAGTTCTTTTTCGCTGAGAATTGATTCCAGGTAGCCACTACTAGACGACATTATTTTATCTAGGTAGTTGTTAAACATGTAATATCTCAAGGATACACAGAATAATTAATTTTGCCTATAATAAGCTATTTATCTTAGACGTAATTTTTTTATCTGTTGGCTTTGTCATAGAAGAGTAGGTGTCAACAATTACACCATTTTTATCTATTAAAATTTTATGAAAATTCCATTTTGGAACTGCAGAGGAGCCATAGGAATCTTTTGCCCATCTATAAAAAGGGTGAGGGTTTTTTCCTCTTACAGACGTAATGGAAGTCATAGGAAAATTGACACCAAAGGTTAGTTCGCAAAACTCCTTAACCTTGGCATCAGTATTGT